>JBNKSG010000138.1:0-9967 GCA_050297195.1 Opitutaceae bacterium | reverse complement strand
GCTTGCCCAAATCGAGCTCGTGCAGACCTACGCCAATGTCGGAAGCGAGCCCATCGAGGCGGTCTACGTCTTTCCCGGGTCGACGCGTTCAGCGGTGAGCGCCCTGTCGATGCGGATTGGAGATCGGGTGGTGGAAGCTGAGATCCAAGAGAAGGCACAGGCGAGACGCACGTACGAAGCAGCCAAGGCGGAAGGAAAAACGACGAGCTTGTTGGAGCAGCACCGGCCAAATGTCTTTCAAATGAATCTGGCGAATATCCTGCCGGGCGATGTGGTGGAGGTTACTTTGAGCTATACCGAGTGGGTGCAGCGTGAGAAGAGCGAGTATGCTTTCGGTCTGCCGTTGGTGGTGGGGCCGCGCTTTTCCGAAGAGTCGGTAGGGTGGGTGGGGAATCCACATCTTTCAGAGGATGAAGTTCGTAAAGTCCGCTACGAGATCCTGATGCGGATCCGCTCGGCGATGGCGATCGAGCAAGCGGTATGCGATTCGCACGAAGCGGAGGTCGCCTTTGTCGATGCGCGGACGGCGGAGGTTCGCTTGGAGGGGGACGCGGAATTGGTAGGGAATCGTGATTTTCGGATTCGGTATCGAGTTTCTGGTGACGCAGTGAAATCTGGCGTTTGGGTGAGTGAAAGCGGAGGCGAGAAATATTTCATGGCAAGCTTGGAGCCGCCAATAGGGGTGGAGCGGAAGCGTTTGCCGCGGGAGTTCTTTTTCGTGATCGACGTTTCGGGGTCGATGCATGGGGTTCCGTTGGATACGGCCAAGAAAATGATGGAGTCGCTGGTTGCTCGCTTGGAGGATACGGATCGTTTCAATGTGCTTTTGTTCGCCGGGGAATCGGAGGTGTTCTCGCCCGAGCCGCTACCCGCTACTGTGGAAAATCTGTCGGCCGCCATCGAATTCCTTTACGAGACGAGAGGAAGCGGCGGGACGCGTTTATTGCCGGCGCTCAACAAGGTCTATGATACGCCGCGGGATTTGGTAGTCAGTCGTAGTATCGTGGTGCTGACAGATGGCTATGTGGTGGTGGAGGATCGCGTCTTTGACTTGATCCGCTCGCGATTGGATGAGGCAAATGTATTTGCCTGCGGAATTGGATCCTCGCCGAACCGCTTTTTAATCGAAGGCATGGCCAAGGTGGGGCAAGGGGAACCGTTTTTCGTGGCGGACCCAAAGGAAGCGGATCGGGTTGCGAATCGATTTTCTGAATACGTGAGCGAGCCGATATTAACGGGGATGCAGATTCTGTTCGATGGGATGGATGTTTCGGAAGTTGAGCCAGTCGCCCTCCCGGATCTCTTAGCGGAGCGTCCGGTGGTTGTTTTTGGAAAGTACAAGGGGGATTCGTCGGGGGAGATTGTTCTTTCAGGTCGGTCGGGAGAATCCGAATACAAGGAGGCTACACGCTTGGCGGAAGCGGTGGATCTCGCTGGGGGTCGTTCGCTCGAGCTGGTGTGGGCACGGGAGCGGATTCGCCGCATTTCGGACTACAATGAACTGTGGCCGAGCGAAGGTAGGCGAGAGGAGATTACCCGGCTGGGCCTGAAACATTCCTTGCTCACGCAGTACACGTCCTTCGTGGCGGTGGACAAAGTTGTGAGGAATCTGGATGCGGAGGGTGACCTGGTGACGGTCGCGCAACCGCTTCCGGAGCCAAAGGGGATGGAAAGCGGTGTGGGCGGTGGATCGGTGCCGGTGACTCCGGAACCGGAAATGTGGGCTTTGATGGGATTGGTTCTTGTTGCGGTTAGCTGGATACTTATTCGACGTGAGTGCTAGGAGTTTGGTGGCAGGTTTGCTAAGGATGGATCCTGCACTGTGGTCGCGGGCTTCCTCCTTCGCCAAGGCTACGGCGGACACGGAAGCTCCGCGCTACGTTATAAGCTTGTTGCTGCTGGTCGCTTGCTGGCCGACGGTGCGGTGGTATGGGGCGAGGATGGTGGATGGTTCGGACGAGCCCTGGGGCGTGTTGGCGCTGGTGGTGGGGCTGCTGTTTTCGGTTTTAGGCGTTAGGCAGCATTTTGCTTCGTGGCGGTACTTGGCGGCGGCAGGGGCCTTGTTGATTCCTTTGGTGGCGGCTCCCTTGATGACGCCGCTGATTCGATCGCTTTTTGTGGTCTTGGCATGGGCGGCGCTTTGGGCGGATCGGCGAAGTTGGCTAGGGCACTCGGGCTTATTCGTCTTGGCCTTGCCTCTGATCTCCTCGCTACAATTCTATGGGGGCTTTCCCCTGAGGTGGGTGATTGGGAAGCTGAGCGCAGCGGTGTTGAATGTCTTTGGGTTGGGAGTTGAGGTCCAAGGTACGGTGATGCTTTGGCGCGGTGAGATGATCGTGATCGACGCTCCGTGCAGCGGGGTGCAGATGCTGTGGAGTTCAGCGTTTCTGGCGTGTTTGATGATTTGTATCCAAAAACCGAAGCTTCGTGGGGCGGTGTTGTTGCTACAAGTGGCAAGTTTGAGCGCGTTCGTGGGAAACGTGCTGCGGAACGTTCTGCTCTTTTTCGTGGAGTCGGGAATTTGGACGATTGGAAAGTGGGCGCATGACGGAATCGGGCTGGCTGTGTTCGCCCTAGTGTTGACGGTAATCGTGTGGGCGGGGAGCCGATCAAAGAAAGGGGACGCGTTTGAGACTCGTAGTCGGCTTGTGGAACACACTCGCTTGGCGGCTGTGCCTCCCGTTTGTTTGCTTGTTGTCCTGGTGTTTCTGGGAGTTACGAATTTGCCCTCAGCACGGGGCTTGCCTGAGGGCAAAATCGCGAGTGGTGATATCGTGGATACGGTTCGAGGGAATTTGTATCGGGAGGGCTGGTACGCCTTGCCGTTGGAAAGTCGGGCTGCGGAATATGCGAAAGGCTTTCCGGGCACGATTGAACTATTCGCCAAAGACGAGCGGCGGTTGGTGGTGCGGGTGATCAATCGGGCGACGCGGAGGTATCACCTGTCAGCGGATTGTTACCGGGCGATTGGCTACAAAACGGAACCGATGGCAATTTTCCAGGGAATCGATGGTTCGATGTGGGGGCGGGTAATGGCGACGCGTGACGGAGAACGTATCGAGGTGCGGGAGCGGGTGGTCTCGTTGGACGGGCAGAGTTGGACTGATCCGTCATCGTGGTTTTGGTCGGCGATGCTGGGACGGTCCGAGGGGCCGTGGGTTGGATATTCGGAGTCAGTGCCTTTCTCGGAGCGGACGTTTTGAGATCTGTCTGGAACTTGAGCTGTTCGCGGTACTGGGACAGGTTGCGTTTCTGGTTCCTGCCTCTTCGATGCCTTCTGACTCTCCTCAACGTACTGCCGCGTGCCTGCACTGTGACCTGCCGATACAGTTGCCGGTGCTGGCGGAGAGAGAGGAGCGGATTGTCCGCGCTGTGGCTCTGTGCTGGAGAAGCGTTTAAAAAGGCGGGTGGCATCGAGTCGCTGCGTTTGCGTCGGTGTCTCTCGTCGCCTTGATCGTCACGCTCGGTTTTAGTTAGTTGTGGTCGAGTTGGAGACGATTCGTTTGATATTGGAGATCCGAGGCGATGCCGACGCTTACAAGCAATCGTCTGTAGCGGTCGAATTCTACGAATTTATCAAGTCGCTCGAAGCGTACGAATCCGTGCTACAAAGGGATACTGCCCTCGTTCTCGCTACCGAGAGCGAGCTCTTCAAGTATTGAAGAATATCGACTGATTCGTAAGGGGTTAGTGGATACGTTGTAATTTGGGAGCTTACCGAAAGGCGGGCTCCTTTTTTGGTTGCTCTTGAGTTAGCGGGCATGGGGGAGGTGCGTTTTCGGAGAAACCGTTAATCCTTGTTTTTCTTACTTGCTCTTGAATCGCCGGAAGCCCGCGAGGGCGCTGCCGATGACGGAGCGCCCGGCTTTTAAGCGCTTGGGGATTTGTCTCCTTTTTGGGGTGGCTAGAGATTGGCGATTTCGCCTTTTATCCATGCTATTCCGCCGTCGTTGTTCTGGCGCTGGGCGGAGGCGAGGCCCGCTTCGAGAACGGCTTTGGCCTCGCCGGTTTTGCTGAGCTTTTTGAGGCATTTGGCGTATTCGACGAAAATCCAGTAGGCGTCGGGGTTGAGTTCTACGCATTTGGCGTACCAAGAGGTCGCGAGCTCGGGCTCGAGGTCGTGATTGTCGTAGTAGCGAGCAGCCTCGCCGTAATTACCCCAAGTCGGGGCGTTGCCTTCTATGATGTCGCGTCGGATCTCCGATAGCATTTGCTGGTGGTTGCTTTCGTCGGTGACCGAGATCGGGAAGGAAACCGCTGTGTTGCTCCAGCGTAGCTCGATGTTCGCCTTGTTGTCGGCTACGTCTGTGAAGACGATTTCAAAGGTTTCTATTGGGGCGGAGAACTGGCGGGGAGTTGCTGAGAAGCGTAGGACGTCTTTGGATTCGTCGTAGGAAAAGGCTCCGAATTGATCGGGTACGCTGTTGATGACGATGGTCCAGGAGTCGGCTTCCGGAATGGTGAAGAGAGAGTAATGGCCGGCGGGAAGTTCGGTGCCGCCAATGGTAAGTGGCGTGTCGAAGGCGATGGAGGTGCATTGGTTGGCGCCGGTTCGCCAAACCTCACCGAATGGAACGAGGGCGCCGAAGATCTCGCGCCCTTTGGCGTTGGGACGTGAGTATTCGATGGATACGGACGTTTTGCCGACTTCTTGGGCGACGGTGGATCGAAAGCTGATGGGGATGGGGCGGATGTCGGCTTGGGCGAGTTGAACGAGCGAAAGGAGTGCGAAAAGGAAGAGTGAGATTGGTTTCATCGTTTTGGGTGTGGGGTTACAGGTTGGAGTTCTTTATCGATATTGGTAGGGTACACCGATGCGGAGGCAAGCCCTTCTGTTCGAGGCATTCTAAAGGGACAGGCTAATCTTTTTTGCGTTGGTCGTTTCCCAATGATCTTGTTGCGAGGTAGCGATCCTACTGTATGGAATCCTATATATATGCTAAGCGTCCTCGTAAAATATCCGGTACACTCTTTTACGATCGAGGAAGACTCTTCTGTCATTGATGTGGACATGCGATTCGAGCAAAGGATCTTCGAAGCGTGCTGGCGCTTGACCTAGTAGGCGGCTTGAAATACTTTTTGAGTTTCCTTTGTTGCCTCGCTCATGTCTGCCGACTCTTCCCAACGTACTACCGCGTGCCCGCACTGTGACCTGCCGATACAGTTGCCGGTGCTGGCGGAGAGGGAGGAAGCGGATTGTCCGCGCTGTGGCTCTGTGCTGGAGAAGCGCTTCAAAGGCGGGTGGCATCGAGTCGCTGCGTTTGCGTCGGTGTCTCTCGTCGCCTTGTTCGTAACGCTTGGTTTTAGCTACCTATCGCTCAGCAGCGCGGGTGGTGAAGCGTCTTCTACGGTTTGGGGCGTGGCTTGGGGCTTGTTGAGCGAACGGCCTATCTTGGGGAGTCTGGTGGGAGTCCTGTTCGTGGGGATTCCCATTGTGCAGTGCTTGGCGATCTTGGGGCTTTCGGTCGCCCATTTGCGAGGTCAGCCCAGTTTGCAATGGCGGCGCGTTGCGGGACTTGTGGAACGCTTGGGACCTTGGTGCATGGCGGACGTGCTTCTAGTCGGTACGCTGGTGAGTCTGATCAAGGTCGCGTCGCTGGCAGAGGTGAGTTTCGGTCCTTCCTTCTGGGGGTTTGTCGTTTTCGTCGTCTATTTGGCGGCTGCGTATTCGAGTTTGGATACGAGGAGAGTCGTTTCCGACCTTCACCGTTATGCTGACTGAAGTGGATGAAATCGGAGTCGTACGAGCGGCGGAGAAAGGTCAATTGCTGTGCCCTCGGTGCGGCGCGTTGAACACGGCAGTGGCAGGTTCGAGCTGTGGCGTGTGTGCGAAACGGTTGGAGCAGCGGAAACCGTATAGCATCCAGAGAACGGTGGCGTGGCTGATTACTGCGGCGGTGCTATATATTCCTGCGAACTTTCTGCCAATCATGACTACGCGTTACTTGGGATCGCCGACGGAGAGTACCATCGTGGGCGGTGTGATCCAGCTTTGGCACCACAAGTCTTACTTGCCAGCGAGTATCATCTTCGTTGCGAGTGTGATGGTACCGGTGGCAAAGATCCTTTCCTTGGCCTGGCTTTGTTGGGTTAGCTCGTTCGGGTATCGATTGAGTTGCCCGCAGCATACGAAGCTTTATGCCTTAACCGAGCTCTTGGGGCGTTGGTCGATGATCGATATTTGCGTGGTGGCTGTATTGGTCGCCTTGGTACAGTTTGGGTCGCTCTTGAGAATCGAGTCGGGATCGGCGGGGCTCGCTTTTGCGGGCGTTGTAATATGTACGATGTTCGCTGCACACGCGTTTGATCCGCGCTTGATATGGGATGCGATTGCACGAAGGAAAAAGGAATCACTTGAAGATGGATGAAGCGGTAGTGAGAAAACAACGACGGATTTCGTCGATTTGGATTATACCCGGTCTGGCGTTGTTGTTGGGGGCGTGGATGCTGTTTAACGCGATCGTAAATGCGGATCCCGTGGTGGAGGTCCGTTTCGATACGGCGGATGGAATCGTGGCGGGAAGGACCAAGGTGAAAGCTCGCAACATCGAGATCGGTCTCGTGGAAAGGGTGCGCCTGAGCGAGGATTTCGAATCGGTGATTGTATCGCTTCGAATCGAACGAGAATCGCAGGAACTATTGAAGGAGGATACGCTCTTCTGGGTGGCGCGGCCTCGAATCGGCTTAGGTGGTATTTCTGGAGTGGGTACGCTGCTATCCGGCGCTTACATCGTGTTGGAACCGGGGTCGGAAGGTGGCAGGCAGGGTGTGTTTGTGGGTTTGGAAACCCCGCCGATGACGCCTGCATCGGCGAAGGGACTGCGACTCCGCTTGTTTAGCGAGGACTCGGGGGCGATCAACGTGGGGGATCCGGTTTTGTATCGTGGTCGCCGGGTTGGGCAGGTGGATGCGGCGGAATTCGAAATCGAAGACAACCGTTTTCGCTACGATATTTTTGTGCGGTCCCCTTACGATTCATTGGTGACGGCTCCGACCCGGTTTTGGAAGGCGAGCGCGATCCAGTTGAAGGCCGATGCGGATGGGATCTCGCTGAATGCGGATTCGGTGGAGTCGATCTTGGCGGGAGGCATTTCCTTTGATCTCCCGGAGGGGGCGGAATCAGGCCGTGTGGTAGAGGACGGCTTCGGTTTTGACTTGTATGAAACGAAAGAGGACATCGACCGTTTTCCGTATCACTATTATGCGGAGTACCTCTTGTTCTTTAACGACTCGGTTCGCGGTTTGAAGAAAGGGGCGCCTGTCGAGTATCGTGGGATTCAGGTAGGTCATGTAGTGGACGTTTCCTTTTCCTATTTCCGCGGCCGGAATATTTTGGGAGAGAGCGCGGTTCCGGTCCCCGCTTTGATCCGGATTTATCCCGGGCATTTCCAGTTGGATGACACGGAAGAGGGGTTGGCGGAGATGAGGGAATTGGTGGATCGATACGTGGGCTTGGGCTTACGAGCCGCCCTGCAACGCGGAAATTTGCTAACGGGAAACTTGTTTGTCGGCATCGACTTTTTTCAACAGAGCGACGAACCGTTTGCGGATGCTGACATGGATTGGGGGTACGAAGTATTTCCTACGCAGTCGGTGGGATTGGAGCAAATCGAGCGGCGTGTCGTGAACATTTTGAATACGGTTGATAACCTGCCTTTGGCTGAGCTTTCGACGGAAGTTAGAGATGCGATTAAGCATGCGCGTAACATGTTCAACAATTCGCGCGGTTTGATCGAAGGATTGGATACGTTGTTTTCGAGCGAGCAAACTCAGGCCTTGCCCGAGCGCTTTCAGGCGACTTTGGATGCGGTCGAGTCTGCCATGCAAGGGTTTGAACCTGACTCGCCTATCTATGGAGAGCTGGAGTCGAGCTTTCGGACGCTAAACGCGGCGCTCGGGGATTTGCAGCGCCTCGCCCAAAAACTGGAGCGGCAGCCCAATGCGATTTTGTTTTCCAAACCCGCGAAGCCAGACCTCGAACCCAAAGCCAGCAGATGAAATCCATGAAATATCGAATCAACAAATCCGTTTTTTCCGTTTCGGCGATTTTCGCCGTTGGACTGTTGCTGTTCGGTTGCCAGTCTCGGCCGTCGCCGGATGTGCATTACTACCTCTTGCAATCGTCAGTGGCTGATTCGGGAAGTGAGGGAGTTGAGGTTTCGAATATAAAGCTGCCAGCTTACTTGCAGGGTTCGAGTTTGATGCTGTCGGTATCCGAATACGAAATACGCCCAGCCCGGTATCATCTCTGGAGCGAGCCTTTGGAGGATGGAATTCGCAGGGTTTTGGAGGCGGAGATTGCATGGAAATTGAAGCAATCCAACAAGGAGCTCGGGCTTGTCCAGGTCGATTTGGAGGTAGACGCTTTTCACGCGACAGAATTTGGAAGGGTGATCCTGAAGGGGACGTGGCGGTCGGGTGAGGAAGGAGCGGAGAGTCGCGCCTTCTCGATTCAGTTGAAAGTCGAAGCGGATGGCTATCCGGCGGCGGTCGGGGCTCATGTGAGGGCGTTGTCGTCTCTTGGAGCAGAGATTGCTGAGGCCCTATAGGCTTTGGGTGGGGCGAAGTGGAGGAAGCTCTCGTCGGGAGCCTTGCTTGTTTTGATTCGAAACTTCCTTCTACGGGGGATTGAATTATTGTTTTGTGGCTCGGATCGGAATCGGAGAGAGAAGGTTGGAAGGTAGCGCTGCGCGTTTGTTTTTGTAGTTATGAAGGTTTTAGTGGTCGAGGATGAGTCGAAGTTAGCCTCCCTTATCGAAAAGGGATTGAGGTGCGAGGGGATCGAAGTGGAAACTACGAGTTCCGGATTGGAAGCGCTCGAGCTGGTGAAGCGGTTTGGTTACGATGCTGTCGTTCTTGACATCATGATACATGAGTTGGACGGCTTGAGCGTGTTGAGGCGGATGCGGGCGGCGAGCATTCGCACGCCCGTGATCATTATCACGGCTCGGGATTTGCACAACGAGAAGATTGAGGGATTGGATGCGGGGGCGGACGACTACGTGGTGAAGCCGTTTTTCGTGGATGAACTGGTCGCGCGCTTGAAGGCCGTCTGGCGTCGCTCGATGGGGAAGGGCTTGGATGTGCTCAGCGTTGCGGATCTCAGCGTAAACCTGATGACGCGCGAGGTGACTCGAGCTGGGGTGAAGATCGATATGCCCACCAAGGAATTCAACCTGCTGGTCTTTCTCATGAAGGCGCCGGGGCGGGTTTTTAACCGGGTGCAGATTTTCGAGAACGTTTGGAATTTCGATTTCGATCCGGAAACGAATTTGGTGGATGTTTACATCGGGCGCCTGCGACGCAAGATCGACGATGGCACGTCCGTTAAGCTCTTGGAGACAGTCAGAGGAGTTGGATACAGGATAAGGAGCGTGGATGCTTCATAAAAGCTACAAGTTACGGGTCGCCCTTTGGTCATGTATTATCTCGGGCGTGGTCCTGCTGGTCTTTATGGCTGGGGTCAGCTTCAACCTGCGAACTGAGTTCGCTGAAATCGTCGATCACGATATGGAGGCAGTCGCCTCTGCTCTCTTGGTGGGAGCGGAACGGGATGCGTACGACGACGATCCGTTCGATATGATCCGGGCGATGGATGATGGTTCCTATCGCGGGGTCATTTACGAGGATGAGTTTATGGAAGAGCCTTCCCGCACTTTGAGGTTGCTGGCCGTTCGAGGGCCGGATGGGAGCTATTCGTATACGAACGCTGAGTATTGGAATAGCAGGTATGCGGTCCTGTTGGATCAGGTTCCGGAGCTCGAGATTGGCGCGAAACTTTCCGAAACCGATTCTTCGACTGAAGGGGGGGTGGAGAGTGAAGCCCGTTGGGAAATAAGGATGTATCACAAAAATGGGTACAATGTGTACTTCGCGATCAACCAGCACGAGAGTAAGGACGAGTGGATTGAGTTCATGTACTTGGGCGCTGTGACCCTGCCCGTGGCTTTTGTGGTCGTCGCTATTG
>JBNKSG010000137.1:0-10039 GCA_050297195.1 Opitutaceae bacterium | reverse complement strand
CCGCCTCCTTCCTCAAGGACGGCGAGTACTATCTGCTCACCGATAATAACGATATGTTCCGCTACCGTGACGGCAAGCTATCGAAACTGTCCGAAATCTCCTCACTGCTCAGCCAAAGTGAAATCACCGTGGCAGACATCGAGATAGGCTCGGACGGCAGCATCATCATGGCATCCGAGCGGCGAGGGATTTACAGGCTCTACGGCAACACCTTTTCCCAATCGTACCCAAACTTTATATACAATCCGGAATACCTCATCACCGATATCGAATTAATATCCCAAGATCGGCTCCTGGTCGCCTCGCTCGGAGGAGGCATTACAGTCCTGGATAGCGAAGGAAATACGATCGAAAACTTCGGACCGAAAACCGACTATCGCTTCCAAAGCTCCAGAGCTGTCAATGTCGATAAATCAGGAGCGGTCTGGGCGATCTTCAACAATACCGTCGCCAAAATCCTCCTCGACTCCCCTCTCTCCGCTATCGACGAACGCATCCGCCCTAGCTTCTTCTACGCCAGCCAGCACTTCTATGAAAACGAACTCTACGTCAGGAGCTTCTACATTCTATACAAGGCCGTCTTCGACAAAAATGGACGAATCTCAAGCTTCGAAAACGCGCTCCCCGATTCAGATTTTGAGGTTTGGTCAGTCGCCGAGACAAACGACGGCCTCTACCTAAACACGGCCAACCACGGCATTTTCCTGCTGGCAGGCGATTCCCCAAGCTTTGTCATCGAAGCCGAAGCCTTCGACCGCTTCGAACACTCGAAAGTCACCCCGAACTATCTCGTCGGTGCAAACAGCAACTCGATTTCACTCTTCGAAAAGAAAGGGACCGCCCTGAGCTTGCTGCAAAAGATCGAGAATCCCGGAGGATTCATCAATCGACTAGAAGAAGATGGCCGCGGCCAGTTTTGGATCGAATACGGTCTCGGCCGCACAGCGCGGATCCGTATCCAAAACGGACAGATGCAGCTCGACCAGTACGGTCCCGAGTACGGAATCCCCCCGAACCAGTGGGTATCGCTCTGGATGCACAAAGGCATTCCCCACCTCAACACGAACTATGAAACACTGCTGCTGGACCCCAGCCAAGGCACCTTCAAAATTGACGAGTCCCTGCAACAAGCTATCGGAAGCGAAAACGTCGGTATCGGCCGAGCCTTCACAGACCCGGACGAAAACCTGTGGCTATCCACAAACAACAAGAACCTGATATTCTGGAAACAACCCGACGGAAGCTATCTTCGCGACGAAACGTCTCTCAGCGAAATGGGAGAGCCCTACTTCGAATCGATAGAATTCCTCAAGAACGGAGACGCTCTCCTAATGACCTCCTTCGAGCTCTTTCATTTTCGAAAATCCGACCTTCAGCTCAAAGAACGTATTGTAGATTCCACTACTAAGATCATTCGAATCGAGGATCCCAAGGACGAAGACAAACTCTTCGCAAGCCTTGGAAACGACCAAAAGCTTCCCAAGCTGGAACTCGACTTCGCCCACAACAACCTAGAATTCACTGTATCCAACGTCTTCACATATTCGACTATGCCTCCTCAGTTCCAGTTCCGGCTGGAAGGATTCTCCGACGCATCCATCCCTGCGGACGAGCTACATTGGAGCAACAGCAGCAAAGTATCCTACACAAACCTGCAACCAGGCTCTTACAGCTTCAAAGCAAGAACCAAGCTTGGAAACGGGACACTCGGGCCCTGGAGCGAATTCCCATTCAAGATCAATCCACCCCTGCACCGAACGGCCATAGCCTACGCGCTTTACCTCCTCGTATCAGCCCTACTGATACGGATATCCATCAAGTTAAACTCATCCCGGCTAAGAAAGCGAAATCTCACTCTCGAAAAAAAGGTCAAGATCCGCACCCAGGAAATCGAAGACAAAAACGCCGAGCTCAAGCAGCAAGCGAATCTTCTCGAGTCCAAGAACCTCGAGCTCGAAGCGCAATCGGAAGAGCTGCAGCAAAACGCCTCCGAATTGGCAAAAGCCCTCCTCGAACTCAACGAAACTCAGGACAAACTCCTCACCACCGCCCGAATCGCCGGCAGAGCGGAAGTCGCCACGAATGTGCTGCATAGCGTAGGCAACGTGCTCAATAGCGTGAACGTCGGGCTCGACAACCTCGACCGGCAAGTCCAGCAATCACGGGCCCGCAATTTGGAAGCGGTTGTCCAACTCATAAAGGACAACGAGAACGAATTGTCTCACTTCTTCCAAAACGACGAACGCGGGAAGCAGATTCCGGTCTACCTCGACCAGCTGGCAGTCGTCCTCAAGAAGGAATTGGACGCCTATTCGGCCCGAATTCGCGAGATAGAAGAAAACGTCGGCCACATCAAGAGCATCGTGGCAACCCAGCAGACGCACGCCAAGAAGATCGGTTTCGAGCAGGAGGTGAACATCGCTGCCCTGGTCGAATCCGCCCTTATGGTAACCCTTGGAGAATCATTCGAATCCCTTTACAAGATCGAGAGGGACTACGATGAAGACCTCGTTTGCTCCACCGACAAGCACTTGGTCTTGGACGTCCTGATCAACCTAATCAAAAACGCGAAGGAATCGCTCGCCACCCTCCCCCCGAGCAATCGCAAACTCGACCTGAGCTGCAAAAGCCACGAAGCCGACTGTATCGAGATTTCGATTACAGACAACGGTCTCGGCATCGAAAAGGAAATCCAGTCAAACTTGTTCTCTCACGGTTTCACCACCAAGCCCGAGGGCCATGGCTTTGGACTGCATGGAAGCGCCAACGCGATCAAGAGTCTAGGCGGAAACCTGAAGCTCGAGAGCGAAGGCCCACATAAAGGAGCCACAGCCCGCATCACCCTTCCCAGATAGCATACACCTATTTCAGTCCACGTCCATCGGACCGATAAACGGAATGAATGGACTCAAGAAAGGAAAAAGCAGAATCGCGGAAAGACTTCCTCGCCCTGATCCGCCCTTGGGCTCCCATCCTCCTCACATGCGCGCTCCTGTCTGCCTATTCAACCCGTAGCGGCTCTCCCGCGCCCGAGCTCCACCTAAGCTGGCGAGACAAAATCGACCACTTTTGCGTTTACGGATTGCTCGCAACGCTCGTCTTCCAAGCCCTGCCCACTAGACTAGCGGGCATGAGCCGGTGGCTCACGGCCTTCGCCATCGTTAGCGCTTTCGGGATCTGGGACGAAATCCTCCAATACTTTAACCCCGCCCGCAGCGGCGACCCACTGGATTGGCTAGCCGATAGCATCGGAGCCTTAACTGCAGTCGTGCTTTGCTCTTCCTTTCCCAGCGTTCGAAAACTCGTTTCGTGGAAGTGCTTCACTATTTTGTCGCAGCAAAAAGCCTGTAGGGACGAATCCACTACAGGCTGATCGGGGGTATAAAAGTTTTTCGGAAAACTAGTGCTTAGCCGCTTCCTTCTCAGCCGCTTCCTTAAGGGCCGCCGCCTCCTTTTCAGCAGTCTTAGCCGCTGCGTCCGCTTGGTTGGAGACGCTATCGGCTGCAGACTCCTCCTCTGACTTCTGACCACAACCCGACAGGGTTAGGCCAAAAACAACAACAGCAAGAGAGAGGACAGATACAAGTGCTTTAGTTTTTTTCATAAGACATTGGATATGTCCAAGTTACGGCCAACAAGCAAGGCCTATATGATCCATTTGTCCTGTCCCTAGGTAGCCCATCCGGCAGGGCGTTCCCAGAAAGACACGTGACAAATCCATGTCATAGGCGCAGGGTCCTCAGCTACTAATTCGTAAAACTTTCTATGAGTACCGAAGCCACCGACATCGCCAGCCTAGTAAAGAACATCGCACTCGAAGCGCGAGCAGCGTCACTCACGCTCGCAAATGTTTCCACCGATCTTAAAAACAAGGCAATCCTCCGCCTCGCCGAGCTCATCGAAGAGAGCGCCGAAAGCCTGAAAGCGGAAAACGCTAAGGACCTTGAAGCAGGAGAAATCGCAGGACTCACAGGAGCCATGCTCAATCGCCTCGAGCTGAACGAAAAGCGACTCTCTGGCATGGTGGAAGGAGCCCGCCAAGTCGCCGCCCTGCCCGACCCCGTCGGCGAATCGCTCGACACTTACAATCACCCCCAAGGGTTCACCATCGAAAAAGTGCGAGTACCCATCGGAGTGATCGGCATCATCTACGAGTCGCGCCCAAACGTCACCGTCGACTGTGCCATCCTCTGCCTCAAGAGCGGCAACGCCAGCATCCTGCGCGGCGGCAAGGAAGCCTTCCACACCAACACCGCCCTCGCCAAGCTGGTCTCCCAAGCCTTGGCTGAAACCGGTCTGCCTGAGAAGGCAGTACAGCTCATCCCAACCACGGATCGCGCCGCGATGAACACATTGCTCAAGCTCAACGAGCAAATCCAATGCATCATCCCACGTGGTGGCGAAGGCCTCATCCGTTTCGTATCCGAAAATTCGACCATCCCCGTCATCAAGCACTACGACGGCATTTGCTCCCTCTTCGTGGACAAAGCCGCAGATGTCGCCATGGCGGAAAGCATCGTCGTCAACTCCAAGACCCACTATCCCTCGGTCTGCAACGCCGGGGAAAATTTGCTCGTACACCGCGACGTATTGGATTTCCACCTACCTCAAATCGCGCGTGGACTGGTCGCCAAGGGTGTAACCCTGAAAGCGGACGAAGAAGCCGCCGCGGTTTTGGAAAATGCGGGCATCGAGTGCGAAGCCGCCACGGAAGAGGATTGGTCAACCGAGTACCTAGACTTGATCATTTCCATCAAAGTCGTCGCCGACGTCGAGGAAGCCATGGCCTTCATCAACAAGTACGGCAGCTCCCATAGCGACGCCATCATCACCGAAAACGCCGAAACCGCCACCGCCTTCCTGAACGGAGTCGACTCTTCGACCGTCTACTGGAATGTGAGCACCCGCTTCACCGACGGCTTCGAATTCGGGCTCGGGGCGGAGATTGGCATATCCACAGATCGACTACACGCGCGAGGCCCCATGGGCTTGCGCGAGCTTTGCAGCTACAAGTACAAAGTAGTGGGCAAAGGCCAAATCAAGGCGTAGGGCGAAGCAGGGAAAACCTTTCGAAACGGTCACCTAAAAGGTGGCCGTTTTTTTATCGACCAAGCGAGGCGCCACCCAAACCGAAAGGGCAAAAACGCCCCAGCAAACCCACACGAACCAATCGCCATGCTTTACGTAAAAGGTTTCCTTCCCCACCCAGCGGCGGTCGCGCGAGATCTGGAACACAGTGGCAGACTGCTCCCAAGGATCTAGGGAGCCCTTGACGCTCCCATACTCGTCAATCCAACCCGTCCAACCGTCGTTGCCTACTCGGATGACTGGACGACGCGTCTCGACCGCCCTCAAAACGGAGTGCGCCTTATGCTGCGCCGCCGCGCTGCTCCTGCCGTACCAAGCGCTGTTCGTAGCCACGTACAGGAAGCTCGCGCCCGCCCTCACCGCGTCACGAGCGATAGACGGAAACACGTCCTCAAAGCAAACTAAGGATCCCACTCTCAAGGTCCTCTCCTCCAAATCGAGAGGAAGAAGCTGGGACTTTTTCCCGGGGAGAATATCCCCGTTGATCGGCACAATCTTTTCCATCCAAGGCCAAATCGAGCGCAAAGGAATGTATTCACCAAACGGAACAAGATGTTGCTTCGAATAATACAGAGGGAAAAGCCCGTACTCCGGCCGAACCAAAAATACGCTATTGAACCAATCAAGTTCGCCCGCCCCCCCTTCGACACCCATAGCTCCCGCGAAGATCGGAGCCTCGAGCCCCGTCGCCAAGCGCGTGCTCCAAGCCTCCATCGCCCCATCATCGTTCAATGGATACGGCAACACAGTCTCAGGCCAAAACGCGGCATCCGGATCAAGCGCTTTCATGGCCAAGGTTTCCCGCTCCAGCTGCCCGATAATCTTGCGTTCGAAGGCGAGATCCCACTTCTGGTCCTGAGGCACGTTAGGCTGAATCACCGCAGCGCGAAACGCCTCTTCCCGCTGTTGTCCAGAGCTCAAGCTCAGTATCAGAAAGCTGATCGCCACGATGAAAGACAAGGCCAAGTAAAACTCCGGACAAACGCCTCGCTTCTTCGTACGGGCATATTCGACAAGCCGAATCAGGTAGGCGGCGATCCCGAAATTGAATAGCACGAGAGCGAAAGACACCACCCAGCTACCAAAAACAGAGGTGCTCTGCAGCATGATCGGCTCGTTTACCTGGCTCGCCGAGAGCGGCAACCAAGGAAAGCCCGTAAAGATATGCGAACGCAGGTGCTCAACAACCACCCACAAGGCCGCAGCTCCGACGCTCGGAGCGATCCCACGCCACATCCCCTCTCCGGCAGCTCTCTTGCATAACCAAGCCACTCCAACCGCCCACGCGACAAAATACAGCCCCATTATTCCCGCGAGCGCGATCATCCCAGCCCAGGTGACATGATGTAACCAGAAAATGAGGACAATCCACGATCCCCATCCGATGCCAAGACTCGTCAGAAAGACCGATCGCAACGAGGGCCCCAAGCTCAGCCAGACAACAAACGGCACAAGAAAAACGAACGCAGCTTCGTTCTCCTCAAACGGAGGAAAGCTGGCGACATAGAAAAATGTGGTCAGAACCCCTGCCGCGAGGTGTATCAAGAGTGCCGAGTAACGGCTGAACCATCGGGATATATCCGTAACGAACATGCCCCAAAGTGATGAGGAGAGCTGGAGAATTAGCAATACCCGGCACTTCATCGCGCGCGCAGCACCCAAACAGCTCAACCATGCAGAGTCGCGAAGACACCTAGCATCGAGATTCGCTACCCAGTCAGGTTAATCCCACCATAACGGGATTGAATAGACTCGACCACTCACGATAAGTTTGCCCCATGTTTTCTACGAACAGCTGGCTCGCCCGTATCCCAACTTGGGCGTTCGTAGCCCTAATCTATATCCTTGCCCTAGTCTGCAACTGGCCTGCGATGCAGGGCGAGCTTCTTTGGGACGATTCCGCCCACGTAACGCGGTCCGACATGCAATCGTGGAACGGGCTCGCCCGCATTTGGACCGAGGTTCTGGCAACCCAGCAATATTATCCGGTTTTGCACAGCGCGTTCTGGATCGAACACCGGCTCTGGGGCGACAACACTTTCGGCTACCACCTAATAAACGTCCTCCAACACGCGCTCGCAGCTTGCCTGCTCGCTTTGATTTTGCGACGCCTATGGGCACCGTCCGCTGGGATTGCCGGGGAGACGGATCCGAATACGGCGCCGCGACGGGTGCCAGCCGGAGCCGAATGGCTGGCCGCCGCCCTCTTTGTGGCACATCCCGTGTGCGTCGAATCCGTCGCGTGGATCTCGGAGCAGAAGAACACGCTTTCACTGGTCTTCTATTTACTGGCCGCGTTGGTATACTTGCGTTTCGAAGCGGAACGCCGCCTCCTAGCCTATGCGGGCGCGACGCTTTTCTTTCTTCTGGCGCTCGGGAGCAAGACGGTCACGGCGACCCTGCCTGCAGCGCTCCTAGTGGTGCTGTGGTGGAAAAACGGCAAGCTTTCGTGGCGTCGCGACGTCCTACCTTTGCTTCCTTGGTTCGTCTTGGCAATATTGGCGGGGCTATCCACCGTCTGGATAGAGAAGAATCTAATCGGAGCGGATGGCGACCACTACGCCCTTTCCCTCGCTCAGCGCTTCCCGCTCGCCGGGCGCATCCTATGGTTCTATTTTGGCTCACTTGTCTGGCCGACAAACCTCGCGTTCTTCTACGAACTTTGGGAGGTTCCACAGCGAGCGGCAACTTGGACCTTCCATCTGCTCGCCGCCGTGATCACCATTGTAGTGTTCTGGTCAATACGAACTAGATCTCGAGGTCCCCTCGCGGTCTGGCTCTTGTTCGCGGGAACTATCTTCCCCGCGCTAGGCTTCTTCAATGTGTACCCATTCGCGTTTTCCTACGTCGCGGATCACTTTCAATACCACGCAAGCATCAGCATCGCCGCTGGCGCGGCTGCACTCGTAGCCCTCCTAATAAAGCGATCCACCGCGCCGGCACGCCTCGTCGTCGCGACGCTTTGCGGCACCCTCTTGCTCACGCTGGTTCACCTCTCGCGCACCGAAAGCGGCCACTACATCAACAACGAAACACTGTTTCGCGCCAACACCGAGCTTGTACCCAACAATTGGATGGCCCGGCACCTACTCGGATCTGCAATCAGCAAAGAACCGGGACGAGAGCAGGAAGCGATCGTACACTTCCAGAAAGCCATTGAGCTCAATCCGAAGGATCCCGATTCGACCTACCGCCTTGGCGCAATTCTCATCAAGATTCCAGAAAGAGAAAGCGAGGCCTTCACGTTATTCAAGCGAGCCATCGAGCTTCGGCCCAACTTCGCAGAGGCGCATTACCGCCTCGCGCTGGTGATCCAGAAGGATCCTGACCGAACTACGGAGGCGATCGAACATTATCGCGTGGCGATCGAGACCAAGCCGCAATTCGCGGAACCTCGCTATCAATTGGCAAACCTTCTCGCCAGGATACCGGACCGATGGCCCGAGGCCATGGCTCAATACGAGGAGACGCTACGCGTCAAACCGGACTTCCCGGAGGCCCACAACGCCTATGGAAAAGAGGTTGCCAAAATCCCCTCTCGCCGAGAGCTCGCGCTCGAACACCTAAAGAGGGCGATCTCCCTCAACCCCGAATTCGCAGAGGCGCATTTTAACTTGGGCACCGTTCTCGCAGCTCTTCCGGGACACATGGAAGAGGCCATCCATCATTTTGAAACCTCGCTACAACTACAGCCGACGCAGATCGGCGTGTACTTCAGCCTCGCGAACGCCTACGCTGCATCCCGTCAATTCGACAAAGCGATCCGATACTACGAAACAATCCTCAGCCACATGCCTGATTTCGCCCCAGCACACGCTCATCTCGCAAACATCCTGGCCACTTACCCCGAGCGCGTCCCTGAAGCGATTCGCCACTACGACCAAGCGATTCGGCTCAATCCCGAATATGTCGACGCTCACAATGGCCTCGCCTTGATTTACGCCCAATCCGGAAGGCTGGATAAAGCGAAAGAAAATTGGGAGAAAGTGCTGCGCATCGATCCCCAAAACAAGATCGCCCGCGAGAACCTTGAAAGACTCGAGCAATTGAGATCGAGCCCATAAACGTCGTCGACTGCTTGCCGCGTTCTCCAAACAAAACGCCTAGCCTGTCCTACAGACCTGAGCGCTGAGCTTCAGGAAGCAGGGAGATGCCGAAGTCTCGCAAGTCCCGATCCGAAAACTCCAGCTCCAGCGCCTTGGCCAGGCGCAACAAGCCGTTTAACTGCCCGCTAGGCAATTGACGCAACAATTCCTCGTCCGTCTCTCGAAGACATTGCTCAAGAATCTCCCGAGCCGGCTTCGTCTGGCGGGCGCCTGCAAGCAAAAGCGACAACCTCACACGTAGATCCCAGTCCAGATAGTCCGCCTCTCCAGCCTCCACCATGCCCAGCGTAGAACCCAGAGCTTCTCCAAACCGAGCCTGATCCCCCAAGGCGATTGCCACTTCCGCCGCGGAAAGATGCGTCACCAATTCGTCTGGAAAACCATCCGCGAACGCCTTCTGGGCCACGGCAGCAATTTCGACACGGCCGGAGTCGAGGAAGTATTGTATAAGCCTCCCCATCGCGCTGACGTTTTCTTGCACCTCCACGGTCCTGAAAAGGGCAACCCATTCTTTTTCGAACCCAGATACTACCGGAAGCCTGTAGGCGACTGGCTGAAGCCAGCGCGGCGGCAGCCACTTGTTTAACAATGCGACAAAAGAGTTCTCCGGCTGGTTCGTGCCAATTCGCGCATATTCCTCCAAAAAAGGATCCCAGGTTGGATGGACAATCATCTCGATTTCACGCGCGCTCGCAACCGCCCGAGCCTCGTCCGGTGTCGTTGCGGCACAAATTCTCACCGCCGCAGCGAACCCGTCGCTGTTTTCCGGATAAGGAGTGCCAATCACCCCTAATCCGCCATAAAAAGCCAACGAAACCGAGGTGCTTGGCGGAGCTAGCACAACG
>JBNKSG010000136.1:0-10180 GCA_050297195.1 Opitutaceae bacterium | reverse complement strand
CTACCCAGGCAGCTTTTTTTCGGTCGAGTTGTCGCGGAAGCGAAATCGGCTAGAGCAGTGTTTCTTTACCGCGTCACGTCCCCCTCAGTCAGGGGCTTTCGTCGGAGAGGGGGCTGGGGGGATCGCGGGCGAAAGATCCGCATCGGCTTTGATGCGGATCTCTAGAGTTGGCTTAGCCTTTGGAGAGCTCGATAGAGCGTTCCGCTGCGTCCTGGGTGGACTGGTCGATGATTGCGGGAAGGCCTTGGCGATCCAAGCTGGTGAGCAAGGCGTGAGTCACGCCGTTGGGCGATACGACTTCGTCGATGAGGTCTTGTGGGTCGCGTCCGCTCCCTTTGAGGAGCTCGAGTGAACCGATACCAGTCTCGGCGGCGAGGCGGAGGGCGAGTTCCTTGTCCAGTCCACGCTTGTCGGCAGCTTCGCTGATGAGCTGAGCGATACGGAAGTAGAATGCGGGACCGCATCCGTTGATCACGGTCGCGACGTGTAGTTGCTCTTCCAATACTTCGTATGCCGTTCCTAATGACGCGAGAACTTCGTCGACGGTTGTTTTTTGCTCTTCGCTTGGCGTTGTTTCGAAGCAGTAGGTGGATACGCCTTTCCCGATTTGGGAAGGGGTGTTTGGCATGACGCGCACGAGGTTTGCCGCGTCAGGAAAGACTGCTTTCATGGACGCGAGCGTGCGTCCTGCGAGAACGGATACGACAAGCTTGCCGCTTGCCGCCTTGGCTTCCTCGGCGGTGATGGTCTCGAGGTGCTGCGGCTTGAAGGCTAGCACTATGATGTCCGACTGTTCTATCAGCTCGAGTTTGCTGGTGGCGATGCGGGCCCCTGTTTGCTCTGCCATAATCGCAGAGCCTTTTCCTGAGGCGCTGATGCACTGCAGGGCATTTGCTTGGCAGACGCCTTTTGCGACCAATCCGTTTGCGATGGCACGGCCCATGTTGCCGGCTCCGATGAATCCGATTTTCATAGTTCTATCCTCCTTGGGAGGTCAGGGAAGTATGCTGCTGGTTCGAGCTAGCTTTCTTCTCGGTTTATAGGGTGGGTGAATTTCGCGGTGACACCTTGTCCGCCCTCGTTAGGCAGTACGTTTATCTCGCCTCCAAGGGTGCGGATCGCGTGGCGGGCTACGGTGAGCCCCATGCCAACTCCCACTGTGTTTTTGGTGCTGATGAAAGGTTCGAACATATTTTCTTCGACCTCTGGATCGATGCCTCGTCCATGGTCGACGATCGAAAATACGATCTCTTGGTCGTTTTGGGCGACTTCTAGATTGATCGGTCTTTCTCCGCTGAAGTCTGGGCCGTAGCTTTCCCACGCGTTGATGACCAGCTTCGACAAGGCGTCTTCGAACGCTTCGATGTTGGTCTTGACGAAGATTTCGCCGACCTGGTTCTGAACTTCTACGTCGTAGTCGCGATTGCTGTCCTCGCGGGCTCTGCGAAGGCTGCCGGAGATCAGGCGTTCGAGCCCCATCTCATGGAGAGGGAGTCGTGTCGTGAAGGCGACGGTGCTGAGCTGCTTGATGATACCGACGATGCGGTTGGAGGCGGACTCGACGCGGGCGATGTTCTTCAGGACCTTGTCCGGATCCTTGTAGTTGACCTTGGCCAGTTCGAGGTAGCCCATGACTACGCCGAGCAAGTTGTTCAGGTTATGGGCGATTCCTTGGGTGAGGGCGCCGATGGCTGCGGATCGTCGGGATTCGCCGAGGCGGCGGGTGAGCTCCACGTTTGCCTTGTTGATGGCGAGGTAGCTGAGCTGGGTGCGGACGCGGGCGATGGTTTCGTCGAGGTCGATCGGCTTGGTGATGTAGTCGACGGCTCCGGCTTCCAGTCCTTCCAGCTTGCCCTTCTTCGAGTTGTGGGCGGTGACGAAGATGACGGGGATGGCGTTGGTTCGCTTGTCCTCGCGCAGCTCGGCGCAGACGGCGAATCCGTCCATGCCGGGCATCATGACATCGAGAAGAATGAGGTCTGGCCGTTCCTCCTTCGCGACTTCCAAGCACGCTTCGCCGTTGGTGGCGGTCAGGACTGTAATGCCGTCCCATTCCAATTTGCGCTGCAGGAGCTGGATGTTGATTGGCTCGTCGTCGACGACGAGTACCGTGCTCTTGGACTTGGGAAGGTTTCGAGTTGGAGAGAGTTCGCTCATTAAGGAAGCGGTAAGACGTTACAAAGAGAGGGATTTCTAGGAAACTGACTGAAGTTGGTGGGCTTTGAAAGTGTTTTTCATCAACATTGCGACAGTCATGGGGCCGACTCCTCCTGGGACGGGGGTGATGCGGGAGGCTTTGGGTTCTACGGCGGCGAAATCGACATCGCCCACGAGCCTGTATCCAGACTTCTTGGAAGCGTCCTCGACTCTGTTTATCCCGACGTCGATAACTACGGCTCCGTCCTTGACCATGTCTGCGGTCACGAAGTTCGGTCGGCCGATAGCGGCTACGACGACGTCGCCAGCGCGCACGACTTCTGGCAAGTTCTTGGTGCGGGAGTGGCAGACGGTAACGGTCGCGTTGGCGTAGGGGCCTTTTTGCATGGCGAGCAGGGCAAAGGTTTTGCCGACGATCAAGCTGCGGCCGATGACGACGACGTGCTTGCCCTCGAGTGAGATTCCCTCGCGCTTGCAGATTTCGATGATTCCCGCCGGGGTGCAGGATGCGAAGCCATTGGGATCTTCCTGCACGATGCGGCCGGCGTTTTGCACGTGGAAACCGTCGACGTCCTTATTGGGATCGATGCGGTTGAAGGCGGCTTGCTCGTCGAGTCCCTTGGGCAGCGGGGACTGGATGAGGATTCCGTGCACGGAGCTGTCGGCGTTGAGCTCGTCGACTTTGGCGAAGAGTTCTTCTTGGGTGATGGTGTCGGGCAGTTCGAAGAGGAGGGGCTTGATGCCGATTTTTTCGGCGGTCTTGTTCTTCTGGCGAACGTAGGATACGGATGCTGGGTCCTCGCCGACGCGGATAAAAGCGATGCAGGGCTTGGCGCCGTCGATCTTGGCGACCGCGTCGGTCAGTTCGGATACGATATCTTGGGAGATCTTTTTGCCGTCGATGAGTTTCATGAGAGAAGGTGTTTAGAGTGACGAGTGGGGAGGAGGAAGAGTCGGCTACTAGAATGCGTTCTTTATGGTTTTCGCTTCGAGGATGACGTCTTCGTTCTCTTCGGTCTGTTTGAGAAATCCGGATACGCGAACCTCGCGCTTGAGGAATTCCTCCACTTGTATCCGTTCTGGTATTTCCGAGGTCTCTATGAAGGCGAGGGTCTTTCCGTCGAGGCCGGTCAGCTTGTAGGACATGCCAGTGCGGTTCTTGCCGAGCATGCCGGTCTTTTCGAAACGGCCTACGAGCTCGGTGATCGCGGCGGCTTCCGGCTGGGCGGAGATGGCTGGCGGAGGGTTGTCGGCAAGGCTGTTGACGATGCTGCTCGCATCGATGGACGAGCTTTGGATGTAGCCGACGATAATGGTTTCGAGCTGCACTTTGCAGAACCAGGTATCCACGCTGATGATATCCATCTTATCCTTATCGGTGGCGATGGCGAGGGTCGGCGCTTCGTTGGAGGGAGCGGTTAGGTAAGGGCGGCCTGGCTTGGCGGAGAGGTCCTTTGCTACGTCGTTGTTGTCGAGGTAGGCTTCGAACACGTCGCGATAGTACACTGGCTGCCAGCCTTCGCTGGGTTCGACGCCTCGTGGCCAATGGGCGGGAACTGCGAGCGAGATGGCTTCGAGTTCGCCGACTTGCAGCGAATCTTCCGTGGCGTCCAGGTAGACGGGGATCCCGTCTGCTGCGGAAGCGATGGAGGTTAGGACGAAAGCGAGGGATGCGATGAGTTGCTTCATGGTCGGTTTCTTAAAGGGTAGAGTTTACAGGTCCTTGTCGGCTTTGAAGAGCAGGGATACCTCGCGGGAGGTGAGGGCGATTCCTGCGCCTTTGGGCATTCCCTTGATGCTGTATCGGCCGATCTGATACCGTTTGAGTTTCTTTACGTCGAAGTGGAGAGCTTGGAAAAGGCGTCGGATCTCCCGTTTTTTGCCATGGTGCATGGCTACGTCGAGCTCCGTTGAGTCCTCCTTGTTCTTGTCTCCTGCGAAGACCGCTTTCTCGACTTTTAGTTTCTCTCCTTTGACGGTGACGCCTCGCATGAGGCGGAAGAGCTTGGAGCGGGGGTAGGCTTGCTTGAGGGAGACGTGGTATCGTTTGGTGATCAGGTTCGACGGGTGCATGAGGCGGTTGGCCAGGTCTCCGTCGTTGGTCAAAATGAGAAGGCCCTCCGAGTCCTTATCGAGGCGGCCGGCGCAAAACAGGCGCTCGCCGCTGAATTCCTTGGGCAGAAGGTCGAAGACGGTGCGTTCGTTGTGCGGGTCGTCGTTGCTGCAAATGAAGCCTTTGGGCTTGTTGAGGGCGATCACGAGCTGGGTCTTGCTCTTCACTGATTTGACGCGGCGGCCGTTGAGGCGAACGTCGTCTTTGTTGGGGTCGACCTTGGAGCCGAGCTCAGCGGTTTTGCCGTTGATGGTGACTTCCCCGTTCTTGATGTATTCCTCGGCGACGCGTCGCGAGCAAAGGCCGGCGTCGGCGAGAAGTTTTTGAGTTCGTATCAGCTGTGGCGAGTCCATCGGAAAAAACGCCAGATCGTGCAGGGGAAACCCGCTGTGGCAATGTTTCTTATGCCTGAGAATTGCTTTCCCCAAAACTATCGTTGCCAAGAGGCAAGCGAGGCGTAGTCCTTTTTGTCTTTTGGAAGCCAGACCGTAGCGGTCGAGCTTGAAAACCGCAACCTTTCCCATCCTATGAAACTCACTTTCGACAACAAAGTTGCCCTTGTAACTGGAGCGGGCCGCGGTATCGGCCGCGCCATCGCTGAATCTCTCGCCAAGGAAGGCGTCACCGTCATCTGCGTCTCGCAATCCGAATCCTCCTGCGGAGCTGCAGCGGAGGCGATCAACGCATCGGGCGGAAAGGCTGTCGCCAAGGCGATCGACGTAGGCGACAAGGCTGCGGTGGCCAAGGTTTGCGAAGAGCTGCTCGCCGAGTTCGGCAACATCGATATCTTGGTGAACAATGCGGGCATCACCCGTGACAACCTGGTCTTCCGCATGAGCGAGGAGGATTGGGAAGACGTGGTTTCCACAAACTTGAACAGCGTTTTCTACTGGGTGAAGGGGCTTGCCCGCCCCATGACGCGCAAGCGCTTCGGCCGCGTGATCAACATTACTTCCGTTTCCGGCATCATGGGCAACGCCGGCCAGACCAACTACTCCGCGGCCAAGGCAGGCATGATCGGCTTCACCAAGAGTCTCGCTCGCGAGCTCGCTTCCCGCAGCATTACGGTCAATGCGGTCGCTCCAGGCTTCATCAAGACGGACATGACCTCGAAGCTGGCCGATTCCGCCCTCGATATGGTTCTCCCGCAAATCCCGCTCAAGCGCATGGGCGAGGCGGCGGATATCGCCAACATGGTTACGTACTTAGCCTCCGAGGAAGCTAATTATATCACGGGCCAAGTTTTTACCGTTGACGGCGGCATGGCGATGTGATCCCTCGTGATTTTTATAACTTATTTTTTGACCGAAAATGGCTGACGAAAAAACAATCGAACAACGGGTCTCTGAGATCATCGTAAACCAGCTCAACGTCAACGAAGAGCAGATCACTCCAGGTGCATCTTTCCTCGACGATTTGGGCGCTGACTCTCTCGATACAGTCGAGCTTATCATGGCCTTCGAAGAAGAGTTCAAGGATGAGATCAACGGTGAAATTCCAGAGTCCGACGCTGAAAAGCTTCAGACTGTTGGCGATGTGATCAGCTACATCAACGGCAAGGCTGGCGCGTAAGCGACCGACCTTTAAAACCAAATTTCGACAAGGGTCGCTTGGAAGTCTTTGCTTCAAGCGACTTTTTCGTACAAAAACCACAGCATTCTATGAGCGAATTGCCGGATAATCAAAGAGTGGTAGTGACTGGCCTCGGCGCCATCACCCCTATCGGACTCAACGTCGATAGCTTCTTCAATGGCCTAATCGAAGGCAAAAACGGAATCAGCCGCGTCGACGCGTTCGATACGGAAAAGTTCACCTGCAAAATCGGTGGCCAGATCCGCGACTTCGATCCGGCTGCAGCCATGGATCCCAAGGAGGCGCGCCGCAACGACCGCTTCGTGCAGTTCGCTTTCGCGGCTGCCAAGGAAGCCGTCGAGCAGTCAGGCCTCGAGTTCGATAAGGAAGACCCCGAGAGAATCGGCGTTTTCGTAGGTTCCGGTATCGGCGGTATGGATACGATGGAGCAAAATTGCAAGAAGCTGCTCGAAGGCGGCCCGCGCAAGGTTTCCCCTTTCCTCATTCCAGCTCTGATTTCCAACATGGCTTCCGGAGTGCTCGCCATCGAGTATGGCGCTATGGGGCCGAACTTCTCCATCGTCAGCGCTTGCGCCACGGGCGCTCATGCGATTGGCGAGGCTCTCAAGACTATTCGTCTCGGAGAGGCGGACGTCATGATCTGCGGTGGCAGCGAAGCCACGATCACGCCGCTCGCCTACGCGGGCTTCTGCTCGATGAAGGCGATGTCCACCAACAACGACGATCCAGAACACGCCAGCCGTCCGTTCGACTCCGGTCGCGATGGATTCGTCATGGGCGAGGGCGCGGGAATCATCGTTATCGAATCGCTTGAGCACGCCAAGAAGCGCGGGGCGAATATCATTTGCGAAGTGGCGGGCTACGGCGCGTCCTGCGATGCGAACCACATCACCGCGCCTCATCCCGAAGGCAAGGGCCTCATCTCCGCCATGAAGCGAGCTCTGAAGTCTGCGAGCCTCAATGCGGAGCAGATCGAGTACATCAACGCGCACGGCACCTCAACGCCCTACAACGACAAGTTCGAAACGGCGGCGGTACGCGGATTGTTTGGCGACCATGCCAACAAGCTCATGATCAGCTCCACCAAGTCCATGACCGGGCACTTGCTCGGAGCTGCCGGTGGAATCGAGTCGGTCGCGTGCGCGAAGATGCTGCAACATGGCAAGGTCGCTCCGACCATGAACCTCCAGACTCCAGATCCCGATTGCGATCTCGACTACGTTGCCAACGAAGCTCGCGACGCGAAGCTCAGCGTGACTATGAGCAACAGCCTCGGCTTTGGTGGACAAAACGCGTCCTTGATCTTCCGCTTCGTGTAGTGGGGCGTTCGATACACTTTTCTCTACCCGTTAACTGAAATAAAATGGAAAAGACATTCATCATCCTGAAGCCTGACTGCATGGAAAAGGGCCTCGCCGGCCAAGTGCTCTCTCGTTTCGAAAAAGAAGGTTTCGAGATCGTAGCGAGCAAGATGTCAAAGCTCGGCTCCGAGATCCTCCGCGAGCACTACGCTCACGTGGCGGATAAGCCTTTCTTCCCAGAAATTGAGGCGTTTATGAGCTCACGCACGGTGATCTTCGTGGCCCTGCAAGGCGAAAACGTGATCGCTCGCGTTCGCGAGCTCCTCGGCCCAACGGATTCGACCAAGGCGCCTGCGGGCACGATCCGCGGCGATTTCGGAACCGACATGATGCGCAACGTTGTCCACGCCTCCGACGGTCCTGAGACCGCGGCTGCCGAGCTCAAGCGCTTCTTTGCGGACGACGAGATCTACGCCTAGGCGATCTGGAAGCAGTTGTTAATTGGAAAACCGTCCTGCGAAAGTGGGGCGGTTTTTTTTGCTCGTAGCGCTACGCTTTACACCGATACCGTCACCGAGAAGGCTTGGGTTTCGCCGGGGCCGACGTGGTGGAGGCCGATCTCGTTCTCTGGGGCGTTGGGTGGGCCCATCCAGGGCTCGATGCAGAAGAAAGGTGATGCGTCGGATTCGGTCCAAGTTACGAGCGCGTATCCAGGATTTGGGGTCGATTTTGTGCCGATTTCGATCTTGAGCCGTGAGTCGTCACGCTTGCACACGCACTCGACTAGCGGGTTTGTAAGTTGATAGTGAATACGGTCTACGATGCTTGGATTTGCTATGGATTCTACCTTCTTGTGCCCTTTCACCGGGTCGAGGCTTCCGTCCGAAGCGTGACGAGCTGCCTTCTTCGCAGGGATGCGTAGGTCGTAGTCCGCTCGGGTGGTGCCGTCGAGCCAGGGGATGGTGAAGTAGAAATGGTGCCCTGCAGACCATGGAATGTTCTCCTTTCCGTGGTTGGATAGGCGAAGCTCCACGCTGAATTTCTTTTCCTGGAAGCGGTAGATCACTTCGAAGTCGTAGTCGAAGGGGTAGGCTTCTTTTGCTCTCTCGTCTTGGACTAGGTTTGCGGCGAAGCCGGTCTTGTCGACTCGTGTGACTTCGAAGGCGTTTTGGCGGGCGATGCCGTGCATGGGCATGGGAAGCGTTTTGCCGCTGGGGGCTACCCATTTTTTGATTTCACCATTCGAGTAGGTACGGGCTGAGAAGGGGAATAGGATGGGGTTGCCGCCGCGGGCTTTGACGAGCTTGTCGATGGAGTCGATATCGGGCCAGTGGATGATGTCGCGGAAGGTCCCGTCTGCGTAGCTTAGGTTCCAGTTCATCAAGCGGGCTCCGCGAGCGGGCGAGGCGAGGTAGGTCGAGGCTCCGACTTCCCAGCGGTAGATGGTTTCTCCTAGATACTCTATTTCCTCCATGTTAGTGCGGAGCGATCAAAGTGTGTTTTGGGAGATTTTGGAAATCAAAAGTTTAGGAAAGAGAAGTGCAATGGGTGGGTCTTGCATTTCGTTTCGCTAGGCGTCAGTCTCCATTAACCCATGATAATTCGTTGCTGTACCCTGCTTTGCCTCGTTTTGACGGCATTGTCCACGAATGCGATCGCCTCTGCTCAAGTTACGGTTGAGGACCCGGGCAGCGTTGAAGCTCCCAAGCTCTCTGACGCGGTCGCGGCGGACCAAATGGATGGGGAGGATGCGCCGAACACTTTCTACGTGATACCGGTGCAAGGGCCGATCGGACCGCCGACCTTGTTCGCTATTCGAGGTGGCGTCAAAACGGCGATCGCCGAGGGGTACGACGCGGTGGTCTTGGACATGAAGACTCCGGGCGGGCGCTTGGACTCGACTTTAGAAATCATGGAGATCCTCGATCGGTTTCCGGGCAAGACCATAACCTACGTCAACGACGAGGCGATTTCGGCGGGGGCGATCATCGCGTCCGTTACCGATGAGATCTACTTCACTTCGAAGGCAGTGATCGGCAGCGCGGAGCCGGTCACGGGGCAGGGCGAGGATATCAACGAGTCGATGAAGCGAAAGCTCATGTCCTACCTGAACGCGAAAATGGAAGCCTACACCGACCAGTACCCATTCCGCAGCGACGTGATTCGGGCCATGATGGATCCGGAATTCGAGTTTAAGATTGGGGATGAGGTCATTTCGCCAAAAGGGGAGTTGCTCAACCTGACCGCCAAGCGAGCCCATGAATTGTATGGCGATCCGCCGACGCCGCTTTTGGGGTCTGGGATCGTGGACGATCTGGAAAAGCTGGTTGGTAGTTTATCAGTGGATACGGATCCTGTGATTACCCAATTCGAGGCGACTTGGTCGCTCAATCTTGCCCAGTTCATCGTCAGCCTTGCTCCTTTCCTCTTGGCGGTGGCGGTGATTAGCGTGTACGTGGAGTTCCAAACTCCCGGGTTTGGCGTGTTTGGCATCATAGGAGTGGTCTTTTTCCTGATTGCGTTTTTCGGCCACAACGTGGCAGGCTTGTCGGGGCACGAGCCCTTGCTCCTGTTCGTCATCGGGGTCGCTCTTTTGGCGCTGGAGGTTTTTGTGGCGCCGGGGACGCTGCTTTTGCGATCCCGGGTTTTATCATGATGTTGGTAAGTTTGCTATGGGCGATGGCCGACGTCTGGCCATCCGAAACGCCTGACTTTTCTTGGAATTGGGCAATGTTCGAAAAGCCGATCCAGAATCTGTTGGGTGGTGTCTTTATGGGAGTGGTTGGAGTGCTGTTGCTCGCTCGATTCATTCCCAAGAGCATTCTTTGGGACCGCATGGTTTTGAGGGATGCGATCGCGGGCATGAGCACGGGCGAGCTAGAGTCGGAACCTTCGACCGATAGCTCTAGCCTGATCGGTTCGGTGGGCCGTGCGGCTACTGACTTGATGCCCAGCGGCGAAATCGAAGTCGATGGGCGGCGTCTGGAGGCGAGGCTCAGCTTTGGCTCAGCGAAGC
>JBNKSG010000135.1:0-10203 GCA_050297195.1 Opitutaceae bacterium | reverse complement strand
ACAGTTCCTTGAAGCTGTGGATGGAGCCAAAAAACAACGGTCCGCGCAAGGTATAGATCTTGGTACCGTTTTCATCCACATGGCGATCGGCATCCATGCGTTTGGCGGCATCCCAGGCGAACACCAGTGCCGAGACAATGACGCCGACGATAACTGCAATGGCCAGGTCGGTTGCCACGGTCACGCCGGAGACCAGTACCAGCACAAATGCGTCGGATTTGGGTACCTTGCCCAGGATACGGAAGCTGGACCATTCGAAGGTGCCGATGACCACCATGAACATGACGCCGGTAAGAGCGGCAATCGGAATCATCTCGATGTAGTCCGAGACGAAGAGGATGAAGCAGAGGAGGAATATTGCGGCGCTGATACCGGAGAGGCGTCCGCGTCCTCCGGAGCGGATGTTGATCATGGATTGGCCGATCATGGCGCAACCACCCATACCGCCGAAAAAGCCGGTGATCACGTTTGCTACGCCTTGCCCTACGCATTCGAGGTTTCCTTTGCCGCGGGTTTCCGTCATTTCGTCGATAAGCTGGAGGGTCATGAGCGACTCGATGAGTCCGACCATGGCCATGATGAAAGCGGTAGGGAAAACGATTTGGAAGGTTTCCCAGTTCAGCGGGACGTTCAAGGTGAAGAGGCGGGGGAGGCTGCCCGCGATTTCAGCTTTGTCGCCGACTGTGACGGTATCCATTCCCGAGAAGATGACGATGAGGCTGACGACGACGATGCCAGCGAGGGTTGAGGGCACCGCCTTGGTCAGTTTTGGCAGGAATTGGATGATGGCCATGGTGAGGGCCGCGAGTCCGAGGGTCATCCAGAGTTCGTTGCCGGAAACCCATTCCCCGGTCTCCGTCTTGAAGTTGCTGAACTGGGCCATGAGGATGACGATGGCCAATCCGTTCACGAAACCGAGCATCACAGGGTGTGGGATTAGCCGAACGAAACGCCCGAGCTTCAAAAGGCCGCAAAGGATCTGGATGATCCCCATCAAGATAACCGCTGGGAAGAGGTAGTCCACGCCGTGTTGGGAAACCAGCGCAACGATGACGACTGCTATTGCGCCAGTGGCCCCGGAAATCATGCCCGGACGACCGCCGATGGCAGCTGTGACGAGTCCCATAATAAATGCCGCGTACAATCCGACGAGCGGGTCCACCCCTGCGACGAAGGCGAATGCGACTGCTTCCGGTACGAGCGCGAGGGCTACGGTGAGCCCAGACAAGACGTCGTCCTTGGCGTTGTTGGTGCGTTTGATGATTAGATCGAACATGATGTTGGCGTTGGTTTGCCCGAAAGCGGGCCAGTAGGCCATTTGCGGGAAAAGCGGCGAGTCCCGTTTCCACGCAAACGAAACGAAAATTGAGCCGCAAGGGGTAGTTGAGCAGGGCGATGGGTCAATCACCTTCGTTTACAATTCAGAGGGCTTCTTGTTGGTTCACTCCAAGAAGCCGTTTTGACACATTGGGGTGCCGTGGCGACATTTACAAATAACACATATTTTACGATACCTTTATAAAATACCGTTGTCTTGATGCGGATGAACCCTCAGAAAACGCGACAAATCGCTACCGTAAATACGGTATATAGGGTTTTAAACCTATATATTCCCCCCGCAATATGAATGAGTTGTTTATCGTCGATGGCCAAAAGGCAGTCTGCCAGATGCTTGCCGAAAGTTTAGGCTCTCGTGGTTACGAGGTAGCGGGAAGCTCCGATAAAATCGCGGGAGTTGTCGATGCGGTCGTGGAGGCTGGCCCCAAAATGGTCGTTTTGGAGATGAACCTGCCGGATGGTCGCGGGGCGGATTTGATTTCGCAGGTCCGGGCGCGGCTACCGGAAACGCGTTTCCTCGTATTCTCGGACGACAAGCAGAGCGAGAACATCAAGGCGTGCCTGCAGGCGGGCGCTCACGGCTTCGTCGAGAAATCCGTCGATTTCGACATGTTCCTGAATGCGGTTAAGATCGTCGACGAGGGAGGATGCTTTTTTGGGTTCAACATCACCGAGGTGCTGCGCACGGTCGTCAGCGAAAATCGAAAGGGCTCGGAATGCGACGACAACTTGACCCAACGCGAGCGCGAAGTCCTGCGGCTGATTGCCGAAGGCAACAGCAACAAGGACATCGCGGCCAAGCTCGAATTGAGCATCAAGACGGTCGACAACCACCGTTGCAGCATGATGCGCAAGCTGGACTTGCATAACGTGGCAACGATCACTCGTTACGCTATCGAGCACCGTTTGATCGCCGTAACCTTCGTTAAGTAAGCGAAGCGGCTAGTCGTTCTGCTGGGCTTGCACTGCCGTGAGCGCGATGGTGTAGACGATGTCGTCTACCAAGGCTCCGCGCGAGAGATCGTTCACCGGCTTTTTTAGGCCTTGAAGCATGGGGCCGATGGAGATGACGTTGGCCGAGCGCTGTACCGCCTTGTAGGTCGTGTTTCCAGTGTTGAGGTCTGGGAAAATGAATACGTTGGCCTTTCCGGCGACCGGGCTGTCGGGCGCTTTGGTACGTGCCACGTCAGCGATCGCGGCGGCATCGTACTGCAGCGGGCCGTCTATGATGATGTCCGGGCGGAGTTCCTTCACGAGGCGGGTAGCCTCGACGACCTTATCGACGTCGACCCCGGATCCGGATCCGAGCGTACTGTAGCTGATCATGGCTACGAGCGGATCGATGCCGAAGGCTCGCGCGGAGTCGGCGCTCTGGATTGCGATATCCGCGAGCTCGGTGGCGTTGGGATCTGGATTGATGGCGCAGTCGCCGTAGACGAGGACTTGGTCTGGCAAGCACATGAAGAAGACCGAGGAAGCGATCTTTGCTCCAGGGCGGGTCTTGATCAGCTGCATGGCTGGCCGAACGGTGTTGGCCGAAGAGTGCACCGCGCCTGAAACGAGCCCGTCCACTTCGTCGTGCTGGAGCATCATGGTTCCGAGAACGACGTTGTCGCTCAGGTGATCGCGAGCGATCTTTTCGGTCATGTTTTTGTGGCGCCTCATTTCGACGAGCGGGGCGACGTAGCGTTCGCGAATGACGTCCGGGTTCACGATTTCCAGGCCGGTCGGCAAGGAAAGTCCCATGGCGTCCGCTTTGAGCTGGATGGCATAGGGATTCCCGAGGAGGACGCACTTGGCGATCCCGCGCTCGGTGCAGGTGACAGCTGCCTGCATGGTGCGTGGCTCGTCGCCCTCCGGCAATACGATGCGCTTGGGCTTGAGCCGAGCGTTTCGCGTGAGCATGTGTCGAAATGCCGGGGGAGAGAGCTGACGCTTCATTTGCGAGGACAGCGTATCGCGAATCCAACTACTGCTAATGCTGATCGCTACGGTTTCCATCGCTTGGTTGATGCGGTCGAAATCGTCCGGGGCAATTTCCAGATTCATATCGTGGAAGGCGCGAGCGGTGTCGAATGAAGTCTTGCTCACCCGCATGACGGGAAGTCCGCTCTTCCACGCGATTTGGCAAAGCTTTACGATCCGTTCGTCGGGGCGTTGGTCGCTGGTAAGGACGAGGCCTGCGAGGCGGGTTCCGTTGAGAGAGGCCATGCTGGCCGCCAAGATGATATCGCTGCGGTCCGAGGGAGTGACTAGCAAGTTGCCGGTCTTTAAGGTGTGCAACATGTTTGGCACGTTGCGGGCCAGCAGCTCGATATGGAATACGCGGCGGTTCGCCATGTCGCCCTCGTTGAGGACTTCAGCGTTTACGAGCTTGGCGACGTCTGAAACGCGGGGGGCGAGTAGCTTTTCGTCTCGAGGGATCATGCCGATCAGCTCGATGGACTCGTGCTTAAAAACGGGGCAGTTTTCGGTGATGAACTGCTTGAGTGGCTCGATTCCGATCCCATCGAAGCCGATGCTGTCACGGGCCCCGTCTATGTCCGCCTTGTTGATGACAACGCCAGCTATCCGTCCTTTGAAATCTGATACGGAAAGTTCCAACTCCCGGTTCAGGTGGTCTAGGCTACGGCTGCCCAGACTGGAAACGAGGATTTGCTTGGAGGAAAGCGTTTGGGCAAGCTTGGAGTTGAGGCGTGCTCCCATGGGAAAGCGTTCCGTTTGGATAAGGCCTTCGACGATTACCACATCGGCGTTCTTGGAGGCTTCCTCGAAGCGTTGGATAATGTTTTCGAGCAGCAGCTCTACATGGTCCTCGCTGACCAGTTCCTTGGCTTCCGACATGGAGATCGGTTCCGGAGGAGTCAATGTCGTGACGGCACGAATGAAGCTTGTGGAGCGGTCGCCTTCTTCGTCGATATTGACGGGTTGGGCGATGGGCTTGAAGAATCCGACCTTTACGCCCTGGCGCTCGAGAGCTCGTACAAGCCCTATGGATACAGTCGAGAGGCCTACTTTTGCTCCCGTCGGTACTGTTAGGAAAACATGCTTCATCTTTATTGGTTTCCGACAATTTGTTCTGTCTCGCGAGCGATCATGAGCTCTTCGTTGGTAGGGATCACGATGGCCTTAACGGGAGAGTTTTCTTTGGAAATGATTCCGTTTTGTCCGATGCCCGCAGTGGCATTGGCTTCGGGGTCGATTTGGATGCCGAGGTGCTCGAGGCGAGCTAGAGTTTCGGCGCGGGTTTGCGCGTCGTTCTCGCCGATGCCGCCTGTGAATACGAGGGCGTCGCACTGGCTTAGCGTTGCTCGAAGGCCGGCGACGCTCTTGGCGAGGCGTCGCGTGAAAATGCTGACCGCTCTTTGGGCTGCCTTGTTCCCGTCGGCTGAGGCTTGCCGGAGGGAGCGCATGTCGTTCGAGAATTCCGAGAGGCCGAGCAAGCCGCTCTGCTTGTTGAGTATCGTATCGATTTCCTCGATACTGAGTCCGAGGGAGCGATGCAGGTGGAAGACGATTCCTGGGTCGACGTCTCCGCTGCGCGTTCCCATGACGAGCCCTTCGAGCGGGGTGAGGCCCATCGTCGTGTCCACGCACGCCCCGTTGTCGATGGCTGCGGCGCTGCAGCCGTTGCCGAGGTGAGCAGTGATGATGCTGGTTTCCGCAAGCGGCTTTCCGAGGATTCGAGCGGCTTCGGAGGTGACGTACTTGTGGCTGGATCCGTGGAAGCCGTAGCGGCGAATGCGGTGCTTCTTATAGAGCTCGATAGGAATCGCGTAGAGGTAGGCTTCCGGGGGAAGGGTTTGGTGGAAGGCGGTGTCGAAAACGCCGACTTGTGGGAGCAGGGGGAAGTGGTGCTTCGAGGATTCGATACCAAGCAAGTTGGCGGGATTGTGCAAGGGGGCAAGGGAGGAGCAGGTTTTTACCGCATCCAAGGCCTCGTCGGTCAGCAAGCACGCTCCTGTGAAGTGTTCCCCGCCGTGCACGACGCGATGGCCTACCGCGTCGATTTCGAGCTGCAGTTCGTCGGATGAAAGGAAAGCGGCCAGCGTATCCAGAGACGCTTCGTGCTCGGCTCCGGAGGGAAGGCTTCCCAGCTTATCCTTGGAAACCAAGCTGCTCTGCAGCTTGTAGCTAGGGCTTTCGGACCCGAGCTTGTCGAAGAGTCCACGAGCGAGGTCTTGGCCCGTGCGGGTGTCGATAACAGAGAATTTCAGGGAGGAGCTCCCGCAGTTGATGACCAGTATGTTCATTAGCTGACTGCATTTTGCGAATCAGAACGATGATATCGACTAATCGACTCCCAGTTACAAACCCTAATTAAAGAAAGTTTAGTAATTAATTATGAAATGTCCTTCCGGACAGGTACGAGGCTAGCTTCGCAGCCGGATGATTCCGAGTCTGCTGAACAGCTTTATGATCGGGTAGGTGAGGTCGAGTTCGAACCAGCGCTGGGCGAAATTGGCTCTGCGCGGGTAGCGGTGGTGGTTGTTCTGGAAGCATTCGCCGAAGAAGAAGAGGTCCCACGCGAAGGTGTTTCGGGAATGGTCGCCGTTGTTGAAATTCGAGTAACCGTACTTGTGTCCGCACCAGTTCACGAAGGCGCCGTGCACGGGCCCCATCAGGAAGTGTATGGGCAGCAGGGCGAACCAGTAGGGATTGGGGACGAAGGCAAAGTAGAAGGCCGCATAGGCGACGCAAAATGCGATGCGGGTGATCCAGCTGTCGCCGACCTTGTCGATCAAGGGCCAGGAGGGATAGCTCTTGATGGCGACGTCGGGGCGCTTGTCGTACTTGCCGGCTAGGATGCCTTGGTAGACGTTCTTGGTATTGACCATCATGGATAGCACGTCCTCGAAGAAGTGCGGCGAATGCGGGTCGTCCTCCGTGTCGCTGTGCTTGTGGTGCTCCATGTGCAGGATGGCGTAAGCGCGTGGGTTGAGGTAGCTGGCTCCTTGTGTGACCCAGGTAAAGAGGTAGAAGAAGCGATACCAGAACGGGTTCATTTGAAACATTCCGTGGGCGGCGTAGCGGTGCAGGAAGAAGCTTTGCGCGAAGACGGACAAATACCAGTGGAGCAGGAAAAAGGTAAGAACGGGCCACATGTTTTGGTGTACGAACGGAGTCGTTTTGAAGGTTGGGCTATTCGGTTTCGAAGAGGTAGTGGGAGACGCCCCATTCCTCTCCCTTGCGGTATCCAAATAGTTCGGCGCAGGAGAGCATGAAGATCTTCCAGCGGTTTTCCCAGACGCGGGCCGCTTCCTTGCCGTAGATTTTCTCCATGGCGGCCCGCGTGCGCGGCTTGTTGCTGTCGAGGTTTTGGAACCAGGCTTCAGCGGTCTTTTGGTAGTGGATTCCATTCAGCTGCCACTCCTGCGCGAGCTTGAAGGGTGAGCACACTCTGGGGAGCAGGTCGTGCGAGGGCATGATGCCACCGGTGAAAAAGTGCCGGGCCATCCAGTCGTCCGCCTCCTTGTCCTCGAACAGGTAGGCGATTTTTTTGTGGGAAAAGACGTGGATGAACATCTTTGCCTGAGGGGTCAGCCAGGAGTGGATGCGGGCGAACAGCTCCTTATAGTTGCGCATGTGCTCGAACATCTCGACGGATACGACGCGGTCGAACCGCTCTTCGGTCGCGAACTCGTTCATGTCCGCGGTGATGACGCGGAGGTTGGCGAGGCCTCGCTTCTTGGCTTCTTCAGTAATGCACGCTCGCTGTCCCCGAGAATTCGATACGGAGACGATTTCGGAGTCGGGATAGGTCTCGGCCGCCCAAAGCGAAAAGGATCCCCAGCCGCAGCCAAGCTCGAGAATGCGTTGGCCGTTTTCGAGCTGCGCCCGTTCTCCGATCTGGGTCAAGGAGGCCAGTTCGGCCTCGTCGAGCGTATTGACGCCCTCCGGCCAGTAGCAGCAGCTGTACTTGAGGCGAGCGCCGAGGGCGATCTTGTAGAGGTCGGCGGGCACCTCGTAGTGCTGCTCGTTGGCGGCGTCGGTATCGACCGCGAGCGGGCTCTTTTGCAGCTGGGAAATAAGCTGGTCCTTTTTTTGGTCGAAGTTGTCCGATTCCTCCTTGAGGCGTTTCTTGACGAGGCTGCGAATCCCGTAGCGGACCAACCAAGTTGGAAGGTAGCCGTTTTCTGCGAGCGTGATGGTATTCATAGTAGCTGTTGGATGAATGTTAGCTGCTGAGGCGGGCGAGCAGTTGGGGGTCGTGGCGGGCTTCGTGTTCGTTTGTATCCGTAAATCCATACTCTTCGAAACGGTAGGATTCACAATTCATGCGACCGAAGACAACTTGAGCCAAATTGATATGCCGCTCCTTGAAGCCAGCGATGCAATAGTCGAAGTAGAGTCGCCACTTGCGGTGGAAGGTTTCCGGAAAACCGAGAGCTTTTATCCGCGGCCAGTTTTCTTCGAACCGCTCCCTCCATAGCTCAAGCGTCCGAGCGTAATGCAGGCCAAAGGTTTCCATGTGGTAGGTGTTCAGATTGGCATACCCCTTGGCTTCGAAAAGCGAGGAAATGGAGGGGAGATGCGAACCGGGGAAAATGTGTTTCCGAATGTAGTCGGATGCCTTGCAGTAGCTCTTGTAGCGATGGTCGGCTGACATTATTATCTGGATACAACATAGCCCGTCGGGCTTCAGCAGCCGGTCGATAGCTGAAAAGTAGCTCGTAAGGTGTTCGTGCCCGACGGCTTCGATCATCTCGATGGATGCTATCTTGTCGAACTGGCCGGTTATGTCGCGGTAGTCGATCTGCTTGATTTCGATCCTGTCCGCCAGGCCCGCTTCGCGGACGCGCTGAACGGCATAGTCGTATTGGCTGGGAGATAGGGTGATGCCGGTGACCTTGCACCCGTAGTTTTCTGCGGCATGGACGGCGAATCCGCCCCAGCCGCAGCCGATTTCCAGGACAGAGTCGCTTGGGCCTAAGTTCAGTTTACGGCAAATTCGGTCGTACTTCTCGGTTTGGGCTTCCGCTAGCGTGTCGTCTGCTTGCTGGAAGTAGGCCGACGAGTATGTCATGGTTTCGTCGAGAAACAGTTCATAGAAGTCGTTTCCAAGATCGTAGTGGGCCTCGATGTTTCGCTTGCTGCCTGTCTTCGTGTTGGAGTTCTTGCGGTGGAGAAAGCGCTCCTGGAGGGCGGCGAGGCGGGAGATCATTGGCATCGCCCATTCGAACCGCTCGCTCATGAACACGTCCTTGTTCTTGATGAACCAGCCAAGCAGCGCGGCGGGATCTGGCGAATCCCATTCGCCGTCGATGTAGCTCTCGCCTAGTCCGATGTCGCCCTTTAGGGCAACTCTGCGGAAGAAGCTGGCGTCGTTGACGACGAGGTCGACCGGCTGCTGGTCCTCGGCGCAACCGTAGGCATGAGTGTGACCGTCGGGCAGCTGCAGCCGCAAGCAGCCGCGATTTGCCTTTTCGAAGAAGCTGAGTATTAGGTCTTGGGCTTTCATATGCGGGTACTCCTAGCTGGAGCGCTTGGGCTTGATGTAGATGTGGGTGTCCCGTTGCTGGTCGGGCCGATGGGACTTCTTGAAATGCGGCGCCTTCTTTAGGGCGAGGCGGAGCGCCTGCCAATGGATGGCGAACATGATCCCCAAAGTGATGAAGGGGAAGCGAAGGGTATAGGAAAACAGCTTCGTATTTGTTAATGGGATACGGGATCCGGTGAGCGAGCTGTAGAAGTAGGTCCCCTCGGAATCGTTTTCGGTGATGGCTAGCTTCAATCGGTCGCCGGGTTGGCGAAGGTCGAAATTCAGCTTCGTGTCCAAATCCGAAAAGGGTGATATATAAAAGAGTTTTTCGTGCGACTGCTTCAGCCTGTTTCCGCTTCCATCGAATTTGTCGACGAGGTAGAGCTTCAGCTCGTTGAATGTGTTGGCCACTTCGGCGACGCAGGAAAGGAGCTCCCCATCGGGCGCGTAGACGAAGTAGAACGAGACGGGATTGAAGACGTAGCCCCAGCTGCGTAGGTTAGTGACGAGTTCGATGCGGCCGATTTCACCGTCGACGTTCTGGGAGCGCAGGTACGAAACAACGTTTTGCTTGAGACTTGCTTTCCCTTGGTCGATGTGGTCGCCCTGCTGCAGGGAGTAGAGGTTGCGGCTGTTCAGGCTGAAGAAGATGAGGGACTTCTCGAGGAGTTGCAGCTCGTCGAGGTCGATGCAGAACACGAAGGTAGAGTAGGCGAAGCGGTGTTGCTTCGGTCTCAATCGCTTGTGGGCGACGTGGCACTGGTAGAGGCATGAATTCACGAGAGCGGGTCGATCCCTTCGTTCAATTTCGTGCTCAGGTTTAGGGCGGAGGTGAAAGCGTCTTCGTGGAAGCCGTAGCGGAAGTAGCTGCCGCAGTAGTAGATGGGACCATCTTCGTTCAGCTCGGACAAGTAAGGTTGGGCGGTGATCGCCGCCGAGTCGAAGCGAGGGTGTTCGTAGCTGTAGCGCCAGTGGATCTTGTCCTCAGATATGAGGCTGGGGTAGTCGACGCTTACGAAGTAGTTTTCGCGATCAGAAACGTCTTGCAGCCGGTTCATCCAGTAGTGGGTGGATCCGGTGAGCTTCGAATCGATTGGCTCGTATCTATAATTCCATGACGCCCACGCTCTCTTGCGTTTGGGCATGACTCGATCGTCCGAATGCAAGACGACGGGATTCACGTTGTATTGGAAACAAGAGAGCAAGTTGTGTTCGAGCTCGGTCGGTTGCTCGAGAAGCTGGAGGGCTTGGTCCGCATGGGCCGCTACTATGACAGCGTCGAACTCGCTCGAGTCGCCGTGGTTGTCGACGATCGACCGGCTGATCGCCAGCCCCATTCCCAGCCCGTCGCGCTTCGTGGTGTAGTACCGGTCGAATACCCT
>JBNKSG010000134.1:0-10262 GCA_050297195.1 Opitutaceae bacterium | reverse complement strand
TTGGATTGACCCCATTTAGGTTGCATTAAGTGAGACTCATTCGGGGCCTTACGCTTGGCAGTTCGCCCACGGGTTTTCAGGAGGGCGAAGAGTGAGCGCTAGGCCTTTGAGGAAGTTGCGCAGGAATTGATCTCCACACTTCTTGTAGTGCTTGTGGTCGGTCGCCCGGAAAAGCGCGTTTATTTCACCTTTCGATAGGTTGAATCCCGCAGTTTTCATTGTAGCTATCATATCGGTATCTTTCATCGAAAATGCGATGCGTAGTTTTCTAAGAACTACGGTGTTGTTGATCCAAGTCGTTGCTTCTTTGTCAACGGGACGGTCGCTCGGTCCGCGCCGTTTCAGGATCAGTCCGTCTAAAAACGCGTGAATGGTTTCAATCGGGCAGGCGACATACCCTTCATCTGCTTCGTCTTTTAGGATGTTGGATACATCGAGAGCGGTCAGTTCAATACCGCCGTCCTTGATCATCTCTACCACTTCGGCGTTTTTAAGGTCGAGCGCGTACCTCACGCTTTTCATCACATCGTTGTTTGTCATGCAGTTTTCTGCTTCTGGGAAAGTGCTTCGATGTGGAGAAGGCCCGAGTTGTGATGTGAAGACCAGTGTTTTCGCTCTTCGGCCTGTTCTGCCCTACGTTTAGAGAGCACGGCTCTTAGCTTTTCGTCCGAGGTGATCAGGCCTTTGTCGAAGGCGGCGTCCGTTGTTCCAGGCAGGAAACGTTGGACGAGAAAGGGGGGCGCTATTTACGCGCCCCCCTCTTGAATTGTTCGGCCGGTTTTAGCTCGGCCGTATTTTGAGCCCTTCGCTGCGGCGGCTATTTCTTGGGAGTGAGGACTGCGGTCCAGCCGCCACCTGATGCGAGGGATATCGGCAGGGACTGACCGGCCTTCACCGTGACCTGCTCGGTATCGTAGTCGGAGCCGATGCGGTGCGCGTTCACGCCGTCCTTGAAGATGTGAGCGCTGTATTCTCCGGGAGGAAGGAAGGAGAGATCGAGGGTGAGCTCGCGTGGGGTCCAGTTGGTCATGGCGCCGATATACCATTTGTCGCCTTTGCTGCGGGCGATGGCGGCGAATTCGCCGACCTTGCCGTCGAGGGCTACGGTATCGTCGTAGGTGGTCGGGATTTGGGAAATGTACTCCGTGGTCTCGCGTTCCTGGCGGTAGAGCGTCGGGCTGTCGGAAAGCATCTGGAATGGGGCTTCGAAGAGGACGTACATGGCGACCTGGTGCGCTCGGGTGCCCTTGCTCATGGGGGCGTTGTTGATGGAGGCAAACTTGTCCTGCGGCACGTTTCGCATGGCGCCAGGCGTATAGTCCATCGGGCCTGCCATCATGCGTATGAAGGGAATGGATACGTCGTAGCGAGGGAAGTCCTCGTCGGCCCATTTCGCATTCTCCAATCCTTTCACGCTTTCGTAGCCGACTACGTTGGGATAGGTGCGTTGGAGGCCGGTAGGAGGGAAGGTGCCGTGGTAGTCAACGAGGAGATGGTGCTCGGCCGCTTTCTTTGCGATTTCGTAGGTGGAGTGGACGGCGGGCTGGTCGTCGCGGTCGACAAAGTCGATCTTGAGGCCGGCGATGCCCATCTCTTCGAAGACGGGGAAGAGCTTGTCCATGTCTTGCTTGATGGCGTGCCAAGAGGCCCAGACGAAGACGCGGACGCCTTGTTCCTTGCCGTGGGCGATGATTGCCGGGAGATCGACCTCGGGATTTGGAGTGGAGAGATCAGTCTTTTTCGTCCAGCCCCAATCGATCACGATGTAAGGCAGGCCGAACTCGGCGGCGAAATCGATGTAGTGGAAGTAGGTTTTCGTATTTTGGCCGACGGGGAAGTCGACGTCGAACACGCCCCAATCGTTCCACCAGTCCCATGCGGATTGGCCGACTTTGATCCAACTGGTGTCCTCGATGCGGGAAGGAGCCGCTAGCTTTTGCGCGATATCGATATCGAGGAGCTCTCGGTCTTGCTCGCTGGCGACGATGACGCGCCACGGAAAGCTGCACGGTCCGTCGACGCGGGCGATGTAGTCGGCCCGCTTGGTCGTGACCTCGTTCATGCCTTCATAGCCTCCCATTTTGGATTCGATGGGATAGCGAGGGAACACGGCCTGCAGGGCGTGGCCGTCCTGAGTGGCGTCCAGGTACATGCCAGGGTAGTTTTCGAGGTCTGCTTCGAGGATGACTAGCTTGCGACCTTCGTCCGCTTCGACGAGAAGCGGCAGGTCGGAGTGGGCCTCGGGATCGAATTTGGAGAGTGGAATCTCGTCGTAGTAGGCTTCGAAGGAGTAGTTGAAGACTTCGCCGTCGCGGTAGTCGCTCATGTAGGGGACGAAGGCTTCGCGAACCTGACCGAAGTTGAACGTGGCGATCTCGTTTTTGATTTTGAAAGCGGCGTCCTGACGGTTGACGAAGCGGTAGGCAAAGGCTTCGTCGTAGGCGCGGAACTCGACGGAGTATCCGCTGGGAAAGTCGAGGACGAGTTCGTTGAAGTTGTCGCGGATTTGGGAGCGAGTGTAGTTGAGCGGGGTGAAGCTCGTGTCGACCGTCCGGCGTTCGGCCCGGGAGGCGGCTTCGCTGCCATCCCAGCGGGTTCCGTCAAGGTGCAGCAGGGCGGCTTGCGATGGGGCGACCAGGGTCTGCCCGTGGGTGGAGAGCGACCAGCTGAGGGTATCGCCAACCTCGATTTCCGCTTCGAGTTGCCCGTCGGGCGATTCGAGCCGGTACGTCTCGGCGGAGCCTAGGGATGTGGCTGAGAGTGCAAGCAGCATGCTTAGGGGAAGGAGTTTATTCATAAGTTTAGTGGGGGATATCTCGTTATATCACAAGGTTGGAAGATTTTGCAGGAGGTGCAAAGTCGCGATTGTTTTTTTGAATGTGTGATGGGCCGTCCTTTTCGAAGACGCGCTGCTTCATTCCTCCTTGGGCTTTTCGTCTTCAGGCATTTCAACTTCCACGAGGACGGGAACGGGCTTCCCGTTGCGAACGGGAACCGTTTCCTTGGTCGGGACGATAGGGGGCAGGGACGGGGCGGCGATTGCCTCGATGCGGATGGCCATGCCTTTTAGCGAGCCGCTGCGGGCGGTCAGGATAATGTCTCCCTCCTGGCCGCGCTCGCTCTGGACGATGACGAGGGCGAGGCCGTTGAAGAGCTGGCGTTGCCACTGCTGGCCGTCGGGGAACTTGTCGGGTTCGTGGCTGGAGGGGTTGCCGTTGCCGACGCCGATGATGCGGCCAGGGCCGGAGATGTCGAAACGGATAAGGTCGTCGGCGGTGGGGATGTGGCGCCCCTGCCCGTCGAGCGTTTCCACGCGGATGAGGGCGATGGAATCTCCGTCGGCGGGTAGGGTGGCGTGGTTGCTGGCGATCTTGACGCTGGCTGGTTCGGAAGTGGTCTCGACTGTGCTGCGAAGCGTTTCCTTGCCGTTCTTGTCGTAGCCGACGGCGACGAGCGATCCGGCTTCGTAAGGGACCTGCCACTCGAGCCGGCCGAAGGCTTCCAGATCCTTTGCTCCGAGGCTCTTGCCGTTGAGCAGGAGATCGACCTTGGCGCAATTGGCGTAGACCCAGACGTCGATGGGCTGGCCTTCGCGTCCCGCCCAGTCCCAGTGGGGAAAGAGGTGCAGGACGGGCTCGTTGCCCCACCAGGCTTTATAGTAGTAGTAGAGGTCCTTGGGGAACCCGCAGAGGTCCATGGCTCCGAACTGCGAGGAAACGGCCGGCCAGCCGAAGGGGGTGGATTCGCCGCGGTAGTCGAAGCCGGTCCAGCGGAATTGTCCGGCGGTCCATTCGCGATTTAGGTAGTGAGGGACGGACTCGTCGGCGAAGGTGAACCACTTGGCCTTGGTGGTCTCGTAGGCGGAGATGTAGCAGTTCTTCTCGTCATCGAAGTAGACTCCGCGAGTGGAGAAGGACGCGCCGTCTTCGGTGCCGATGGTGGGCGTGTCGGGAAACTGGGCGTGGTAAGCGTCGGTGTCGCCGTGGTTGAAGTAGTTGAAGCCCATGACTTCTACGACGGAGGAGCTGCCGACGCCCCAGCCGCCGCTGATGGCGAAGGTGAAGGGGCGGGTGTCGTCGAACTGGCGAGCGTAGTTCTGCATGGTGGCGGTGATACGGGCGCCCTTATCGCTGCCTTCGATGGCCCATTCTTCGTTGCCGAGGGACCAGATGATGACGCTGGGGTGGTTGCGGTCGCGCAGGATCATGTTGCGTACGCCGTCGAGCTGCTGCTCGTTGGTCCCGGTTTCGCGGTTTTCGTCCATCACGAGAAAGCCGAGGCGGTCGCAGGCTTCGAGCGTTTCGGGGGCGGGCGTGTAGTGGGCGCAGCGCAGGGCATTGGTGCCCATGGCCTTGAGCATGCGAATGCGCTCGTACTGGAGCTCGTCGGAAAGGGCGGTGCCGACGCCGGCAAAGTTCTGGTGGTTGTTGGTGCCCTTGATTTCGACGCGCTTGCCGTTGAGGAAGAATCCCTTGTCGGCGGTCCACTGGATGTAGCGGATGCCGAAGCTCGTCTCGGTCTGGTCGACGCGTTCGCCGTCTCGCAGGACGCTGGTGCGGAGGGTGTAGAGGTTCGGGGTGTCCAAGTCCCAGAGCTGCGGTTTTTCAACGGTGAGGGCACTTTCGTAGTCTGCGCGTTCGCCGGGCTTGAGGCTTCCCAGTTGGTCGGGGGCGACCTCGAGCTGACTGACCACCGTCTGCTGGTCGGGGGCGACGATCTCGTAGAAGATGCTGAAGTTCTGCGGTTCGTTGGCGTCGTTTTTGACTGTCGTTGTAACGCGGATACGAGAATCTGAATTGTCCTGTTCGCTGCGGACGAAGGTGCCGTGTTGAGCGATGTGAAGGGGGGCGGTTTTGGTCAGCCAGACGTGGCGGTAGATGCCGGCTCCTTCGTAGAACCAGCCTTCTTCGAGGCTGGCGTCCACGCGGGCGACGATGACGTTCTCTCCGCCGTAGTTGAGGTAGTCGCCGATGTCGTAGGTGAAGCCACTGTAGCCGCTGGAGTGGCGTCCGAGATAGTATCCGTTGATCCAGACTTGGCTGTCGCGGAAGGCACCGTCGAAGGTGACGCTGAGGCGCTTGCCAGCGTCTTCGGCGGGGATGTCGAAGCGGCGGCGGTACCAGCCGACGCTGTTTTCGGGAAATTTTTTGCCGAGGGCCTTGTAGCCGTGGCTGTGGCTGCCGCGGGCGTCGAAGGGCAGCTCCACGGCCCAGTCGTGCGGCAGGTTGAGCAAGCGCCAGCTTGAGTCGTCGAATTTTTCGGAGGCAGCGCCTTCGCCACGCCCGGCTTTGGAGAAGTAGTTGAAGGCGGCGCTCGCCGGGACCGCGTCGAAGTCGCGCTCGCCGCCGTCGGCGTGTCCAAAGGCAAAGCGCCAGCCATGGTCAAGGAGCAAGCGCTCGCTTGACGAGGCGGCCTCGGTTTGGGCGGAGAGCGTCAGGGTGCTAAACGCGAGGAGGATAAAGGCTATCAATTTGCGCATGGATCTATGTATTCAAAATTTGAAGACTCGGCTATTCGTGCAGCTTAACGAGAGACGAGTGGGCGGAGTCTATAGGTTGTTACGGGGGGGATCCGTTTTGATTATAGTCGTTTCGCCAGGCCGCTATCGCCAGTCGAAAGGGGCTGCTTGAGTGTAACGAAAATTAGGGATGTCGGAAGTGCTTGGGCGAATAGGATTCGCCTTGGTATTGGCTGACGCCCCTGTGGATTTGCTGGCGATCACCCTGTTTGGGGGGTGATGAGTCTTTTTTGTGGGGAGATTCGGATAGCTGTCTGCCAGCTTTGAGCTGATTTGAAGAAACGGCTCAAGGTGGGAACTCCAACGGCTCGCCGATCTGGAAAACAGCTCCTTGCGGCATGACCTGTTTTGCCTTCCGACCGATTGTTGCAGGCCTTCAAGGCAGGCGTATTCGGAGGAAGAGCGGCTTCGCCTCTGCTTGAGGCAGCTCGCCGACTTGCTCTAGCAGCTTGTCGCTCGTAGTCGAAGATTGGGGCGTTGTGTTCGCATCGTTCCATTCGATCAGGTCGTGTGACCACTCGAGCTGTCCGGTGACGCCTTCATGCGAACGGCTTTCCTCGAAGGAGAAGCGCATCGATTCGGGGGTGGTCTGCAGGATGCGAAGAAAAGGAACGAAGTCGGGCGTGTCCGGACGGGTACCTGCAAAGTACTCCAGCTTTGCCGGGCGCCCGTCTTGGTCCGAGTCCTCCCAATCGGATTGGATCCCGTATTGGGTTTTCCATGTGGAGTAGCTTCCGACAAGGAGTTCGTATCGGATTTCACCGGAGGGGATGACGACGCGGATCCAGTCGGGGCCGGATTCCTGCAGGGTGGCTTGCTCTCCGTTGAGAAGGATTCCTTGAATCCCAGGATAGTCGAAAGTGACGGAGGCTCCTTGCGTTTGGATGAGGCCTGTTTTTCCGGTCTGCTCGATGTTGATTGGCGTGTCGCACCGAACGCCAATGCCGGAGTGGGAGAAGCGTTTTCCTGACTGCAGCAGGAAGGCTTGCAGGATTCCGTCGGAGGTGAGGCGCTCGAAGGCGCTACGAGCTTCGAACGTGGCGTCCTCAAAGGAAAATGGCTCGCTGTCGGGAGCGACAAAGGCGATGTCGACGACGGATTCATGCTCGAAACGGTAGCCATGAAAGGATCCTCCGGCGATGCGTGTAAGTTGAGGCAGGGGCGCTGTTGCGGTGAGATTTTCAGGCACCATCACGGTCATCGCCACGCCGCGACCTGCGGTGTCGGTATCGTAGTCAGAGTAGAGGTAGGCGCCGACGAAGGAATCCTCCCATTGGGCGATGGCTCCGGAGCGAAGCCTGACCTGTTCGGGTGGGGTAGCGTAGAAGACTGAAAGGTGAGCGGTGGACAGTGTATCGCTATTTGGGATACGCGATTGAAAACGATAGGCTTGCTCCTGGACTGATTCGACTAGCGTGTCGCTGTAGGGATGAAAGGCGGTGTGAAATGTGGCCTGTTCGCCCGAATTTGTCTGAACGTCATCGATGGTGAAAAAGTATCCTGGGGTGGCGGCCGTGGGCTTTACGAAGAAGAGAGAACGTTGGTGATTGCCGTTGGGGAGCGCTTCGCCGCTGTCTCCCGCAGCGAAGTCGATCAGATCGGAAAAGAGGCTCCCGCTGAGTCCGCCGCCGAACTTTGACTGATGGCTGTTTAGGGCAGGTGGATCGGTATCGGCCTCGTCGAAGGGGTAGTCGATCAGCACGGTGTTGCTCGATACGTTGCGGTCTTTGATGTAGGCAGCGGAAAAGCCGGCCGCACCATTGCCGGCGCCGTTGTAGCCGCTGTTGACTAGCAAATGGGTGCCAAAGCCGGAGAGGGCGATGGCGTTGGTTTCGTGGTGCGCGTGGCTCACTTGGCTTTCCGCGAGCGCGGTGTCGCTTTTCACGTTCCAGAGCGTGCCGGCAAGGCCGTCGGGATCGTCGGTGGAATCGCGCAGCCATGCCCCGCCGTCGGGAAAGGCCCGGCTGGGCACGGACGGGGAGCCGGGCTCCCAAAGTCCCTGTGCCTTGGCTTGGGCCAGATAGAGGTAGCTGGTCAGAATCGCATCGGGCGCCGCGCTGTTGTCGAAATAGTATTTCGCCGACTTCCATGCCTCTTCAGAGTAGTGAAAGGCCCGCAAGCATCCGGCGAAACTAAACGAACCCCTATCTGAGTAGCCGATGCCCCGATTTCCCGGCGCGGAATCGCCGAAGGCCATGAGCCTGCCCGAGGGCGCGGTGGAGTAAGCGACGAGCCACTCGATCCCGCTCTTAAGCTCGGGCATGTCGTAGTAATCATGCTGCCCATGAAATTCGAATAGGTCGGCGGGGAGCCACTTTGACTGGCGCGTGGGGCTCATCATTCTGGCCGTCCCATAGCCCGCTCCCGGGGCGAAGACGCCGTCGCCGGTAAGGAAGTCGCGTCGGAGAACCTGCGTGTATTCTTCGCTCCAAGCCGCAAGCGCCTCATCGCGGCCTGAATACATGTGCCAGAATATGTCCATGCCGTGGATTGACGGTTCGTGGCCGTCCCGGGTCCGGGCCTGCTTCATGCACGCCCGAATCTCGGTTTCGATGGCGGCGATATCCTCTTGGGAGAGGGAGTCGTGAGCCAGATCCAGCGCAAGAATCATATCCACGATGAATCCGCGATAGGGAACGTTTGACGACCAGGAGGAGGGGGCAAGCTGGTAGCTTTGGCGGATGTCGGGGATTTCTGTGGTGATGAAATCGCGCAATGCTTCGGCATGTGTGATCCGCTGGGGCTCTTCGTCGAGGATGTAGGCGAGCGAGAGCGCGTTGAGCTTTCGTTTGATCGCGGAGTATTGATTGCCGATGGTCGAAGCTGGGTCCAGGTCGAGTGGAGCCGCAGCTTCGTCCAGGGCGTCTTGCTTCATTCCGTCCCACGGCGATTGGTTGGCGACGGCGCGCATGTCGGCCAAGTCCCAGGTTTCCGGATCGTCGTCGACCATCAACAGCCGTGGATGAGAAACCAAGGCGGATGCCGGAATGCTGGTGGGTGTATCCAGTGTTAGGATACCGGAATTGTCGGCTAGTCGAAGGAAGCCTGAGGCTCCGTGGCTGAGCACGAGCGTCAGGTATTTGCTGGAGGTTCCGGCGGTTGAGCGAATCAAGTCGTCGAGCGCCGTTCCTTGGACGACAATCGTCGAGTCGGAAGTGGAAACAGCGAGGTCCTGAATGAAGGTGAGAGGAACGCTTCCGTTGAGCGGATATTCATGACTGCTGCCATCGTGGTAGGGCGAGCTGTTCCAGCTGTAGCGCTGGGGCGGGCCTGCCTCGCAGGCTCCATATACATGCAGGGTCAGGTCGAGGTCGACGTCTGTGGTCGCGAATTCGATTTGCGCGCCTTGGACACTTTCAAGATCGGCATCGGAAATCTGCCCAAGGTCAAAGACGACATGACCGAAGCGGGTGGTCGAAGCATTGCTGCCGCCGTTCTTGATTCTCAAATAGGAGTACGCTCCGATGGTGTCCGCTTCGCTGCCTCCCTGGATGGAATAGTCAAACAGCGTGTTCACTTCCGCGCAGAATGACTGAAGGGTCAGCGCGGGAACGACTGCTATCATCAGCGCGATTGACAAGGGCCTAATACGCATGGCCGCGATCATGCTTTTGGTCTAGTGTGTGTAAACGCCATATACTACTCAGGGGACTGAGGGAAACTACCGGCTTTAGGACGTCTCGGCGGTTGCTCGCTGCTATTCTGAGTTCTTCCGTAGAGAGCGCTGCGTCTCTAGTCAGAGAACGATGAACCGCAAAGGTATTGGATTGACCCCTTTGTCCTTTGATTGGATTGACCCCTTTGTCCTTTGACCCCTTTGTCCTTTATGTTCCTCCTTGGCGCTCCTTTCCTTCGTCGATCTCGACCCGTGGCGCTCTTGGCGTGGCTCAATACCGGATTGTGATGCTCGCGTTGATCTGCCGATCGTTGACCCAGTTGCTCTGCTGGCGGGTGGTGACGCCGTAGTAGGAGCGCCGCATGGTCCCGAGCAGATTGGAGCCTTCCAAGCGGAACGTCATCCGGTCCGATGCACGCCACGCGAGAGACGCGTCAAGCCAGCCGTAGGCCTCGGTGTAAATCGGGATCGCGCCGATGCCGACGATGTTGGTTGTGCCGCTGAAAAACTTGTCGCGCCAGTTGTAGGCGACGCGCCACGAGAGTTTTCCCCGCTCGTACATGCCGATGAGGTTGTAGCTGTGCTTCGAGAGGTTTTGCAGCGGCGTGTCCTGGCCGAGGATGCTGCTGGGCGTGGAACTGTCGATGTAGGTGTAGTTGGCTTGCACTCCCAAACCTGCGAATGGGCTGGGAAGAAGGTCGAAGAACTGTTGGTAGCCGACCTCGAAGCCCTTGATGTCCGCCTGGCTGCTGTTGTAGGGCCGGCTGACTTGATAGGTCGCGCCGTCGTGAACCTCTGGCTGGCTCGCGTTGGCGATGAAGCCATCGACCTGCTTGTAGAACCCGGTGAGATGGACGGAGGTGACCGCGTTGAAATACTTCTCCAGCGCCACATCTACGTTATCGGCGCGGATCGGCTTCAGCTCGGGGTTGCCAGCGGCGCCTTGGTTTAGCGACGGGTCGATCGGGTTGGGAAGAAGGGTCAGCGACGGAGAGAGCTGGTTGAAATCCGGGCGGGTGAGCGTTTTGGAGAGGGCGCTGCGGAGGTAGAGACCGTCGGAGATCTGGTAGCGCAGATTCAGGCTCGGCAGCGCGTCGGTGTAGGTGCTGTCGATGGCGATGGGAGCGA
>JBNKSG010000133.1:0-10318 GCA_050297195.1 Opitutaceae bacterium | reverse complement strand
AGATTGGTGGGCATGAGGGAGTGGTACATCACTCCGTATTGCTGGCGGTAGTACTCGCAGAGCTTGAGGCCGGCGATCTTGGCGATGGCGTAGGCCTCGTTGGTAGGCTCCAGCTCGGAGGTGAGCAAGCAGTCTTCGCGTAGGGGCTGGGGGGCGAGCTTGGGGTAGATGCAGGAGGAACCGAGGAAGAGGAATCTGGATACGCCGGACTGGTAGGCGGCGTGGATGGTGTTGGAGGCGATGACGAGGTTTTGGTAGCCGAAGTCGGCGGGGTAGGTATCGTTGGCGTGGATACCGCCGACCTTGGCGGCGGCCATGACGACGACGTCGGGCTTGTGGGTTTGGAAGAAGGCCTCGACGTCGGCTTGGCGGGTGAGATCGAGCTCGGAGGAGCTGGTGGTGATGAGGTTGTCGAAGCCGAGGGACTGGAGGCGACGGAGGACGGCGGAGCCGACCATGCCTCGGTGGCCGGCGACGTAGATTTTGGATGAGGGAGTCATTGTTAACTTAACCGCTGAGAACGCAGAGTTCGCGGAGAGCGACTATCTAGACTAAGTGTTTTGGGAATTTGCTTTGGACGCGTTAGGAGTTGGCATTTAGAGTTAGTTATTGAGTTTGAACCAATCTCAGCGTCCTCCGCGACCTCGAGCGAAGCGGGCGGTTAGTCCTAGGCGAGGGCCTTTTTGATTTTGGCTTCGTCTTGGGCGAGTTTGAGGTCGGCTTCGGTCATGATCTTGACGAGTTCCTTGAACTTGACCTTGGGCTCCCAGCCGAGCTGCTTCTTGGCTTTGGCGGGGTCGCCGATGAGCAGGTCCACTTCGGCGGGGCGCTCGTAGCGGTCGTCGTAGTCGACGTACTTCTCCCAGTCGAGGTCGAGCTGGGCGAAGGTTTCCTGGACGAACTCCTTGACGGTATGGGTCTCGTTGGTGGCGATGACGTAGTCGTCGGGATTGTCTTGCTGGAGCATGAGCCACATCATCTCGACGTACTCCTTGGCGTAACCCCAGTCGCGTTTGGCGTCGAGGTTGCCGAGGTAGAGCTTTTCCTGGAGGCCCATCTTGATGCGGGTGGCGGCCCGGGTGATTTTTCTCGTGACGAAGGTTTCGCCGCGGCGGGGGGACTCGTGGTTGAAGAGGATACCGGAGCAGGCGAAGAGGTTGTAGGACTCGCGGTAGTTAACGGTGAGCCAGTGGGCGTACATCTTGGCGCAGCCGTAGGGGGAGCGTGGCCAGAAGGGGGTGGTCTCGGTTTGCGGGACTTCCTGGACCTTGCCGAACATCTCGGAGGAGGAGGCTTGGTAGTACTTGGTTCTATTGACGAGCTTGGCTTCGCGGATGGCTTCGAGGATGCGCACGGCGCCGACGCCGACCACGTCGCCGGTGTACTCGGGGACGTCGAAGGAGACTCGTACGTGGGACTGGGCTCCGAGGTTGTAGATCTCGTCGGGCTGGAGATCGTAGAGCAGCTTGACCATCTGCACGGAGTCGGCGAGGTCGCCGTAGTGCAGGAAGAGCTTCACGCCGTTGACGTGCGGATCTTGATAGAGGTGGTCGATGCGGGAGGTGTTGAAAGTGGAGGCCCGGCGGATGACTCCGTGCACTTCGTATCCTTTTTCGAGGAGGAGTTCTGCTAGGTAGGATCCGTCTTGTCCTGTGATTCCGGTAATAAGGGCCTTCTTCATATTATTTTCCGTGAGTTGGATTTTTAAAACCGGCAAGCAAAGGGCTTGGGGTGGGTTTGTCGATCTGTTCTTTTTCTGAGGCTCCGGTTTCTGGGTATTGGGTATCAGGGGTTAGGGATTGGGGGAAGGTGGAGGTGGACGGGGTTGCTTCCTTGCCTCCATTTTCTCGGATGCAAAAAAACGTCCGCCGCAGGTGCGGTGGGCGTTTGTAAGTGTCAGGCAACGTCCTGTTCTGGTTTAGGCGCAGCGGAGATTGTTGGGCCTCGTCGTGCGGGTGGACTTGCTTTGCCAGTACCAGCGGGTTGGCGGCGCGGGCTCTTCGCTTCGCGTCGGTTCGCTCTCGAAGGAATGCTTCAAGCTGGGCAGAGGCGTGTGATTGTGGACCAAGGCTTCGATGATTTCCTGGGCGTAGCCGCGTCCGAGCTCGCTGGAGGCGAGGGCGTTGACTGGGCCCTGCGCGAGATGGCGGGAGCTGAAGCCGGTGACGCCGATGACGTGCCCGCTGTCTTTATGGATGACGATCCACCAGCTTCCGGTTCCGGCTCGGCGGTCTTCGAGCATGCGGATGATCGCCGTGCAGGAGCTTTCGAGGGTGCTGTTGGCGGGACCGACTGTGGCGTGGGCGAAGAAGGGGTCGGCTGCGGCGAGCTCGTGCAACGCGAATGCGTCCTCGATGCGTGGCGTTCTGAGTATGAGTCGCTCGGTCTCGATGATCGAGGGCGGTAGCTTCTCTGTTGGTAGTGCGTGTGTCATGGTATTGGTTCCTATCTAAAGTTTTTGAAATTGCTTGGTTGGATTCGGGCCAAAAAAAGGCCGAACGTCTCTTGGCGTTCGGCTTGGCAGTGCGGTGGTTGGGTTTCCGGTTTTCTTAAGGTTGTCGTTCCGGTCGCTGTCCCGCGTGCCAAGCCATGGTCCATTGGCGGCAAGCCGATACGGCCTTTGCATGGACTGCTTGATTGTTTGAATGCTGCTGTGTTTGAGAACGTTTCATCGATGAATTGAATACCTTAAGCATCCGCCGCGCCTAAAAGGAAGTTTTTAAATGAAAAGATAAGGTTACGACGGTGACGGACATCTTTACGTTCTTTTAAATCCTTGGATTGCAAGTAATTCACTTCCTCGCATCGTTTTGAGCTCCGATGCGAAAGTTTACGCTAACGATGGGCCTCTTTTTCAGCATTCTCGCCTGCGCGGGGAGTCGCGTGGGAGCGGAGCCGGACTTCGCCGCTTTGCGGGACGAGACCTTCGAGGCGGCTTGGAGCCAGGTGCGGGAGAGCTATTACGACGCGAGTTTCGGAGGCTTGGACTGGGATGCGGTGGGCGCTCGCTATCGAGCGAAGCTTCCCGCTGCGGAAGACATGGACCAGCTGAGGGTTGTGATTTCGGACATGCTCTACGAGTTGGGGGATTCCCACTTGGCCTTGATCTCTTCGGGCTACAATCCGGAGGACTTGATCAAGCCTTGGTCTGGCGGGACGGCCGGGGTGGATGCCTGCTTCGCGGGGAGAAAAATCGTCTTTTACCGGCTGGATCCGGAGGGCGCCGCTTACCGGGCGGGCCTCAGGAATGGGGATGCCTTGCTATCGATCGATGGAATAAAGGTGAAGGAGTTCCGTCGCTCGCTCGAAAAGACTGGCCAGCCGGAGCACGTGCTCAAGTACAGCCTGATAACCGCCTTGCTTTCGCGCTTGCGAACGAGCGCGGGGGATCGCGTGGAGTTGCAGGTACGTACTCCCAAGGGAAAGAAGCGGGACATCGTTGTGGAGCTGGAGCGATATGAGGGGCGGTCGACCGAGCCCTTGGGGCGAATGGGACGGATGCCTTACGAGCTGGAAGCGACGGTTCGCGGGGATGGGGCTGGCTACTTGCGCTTCAGTCTTTGGTTCCCGGCAGCGATGCCGGAGATTAGGGAGTTTTTGAGCGAGCTCCCGGCCGATGCTCCTGGCCTGGTGATCGATTTGCGCGGCAATCCTGGCGGGATGATGGTGATGGCTGGCGGTGTGGCGGGATTGATCTTGCAGGAGCAGGCGACTCTGGGTCGCACGACGTTGCGGTCGGGGCATATGAACGTGGTCGGTTTTCCGCAGAAGCACTCCTTTGCAGGAAAGGTCGCGATCCTCGTGGACGAGACTAGCGTTTCTACCAGCGAGGTGTTTTCGATCGGTCTGCAGGAATTGGGAAGGGTACGAGTATTTGGTCAACAGACGCCCGGCGCAGCCTTGCCCTCCGTTTTCTTTGCCTTGCCCAATGGCGATTCGTTGCAGATCGCTCTCGGCGATTTTCGGACTCCGAATGGCGTGAGTCTGGAGGCGAGGGGAGTGGTACCGGACGAAATTGTACCGATTTCCCCGGTTGATCTTTCCGCGGACAAAGACAGTGTACTTTCCGCAGCTCTCAATTGGATCCATCTAACCAACTAGCTCATATGAAACAACCCCATGCCTTCAAGGCGGCTCTCGCCTTCGTATTTTTAACCGTGCCTTTCCTATCGAGCGTTCGTGGGGCCTTGCCTCCGGAGGTCGCGGCAGTCTTGGAAGCCAATATCGAAGCAAGCGGCGGTCGCGATGTCATATCTGCGATCCAGTCGTCGCGATTGAAGGGGACCCTGTCGATCCCCGCGATCGGCATGAATGGGACCACCGAAATGGTGATGAAGTCGCCGGATAAGCTCTACGTCGCCCAAGAGATTCCCGGCATGGGCAAGATGGTGCAGGCCTACGACGGCGAAGTCGGTTGGGCGAACGACCCGATGCAGGGCTTTCGGCGGCTGAGCGAAGGTGAGATCGCCTCGCTCAAGCAGAACGACAATTTCTCGGACATGCTCGCCTACGACGAGGTTTACAGCGTTGGCGAGAAGCTTGCGGATGCGGATGTCGAGGGGCAACCGGCCTCCGTGCTGCGGCTCGTTTCCGCCGAGACCGGCTTGGAGCAAACCTGCTACTATAGTAAGGAGACGGGACTGCTGTTGCGCATGGACATGCTCGTCGACATGGGCCCGATGGGGCAGCTCCCCGCGAGCATGACCATAAAGTCCTACAATACGCAGGAAGGCATCTCCTTCCCTGCCGTCATGGAAATGAGCAATGCCGGCATGGTGATCCACATGACTTTCGATTCCCTTGATATAAACATGGACGTCGACGACTCCCTGTTCACTGCACCTCAATAAAAGAGACCAACCAATCGTTAGCCTACCAATATGAAGCCAATTAAATTAATTCTATCTGTATTCGCCTTTTTCAGCATCGCGCTCGGAGCCAACGCAGAGTTGGAGCGCCAGCCTTCGCCAGAAGGAGCAGAGATCTATATTATCTCGCCAAAGGATGGCGAGGTCGTGGGCGAGACCTTTACGGTCCGTTTTGGACTGAAGGGCATGGGAGTGGCGCCTGCTGGTATCGATAAACCAAATACGGGCCACCACCACCTGCTTGTCGACGCGGCATCGCTCCCCGCGATGGATACGCCGATGCCGATGTCCGACAGCCTCAAGCACTTTGGCGGCGGGCAGACGGAAGTCGAGCTGACGCTCGCCCCCGGCAAGCACACGCTCCAGCTGATGCTGGGCGACTACCTGCACATTCCGCATCAGCCGGCGGTAGTCTCGAAGGAGATCACGGTTACGGTGAAGTAGTCGCGGATTGAAAGGCCGTACCAGTTTGTGGCGCCTGTCCGGTTTTCGGGCAGGCGTTTTTTTTGAGAGGGAGCGTTCGTTTCTCTCCCGTTGGATGCAGTTCAGCGTTTAAGGTAAGTATTTAAGAGTAAGTACTTAGTTCTTGATCAAGGCCGGCGTTGATGTTTTTTCCTGTTGATGGATTCGTTTTCGTCCGCTCTCCCTGCTCCGGATTCCCCCGATTCGGAAGTTCCAGCCATTCAAGAACCTCGTTCGCCTTTCGATCGTTACCGGTTTGATTTTTCGTTTACAGGTAACACCGCTGAGTACTTCAAGATCTGGATCGTAAATGTGGCCCTAACAATTGCGACTTTGGGCATATATGCCGCTTGGGCGAAAGTGCGCACACGTCGCTACTTCTATGCGAATACGCATTTGGATGGCCACTCCTTCGATTATGTTGCCAAGCCGACGAGGATATTGATTGGGAACCTGATCGTATTCGTGGCGGCGGCCTTGTTCTATCTATCGATGGAAGGGATCTTGCCACAGGGCGTTCTGGTGGGGGTCCTCGTAGTCGGCTTTCTGGTTTTTCCTTACCTCGTCTTCAAGAGTATCCGCTTCAAGACTCGCAATTCGGTGTATCGCAACGTTCGCTTCCGGTTTGGAGGTACAATTGGGGAGGCTTATAAGATCTATTTAGGGTGGGCCATCTTGTGTGGAATGATTGGGCTCTTTTACCCTTTCTGGGCGCATCGCAAGAAACAGTACGTGTACGGACGCATGAGATTTGGAGGTAAGCCGTTTCGGTTCTTTGGGGACTCGGGGAAATTCTTTTCGTTTTATTTCTACGCTTTTTTGATGGGGATCGGAATCTTCATACCTTTTGTGGTGATCGAAGGAATGTTGACCCCAGTGGGAGTTTACCCTTCGGAGCCGGAGAGTTCCTGGATTACTCAGGCCATGGAATTTGCCTCGGTCGGATTGTTGTGGGGTGGATACGTCTTTTTGCAGCAATTCGTGTATGGGAAGATAACGAAGTATACCTTCGAGAGCATCGAATTGCTGGGAGACTTTCGCTTCAGCAATACCATGAACGCTTGGAAGTTGGCTTGGATCAGCTTTTCGAATCTTGTGCTCGCGGTCCTTAGCTTTGGCTTGCTCATTCCTTGGGGAAAAGTGCGCCGCACGCGCTATCTCGTCGAGCACCTGGCTCTCGACTCCAAGACCGAAAAGCTCAGCGAATTTGTCGAGGAATCTGAGCATGAAGACCAAGCTCTTGGCGATTCCGCGGTCGACTTTATGGATTTCGAGGTCGGTTGGTAGGTCGTTTGATGAACTATTTATTTTCAGGTACATTCTATCTCGCTGGCTCTTCCCTCAGCGTAGAAGTCGATGTCGAGGCGAGTGATGATGGACGTGTTTCGCTTCGAATAGAAGACGACAATTTCACGTACGTGAAGAATGAATACGAGATACAGCCACGACTGGGATCGACTCGGAGAGTTATCCTTTTCTACGAGGGCGCTCGATTCGAGACGGATCATGGAGAGCAATTCGCATCCTTTGAGAAGCTTACCCGAACCAGTAAATGGTCAGGGCTTGTTGATTGGATGGAGCGGCGTTGGGTAGCGGCAATTTCTTGTGTGGCCGCGGTTGCGTTGATTTCCATCAGCTTCGTTTATTGGGGAATTCCTGCCCTCGCATATTTGGTTGCGAATGAGGTCCCTCAGGAATTGAGGGAACAAATATCCAAGCAAACCTTGGATACGATGAAGTCCTTTGGACAATTGACCGAAACCGGCTTGAGCAAGGAGAAGCTTGATCTTAGCCAGCGAGCTTTCAAGAAGGCCTTGGTCCTGGCGGGTATTGAAAATTCGGAGTACTCCTACCAGCTGGCAAATTTCAGCATGCATGGAGTGCCAAACGCCTTTGCCCTTCCTTCTGGAAAAATCGTGGCGACAGATAGTTTTACTGAAATGTGTGAAACCGAGGAGCAAATGGTTGCAGTGTTCTTGCATGAGATTGCTCATGTGGAAAAGCAGCACGGAATTCGTTCCGTCGTGCAGAGAACCGGGGTTGTCGTTATCGCCTCGATTGTGTTAGGAGACATTTCGGCCGTCGCCAATGTGACAGGGGCCTTGCCAGCCTTGCTCATCGAATCCCAGTATTCCCAGCGATTCGAGATGGAGTCGGATACGTTCGCTGCGGAGGTGCTGGAGGATGCGGGTATCGGGGCGGCTGCGATGGAGGAGATTTTGATCCTCTTGCACAAGGACGTTCTGGACGTGCCGGTGGCCACTTTCCTCTCGTCTCACCCAAGCTTGCAGGAGCGGGTGGAGAATCTTCGGGAAATCCGCGAAGCGGGGGAGCGGTTTTAGGGCAGGGCGGTGACCTGCTTCTTTGTCGTCTCGGCGCGACGACCAACAGGATTTTTTTGCATTGCGGTTGCGGGCTTCCTCCTTCGCCAAGGCTATGGCGGACATGAAAGCTCCGCGCTACGGGGGGCTAGTCTTCCTGCTTTTTGCCATCGGGCACGATGGCTCCGGCGACTTTAGCAGTGGTTTTAACGCCGGTCTTGGCGGTTTTTATTCCGAGCTTGGTCGTTTTGGTGGCGACTTTCACGGGCACCGCGACGGCGCATCCGGCGATGAGGGCGAGGCTGAAGGCAAGGGCGAGCACTTGAAAGGCGCGTTTCATAGGGAGGTTTATCGGTGGTTGCGGACGGGGCTAAGGGAGTTGGGGTTTAATTGAGCAATGCCCTCTAGGCACTTGGCGGAGATCGTGTTGAGTTTCTGAAAAGGTGGCGTTGTGGCTTTGACTTAGGATCTTCTAGGGATTCCTATTGTCGGTGTCCAGTAACGCTCGAGCATGCGGATCGCCAGCTCGATGGTTTAATTCAATATCCTGCTCCTTATGATCATCACTCGGAAGATTGGTTCACTGATTCGTGGAAAAACGACGCCTTTCCAAATTTATGCAGCTTGCTTGCTGGGAGCCTTGCTCGGGTTCATCCCAAGTTTTTCGCACGCGCCGGCCTTGATGCTTTTTTGGATCCTGCTGCTGCTGGTGCTCAACGCGAACCTCTTCCTCGCGGGAATCGTAGTCCTGCTCAGCAAGCTGGCGCTTTTGGTGGCGATGCCAGCCGTTTTTGCGGTAGGGCGCCTCTTGCTCGAAGGACCGACTCAGGGGATTTTCAAGGCATTGATCAATGCTCCCGTTACCGCGTATTCGGGATTGGACTACTATGTGGTAGCCGGTGGGCAGTTGGTCGCTTTGGTGCTGGGCTTTGTTTTGGCCTTTTTCCTCAAGCGTTCCCTTACGAACTACCGCAAGAAGATGATGGCGATGTCGGAGGACTCTGAACGCCTGAAAAAGTACAACGAGAAGGCATGGGTGAAGGTGCTGAAATTCCTTTTCCTCGGAACGGGGCGCGGCAAGAAGAGCTACGAGGAGCTGCTATCCGTGAAGCTGGGCAATCCAATTCGCATCTGGGGGCTCGCGGTTGTGGTGGTTTTTTGCGCGCTGGTGGGGCTCGGTTTTAGCAAGCTTTCCGCTCCGCTGCTCACCTCGCTGGCGAAGTCTAATCTCGAAAAAGCGAATGGGGCGACGGTGGATTTGGAGAGTGTCGACTTGAGGCTGCAGGAAAGTAAGCTCGAAGTACTGGGGCTCGCTATGGCGGATGCCCAAAACTTGGATACTAACATTTTCTCGTCGAAGCGAATCGTAGCGGACGTGAATACGACGGACTTGTTGCGCAAGCGCTTCTCGATCGACAACTTGATCCTCGAGGATGCGGCGTCGGGTGACACCCGAGGCACCCCTGGCGTACAGATCGGGCCGAAGCCCAAGACGGATTCGAAAATCGAGATGCCCGAGTTCGACGACTTGGATAACGTTTTGGAGAATGCTGGCGAATGGAAGGAACGTCTCGCCCAAGCGAAGCGTTGGCTTGAGCAGATGTCCGCCGGAGGCGAGGAAGCTACGGATGCTCTCACGTGGAAGGAAGAGCTGAACAGCCGCATCCGGGCTCTGGGGCACGCTAACGTGAAGGCGGATTTCTTGACGGAAGGTAGCCCCACAATATGGATACGCCACATTGAGGCGAAGGGCATCAAGTCGCCTTACTTCGAAGGAGCGACGCTTGACCTTGATGGAGCGGACCTTTCCACGCATCCGAGTTTGGCGGCGGCAGCTCCCACGCTTAGTTTGGTTTCGAGCAACGACAAGTTTAATGCCCACCTGAGCTTGGCGGGCGCTAGCGGAACGGGTGCAAACGATTTGAAAATGCTACTAAAGGACGTCGCGGTCGATCCGCTGGCGGCGAAGATCAAGTCGGATGGAAATCCCCCGCTTTCTGGGGGAACGATGGATATAGACCTGAGTGGAGTGATCGGTACGGCGGCCAACGATTTGGTCGCTCAAGTTACCTTTGACGGCTCGACTGCTCGCATTGGAGGCGACCCGGTGAGCCTGGACGGCGTGACCTTGCCGCTCGCGATTCGCGGCCCCCTGGACCATCCTGGCGTCAAGCTGGAGTCGAAGGCGTTGGAAAAGATCGCTGGTTCTGTACTGAAGAAAAAGGCGGCCGAAGAAGTATCCAAAAAGCTGGGACTTGAAGGCGATGACGCGGACGCTGCGGGCAAGTTGCTGGAAGGGCTTTTTAAGAAAAAGAAGTAGGGGGCGGTGATTTAACCGCGAATGGCTCCCTCGCGTTTTTGTTTCGCCATTTTGTTTCGCCAATTAATAGGTGGGTCGGCTTCTCCGTGAGAAGCCGCGCCACCTAAGGTCGCAGTTTAGAGCGGAAAACGGGTCTACCGGCCTATGGGCGCTCGATTTCGAATCGCGAGTCGGTTTTGCAGTAGCCGTTGGGACCGTTCATGCGGCCGACGAGGTGCATGGCCTCGGTGTCCACGCCGCCCGTTTTTTCATCGTAGTAAGCGTCGTCGATGGCCGCATGCACAACTTGGGCGATGATGAGTAAGCGGTACTAAATCTGCCCCCTTGACTTGGCCCAACCGGACGGC
>JBNKSG010000132.1:0-10358 GCA_050297195.1 Opitutaceae bacterium | reverse complement strand
TGTAGTTTGATAAGTTAGGAAAGGCGTCGCGCGAGCGGCGCCTTTTCTGTTTGTCAGAAACGCTTCGCTACTCGTTAGCTAGGAAGCATGCCAGACTACCGCAGCTACCACGAGCAGGCCCCGCAAAGCGTGGGCGAGCAGATCACGCTCAATCCCGAAGAGTCCAACCACCTCGTAGCTGCCAACCGAGCTCGCGTTGGCGATCCAGTCTCCCTCTTCAATGGACTCGGTTGCGAATGCAAAACGCGCTTGATCGACGCCAACAAACGCAGGGCCGTTCTTGAAGTAGAAGAAATTTCCAACATCCCACCGCCGAGCTACCGCATCGCTCTCGCTCAAGCCCTGCCGAAGGGGAAACTGATGGAGAGCATCATTCGCAAAGCCGCCGAAATCGGAGCCCAACAGCTCTTCCCCATCACCACCAAACGCTGCGAAGTGAAAGTCGAAGCCAAGAAGCAAGACAGCAAAAACGCGAAATGGACGGGAGCCGCCCTGGAAGGAGCCAAGCAGAGCGGCAATCCCCATCTCGTGGAAATCGAATCGATTTCCGACTTTGAGCGCTTCATCGAACAAAGCCAAAGCTTCGAACTCAAACTGGTCGCGAGCTTGCAGAAGGAAGCGAAACCGCTGCAGGAACACCTCGCGGACTATGTGGAAAAAAAGGCAGGCAAACGTCCCCAGTCCGCAATCTGCCTTGTCGGCCCCGAGGGCGACTTCACGCCGGAAGAATATCAATTGGCCGCCGAATCCGGCTTTCTCCACACCACGCTGGGACCCCACGTGATGCGCACCGAAACCGCAGCTACCCACGCCTTGAGCATCTTGCGCTACGAAATCGCTCGCAGCTAGACCGAGTGGCCCACCAACACGCCGCCTCATCCTTTCCCCTAACGCGGCCTAGTGTTAAGAATTAAGTCGAAGTGTAAAAAAAGCAGACAGCTCAAAGGGTAGCGAAGAATTACCTAACTAAACGCTTCTCGCTCGAGAACAGCAACTTACAAGGATTACCCAAAAGGTTGGCATCCTAATCGCTCCTTGTTGGCAAGCAAGATGTGGCCCGGCTCCAACCGCCGAGCCCCTAAAAGCCAACGACGACCGAAATGAACCATACAATCGCTACCAACACCACCCCCGGCACGCCCCTTGTCGCAATGCAAGAATCACTGCCGGAGAGTGCCTCCAACGCCCAGTTGGCATTCAGTGGCGAAATCGGATTGATCGTTCTCGGGGCGGCCCTTCTAGGAATGAGCGGCTATCTCTTCCTGCTCAAGCTCTGCAAGACGCTCGCCCGCAGCGGCAACAAATAGAGTCTCGAGGAATTCTCACGCAAATAAGGCCAGTCTTCCGACTGGCCTCTTTTTTTTAATTGTTAGGGAGGGTCCGGCTACCTCAAGCAGCTGGCTACCAAGTCATCAAACCACCTGCGAAGGTGAATCCAGCCCCCACTGAGCAAAAGATAATATTGTCGCCCTCTTCGAAAATTTCCTCTTCCGCCGCCCAACCAAGGGCCATGGAAACCGAGGCTGCGGAGGTATTACCGTACTTGTTGATCGTCACAACGAACTTTTCGTAAGGAATCCCCACCCGCTTGCTCACCGCTCGCAAGATTCGAGCATTGGCCTGATGGGGCACGACCCAAGAAACGTCTTCCGGCGTAAGCCCGTGGCGCTCGAGAGCGCTTTCGATAATGTTCGAAAACGCCAATACGGCACGCTTGAAAACCACGCCTCCATCCATCTTGAGGTAGAAGGCATCAAGATCTTCGCCGGGTTTCGGCATCGGGTTGAGGGCTCCACCACCCATGCGAGAGATCGCGCTGGTATAGCGAGCATCGCCGCTTAGCTCCAGGCGATGCAAACGGTGCCCTCCTTGTCCGGGAGTCAGGATCGCCGCGCCCGCGCCGTCTCCGAAGAGGAAGGCGGTTTCGTGGTCCTTCGGGTTCGTGATGCGAGAGAGAATCTCCGCAGTCACCACCAGAATATTCTTAGCTGAACCGCCATAGATCAAGCTACGGCCCACTTCCAGCGCATACAGCCACCCCGAACATGCGGCATTCAAATCGAAGGCCATCGCCTTTTCGATGCCGAGCTCCTGGGCAAGAATGCTCGCCGCGCCTGGCACCGGCTGGTCCGGCAAAAGCGTAGCCACCACGACCGCGTCGATATCCGAAACCTCGAGGCCCGCCATCTCCAGCGCATTGCGAGTCGCAATGCTCGCTAGGCTAGTCGCTGATTCCCCCTCGGATATAATATAGCGCTGCTGGATACCGGTCACCTTGACGATCTCTTCCTCCGTCTTGCCCGGGAATTGCTTCAAAATCTCAGCGTTGGAACGCATGTTCTTAGGCACAGCGTACCCGATTCCAGCGACACATGCGGTTTGGAGCGAACCGTCGCTTGCGACGGCTGGCGAGCCAACGGCGGCCTTGGCCGCTGCCGGTACATAAGCGTTCAAGTCGTCACCCGTTACGCGACCACCAGGCCCTGTTCCCACGATGTCCGTGATGCTGTCGGGATCCAGTCCTCGCTCGGTCGCCAGCTTCTTGGCTCGCGGCGTCCAGCGAACCCCGTTCGCCTTGGCAACCTGAGCCGGGGACGCAACCGAAGCGGGGGCCGGAGCGACTTCCTGCATCACCGCTACCGGAGCAGGTTCCGCAGGCGACGCTTCCACTTCGCCGGAACTTCCTTGCGGAGCCGATCCAGCAGCGACCTCCAAGTGGGCTACCGACGTATCCTCTGTCTCGATACGCACAAAGGGAGCTCCCACTTCCAATATGTCACCTGCTCGACAGTGGATCTGCTTGACCACGCCATCGCAGGGAGACTCGAAATCGAAGACCGACTTGTCGCTCTCCAACTCCGCTAATTTTTCGCCTTTCGCGATTTCCTGCCCTGCTTCGACTTCGAGATCGATCAAGGTCATTTCGTTGACAGTAGCCCCCATGGAAGGGATTGGCACGTCGATTTGAAAGCTCATGGCTTTGGCAGTGGGGTTGCTTGAAATGCGATTGTGGAGTTAAAGCTGTTTAGCGGCTTTCATCCCGATTGATTGCTGCTTCCACGAAAGCCCGGAAGAGCGGATGAGCCTTGTTGGGCTTGGAGAGGAACTCTGGGTGAGATTGAACCGCGAGGAACCATGGGTGTTCCTTCAACTCGACCATTTCGACGAGATTGCGCTTCGGGTTCACGCCACTGATCACGAGGCCAGCCTTTTCAAGCTCCTCCACGAACGCGTTGTTCACCTCGTAGCGGTGGCGGTGGCGTTCGCGAATAATCTCCTGCCCATAGGCGGCAAAGGCGTGCGTCCCCTTCTTGACCTTACACTCATAAGAGCCCAGGCGCATCGAGCCTCCCTTGTCGACCACCTGCTTCTGCTCCTCCATCAAGGTGATGACCGGATGCTCCGTCTTTTCGTCAAACTCGAGACTGTTCGCATCCTTGTGACCCAGCACGTTGCGAGCGTACTCGATAACCGCGATCTGCAGGCCAAGGCATAGACCGAAGTACGGTACATTGTTTTCGCGAGCGTAGCGAACGGCCGCAATCTTGCCTTCCGTACCACGATCGCCAAACCCGCCCGGAACCAAGATCCCGTGCAAGCTCTTCAGCGTTTCCAACCCTTCCGCCGTTTCGAGCGACTCCGCATCGATACGCTTGATCGTCACCGCGCAATCGTTGGCGATGCCCGCGTGCGTGATCGATTCGTAGACTGACTTGTAAGCGTCCTGCAGCTCGATGTACTTGCCGACGACACCGATAGTCACCCGCTTCGACGGCGATTTGATACGGCGAACAATATCCGTCCAGATGCTCTGAGAGGGTTGTGGAGCATCCAGCTTCAGAAAATCGACCACGAGGTCATCCAAATGCTCGCGGCGCAGCATCACAGGAAGCTCGTAAATAGAATCGTCCACATCGATCTCCTCGATAACAGCCTTGACCGGCACGTTACAGAACAGGCTCATCTTCTCGCGAAGCTCCCCATCGATCGGATGCTCCGTGCGGCATACCAAGATATCTGGCTGGATACCGATCTCGCGCATCTTCGCCACGCTCTGCTGCGTCGGCTTCGTCTTCAGCTCGCCCGCCGCCGCAAGGAACGGCAATAGCGTGCAGTGGATGAAAAGTACGTTGTCGCGGCCCGCTTCCAAAGCGAATTGACGCATCGCCTCGAGGAAAGGCAGACCTTCGATATCGCCCACCGTACCACCGATTTCAGTGATCAGGATGTCCACATCCTCCCCGGCAGCCTCGATGCGCTTCTTGATCTCGTTGGTCACGTGCGGGATGACCTGAACCGTCTTGCCCAGGTATTCGCCGCGGCGTTCCTTCTGGATGACGGACTCGTAAATCTGGCCCGAAGTCAGGTTGTTGAACTGGCTCAGCTTGCCAGAGGTGAAGCGCTCGTAGTGGCCCAAATCCAAGTCCGTCTCGGCGCCGTCGTCGAGGACGTACACCTCGCCATGCTGGAATGGGTTCATCGTGCCCGGGTCAACATTGAGATAGGGATCGAACTTCTGGATGCGCACCGTGCAACCGCGCTCCTCGAGCAGCGCGCCCAGAGATGCGGCCGTCAAGCCCTTGCCTAGGGACGATACGACACCGCCCGTCACGAAAATAAACTTCTTTGCCTTACTGTTTTCCACTTTGGCTGCCATGAGAATTAGATATGAAAGGGGAGGTCAAACTACATCGCGCTACGGAGCTAAAATCATCCAGCCGGCAAAGACCACGATCGCTAGAAGTGCCACGGTCACCAGCAACACCATGCCGACCCGTACCAACTTCCAAACCACCCAGCCAAGCCCAAGCCCTACTACGACGAGGCAAGCAGTGACGAGCCAGGATGGGTATATCCCATAGAGTCCTTTGATTTCGTCGAGTATCTGCGCCATGGGGGGCGACTCTAGGTGCCCCCCATCACCCGCATCAATCCCTAATGCGATTAGTTCGCAAATTTCCCTAGCCCTGCATTCGAGCAGCAACACCCACTCCCCTCAACGAGCCTGCCTGCCAAGCCCTCCAACAAAAGCCTTGCTGTGAGCTCGCTGCCCACCGTCTTTCCCCGTTGCCAAGTCGACGCGATTCCACACAACCCCTCCCCAATGGCTAAAAAGTACAACATTTACGGGATGGGGAACGCCCTCGTCGATATCGTGACCGAGGTCGACGACGCCTTCTTCGCAGCAAACGAAATCGAAAAGGGAGTCATGACTCTCGTCGACGAAGCCCGCCAAAGCGCCCTCGTCTCCGCCATCGACCTCGACGCGGCCGACAAGCAATGCGGCGGATCCGCAGCCAACTCCATCATCGGAGCCGCCCAGTTCGGCGCTCGCACCTTCTATAGCTGCAAAGTCGCCAACGACGAACTCGGCCGCTTCTACCTCACCGACCTCAAGGCCAACGGCTCCGATACTAACCTCACCGCCGACTCCCTCCCCGAAGGCATCACCGGCAAGTGCCTCGTCATGACCACCCCCGACGCGGAGCGCACCATGAACACCTTCCTCGGCGTCACCGCCACCTACTCGATCGAGCAAATCGACGAAACCGCGCTCGCCGACTCCGAGTACCTCTATATCGAAGGCTACCTCGTCACCTCCCCCAACGGAGTCGAGGCCATGAAAGCTGCAAAGGCCAAAGCCGAGTCCCTCGGCGTGAAAACCGCCCTCACCTTTTCCGACCCCGCCATGGTCAAATACTTCGGCGACGCCATGAAGGACGTCATCGGCAACGGCATCGACCTCCTCTTCTGCAACGAAGAAGAAGCCATGACCTATACCGGCACCGATTCCATCCCAGCAGCGGTCGAAGCCATGAAAGCAGTCGCCAAGCAATTCGTCGTCACGCTCGGCCCCGACGGAGCCCTCGTCTGGGACGGCCAAAGCGAAATCAAGATTGCTCCCATCCCCACCGAAGCGGTCGACACCAACGGCGCAGGAGACCTCTTCGCCGGAGCCTTCCTCTACGGAATCACCAATGGACTCAGCCACAGCGAAGCAGGCAAGCTCGCCAGCCGCGCCTCCTCAGCCGTCGTATCCAAATTTGGACCACGCCTCAGCAAGGAACAAGCAGTCGCCCTCCTGAGCTAGAGTTCGCTCCCCCCTTTTCTAAACGTCCTGCTTCGCATGCTGATAGCGCGGAGCAGGATTTTTGATATACGCGTCTCTTTGATGCCACCTCTTTGACATTCCCAAGAAACTGCCAACTTCTAAAGATTTCAACTCACCAACGAAGCAACGCCGTCCCACACTCCCAAGAAGCTCCGCTCGCTGAGGCCCTTTCGAATTAGAGCAGACACAAACTTGAATCCCCGCTCCATCCCAAGTTTGCTCCCTCCCCAATGCCGCCTTCAAACACTCTCGACCGCAAGACCGTCGCCATCATAGGAGCCGGTGCCGCCGGATACTTCGCAGCAATAAACGTCGCCGCAACCGACCCCGAAGCCCAAGTCCACCTCTACGAAGCCTCGCGCCGCACCCTCGCCAAAGTGTCCGTATCCGGTGGTGGACGCTGCAATGTCACCCACCACTGCTTCGAGCCCCGAGAGCTCGTCACCTACTACCCGCGCGGCGGCAAGGAGCTGCGAGGAGCCTTCCACCAATGGCAGGCGCAAGACACCGTCGACTGGTTCCAAGCCCGCGGCGTCCAGCTCAAGACGGAAGCAGACGGACGCATGTTCCCCATCACCGACGACTCCCAAACCATCATCGACTGCCTCACCTCCGCCGCCGACAAGGCAGGAGTGATTCTCCACCTAAAAACCGGCGTATCCACGATCTCCCGCACCCCTGAGCCCAACCCGAAACACGCAAATTTCAGCCTTCGCCTATCCGACGGAGAAACGATCCGAGCCAGCCACGTCGTCATCGCGACAGGCGGCGGCCAAAAAAACGCCGGGCACGCCCTCGCTTCGAGTCTCGGACACAGCATCACCGATCTCGCTCCCTCGCTCTTCACCTTCCATATCGACCACCCCCTCCTCGCAGACCTCCAAGGCCTCTCCCTTCCCCAAGTCCAAGTTTCCTATCCTCCCGCCAAGCTCCAACAAAGCGGTCCCATCGTATTCACTCACTGGGGACTCAGCGGCCCCGGCATCCTAAAGCTCTCCGCCTGGGGAGCGCGCGTATTCAGCGAGCTCGACTACCAATGCGAGCTGAACGTCAACTGGTACGGCGGCGCCAAACCCGACAAGATCCGAGCCGCCCTCGAAAACGCCAAGCAGCAAAACGCCCGCAAAGCCCTCGTCAGCCTCAACCCCTTCGATTTCCCCCGACGCTTCTGGGAAAGGCTGCTCTCCCACGTATCCATTTTACCTGACACCCAATGGGCCCAACTCCCCAAGAAAGGGCTTAACCAACTTGTCGAAACCATCGCCAACACCCGCTTCCAAACGAACGGCAAAAGCATGAACAAAGAAGAGTTCGTCACCTGCGGCGGCATCAAGCTCAAGGAAGTCGACTTCAAATCCATGCAAAGCCGCATTGTCCCGAACCTCTACTTCGCCGGCGAAGTGCTCGATATCGACGGCGTCACCGGCGGCTTCAACTTCCAAGCAGCCTGGACCACCTCTCGCATCGCCGCCCTCCACATCGCCAATGGCGCATAAGCGAAACTCTTTACTCCTTTTCATTTCACCAACTAACCTTCAAACTCTCGAAATCATGAATACACCGACCAAAATTCTAGCCCTCGCACTCCTCAGCTCTGCCGCCCTCACCGGTTGCTCCAAGAAGGAAGAAATCACCGAAGCCGACGTACAAGCTGCCGCCGATAAGGCCGCGCAGGAAGCCGTCGCCGCTTCCGAACAGAAAAACGACAGCAAGCTCGCCGACGCCCAAGCCGAAGCCGACAAGAAACTTGCCGCAGCCAAAGCGGAATCCGACGCGAAACTCGCCGAAGCAAAGACGGAAATGGAGGCCAAGCTCGCCGCCGAGACCAAAGCCCTCAAGGACCAGTTCGAATCCAGCAACGCCACCCTCCGGAGCCAGTACGAATCCCTCAAGGAAAAGTACGACTCCGTCAAAGACAAGCTCCCGAAAGACACCGCAGAGAAAGTGTCCGCCAAGCTCCCCGAGCTCGCCTCCAGCCTAGGAAACCTCGAAAGCATCGCCAACAAGTTCAGCCCCAGCTCCGTGGAGCAATTCAACGAGATCAAAACGAAATACGCCGACGAGCTGGAAGTCGCAAAGAACGTTGCCGACGAGATTCTCAAGCTCCTCGGAAAAGGCAGCCTCGAAAGCATGTTGCCAAAATTCTAGCTTACCACTTCAAGCAAAAGACCGCCCCGCAACAGGCGGTCTTTTTCGTATCCAAGCCTCTCGAATCTTCCATTCAACGGAATCCAAAATAGATGACCCCATTCGAAGTCCTTTCCCAAAAGCAAAAACGAATCCACTCCCTCGAAAGCATCGCCGGCCTCCTCGGTTGGGACGAACAAACCCTGCTCCCAGAAGACAGCGCGGATCAACGCCAGGAGCAAAACGCAACCATGGCCGCCGTCATCCACAAGGCCAGGACCGACCCCAAAATCGGCGAGCTCCTCGACCAACTCGAAACCCACCCCGCAGAGCCCAACTCCCAGCTCCCCGACGCCACAGGCATCGCCGCAATTCTACGCGACGCTCGCACCGAATACGATCGAGCAACCAAGCTCCCCTCAAGCCACGTCGAGCAACACGCCCGCCTCAGCTCCGAAGCCTACCACGCCTGGGCCACCGCTCGAAAGAACGACGACTTCAAGTCTTACGCCCCCTACCTGCAGCGCCATCTCGATCTCGCCAAGCAAGGAGCCGAATACCTCGGCTGGGGCGAGCGCCCCTACGACCTGCAAATCGACCTGCACGATCCCGGAATGGACGCGAAAACCATCGATCGCCTCTTTTCCGACTTGAAGGCCGACCTCGTGCCCATCGTCCAGCAAATCATCGATTCGCCAACCAAGGCCCGCACCGACATTTTTAAAGGCTTCCCCGTTGCCGAACAAAAAGCCTTCCTCGAAGAGGTCACCGCGTCACTAGGTTTCAACTACAAGCGCGGACGCATCGATATCTCGCTTCACCCCTTCTGCAGCGGAAACGGAGCCGACACCCGCATGACCACGCGCTTCGATGAAGACAACCCGCTCGACTCCCTCTTCTCCTCCATCCACGAGACGGGACACGGCATGTACGAACAAGGACTGCCGCTCGATTCCCTCCACAACGCCCTCGGCAAGGCCGCCGGCATGGGCGCGCACGAATCCCAAAGCCGCCTTTGGGAAAACCAAGTTTGCCGCTCCCGTGCCTTCTGGAAGCACTACGAACCCAAGTTCCGCGCCAAGTTCCCCAAGCAACTCGCAGACGTTTCATCCGAAGACCTCTACCTCGCAATCAATTCCGTATCTAAGAACCCGATACGCGTCGATTCCGACGAGGTCACCTACAACCTGCACATCATCATCCGTTTTGAAATCGAGAAGAAGCTCTTCTCCGGAGAGCTCTCGGTCGCCGAACTCCCTGTATACTGGAATGCCCAATACAAGGAGCTGCTCGGGATAGACGTCAAAAACGATGCAGAAGGAGTCCTGCAAGACGTGCACTGGTCGGCAGGCGCCTTCGGCTACTTCCCCAGCTACTGCCTCGGCAATATGCTCGCCGCCCAGCTCTGGTACACCGCGAACGAACAGCTCCCCAATCTCGAAGCCGATTTCGCGAATGGCGATTTTTCCCGCCTGCTCGATTGGCTACGCAAAAACGTGCACCACCATGGGGCCCGCTACCACCTGATGGAACTCAGCGAACGAGCAACCGGGCAAGAGCTCTCCTCCAAATCCCTCGTCCGCTACCTGAAAGACCGTTACCTTCCCCTCTATTCTTAATGCACCCGCCTCATATCCTCCTACCTCACCCCACATGCCCCATCGGAAGTCGTATCCAAAGACAAGCTACATCACTTTTTTGCTAGCAGCTCTCCTTCTCCTCGCGCCCATTACTAGGGCCGCGACAGAAAGGGACTTCCGAGGCATCCCTTACTACAACTTCTTCACATCTCGCGACTTCGACAGCGGAGCTTCGTCAGTCTTCATAACGACCGCCACGGATGGGACGATTTTCTACGGCGATCAAAACTGGGTTTCCCAGTACGATGGAGCGGCATGGCATAAGGTCTACCAAAACAGCAACACCGACGACAAGATCACCTTCATGCTCTGGGATCAAGACGGTCAGATATATGCAGCCGGCTTCAACCTATTCGGAATCTTTTCAGTCGACGAAAACAACGTCCCCTCCATCAGGCCGCTCGTCCCACAGGAAAGCTTCCAAAACAACGAGGCCGTCAAGAAGATCGAGAGCACACCTCACTCCGTTTACCTGACCG
>JBNKSG010000131.1:0-10382 GCA_050297195.1 Opitutaceae bacterium | reverse complement strand
GAAGTCGTTGATGATCTGCTCGTAGCGTTCTTGCTTGGCGCTGATCTGCTTGGGCCCTAGTACAGGAAGTCGTTGATGATCTGCTCGTAGAGTTCCTGCTTGCCGCTGATCTGCTTGGGCTCGCCGCCTTCGGATCCGATTGCGTAAACGTCCTCCAGAGTGAGTTCACCCTTCTCGAAAGCCGCGCCCTTGCCAGAATCGAAGCTGCTGTAGCGGTCTGCGAGAAGACCGGGAAGCTTGGACTCCTTGAGGATCTTCTCTGCGATGAGAGCCGAACGAGCGAACGCGTCCATACCGGCGATATGAGCGATGAAGATATCCTCGAGGTCCGTGCTATTACGACGTGTCTTGGCATCGAAGTTGACGCCTCCGCCCTTGAAGCCACCCGCTCTCAGAATAACGAGCATGGCTTCGGTCATCTCGTTGATGTTCATCGGGAACTGGTCGGTATCCCAACCGTTTTGGTAATCGCCACGGTTGGCGTCGATGCTACCGAGCATTCCCGCGTCTGCTGCAACTTGCAATTCGTGCTCGAAGGTGTGACCTGCGAGGGTCGCGTGGTTCACTTCGATGTTGATCTTGAAGTCGTTGAGCAAGTCGTTCTCGCGGAGGAATCCGATCACGGTTTCGGTGTCGAAATCGTACTGGTGCTTGGTTGGCTCAGCTGGCTTTGGCTCGATGAAGAACTGTCCCTTGAATCCGTTCTTGCGAGCGTAGTCACGAGCAAGGCGAAGCATCTGGGCGAAGTGAGCCTTTTCGCGCTTCATGTTGGTGTTGAGCAAGCTCATGTAGCCTTCGCGGCCGCCCCAGAAAACGTAGTTTTCGCCACCGAGAGCGATGGTCGCATCAATCGCGTTCTTCAACTGGGCGCCTGCGTAAGCGACAGTGTTGAAGTCAGGGTTGGTGGAAGCGCCATTCATGTAGCGCGGGTTGCTGAAGAGGTTGGCAGTGCCCCAGAGGAGCTTAACGCCGGAGTCCGCTTGCTTGCCCTTAACGTACTCGACCGTTGCGGCGAGGTTGGCTTCGGATTCCTTGAAGTTCGCGCCTTCTTCAACGAGGTCGAAATCGTGGAAGCAGTAGTAAGGAGCGCCGATCTTGGTGATGAACTCAAAGGCTGCGTCGGCCTTGGCCTTTGCCCGGCTCACTGCGTCTGCGCCTTCGGACCATGGGAAAACCTTGGTGCCCGGGCCAAACGGATCGGCGCCGGTGCCACAGAAAGTGTGCCAGTAAGCGATGGAGAAGCGGAAGAGCTCCTTCATGGACTTGCCGGCGATCTGCTGGTCTGGGTTGTACCACTTGAACGCGAGCGGATTGTCGCTGTCGCGGCCTTCGAACTTAATCTCCCCGATGCCTGGGAAGAACTCTTTGTCTCCTGTGATGATACTCATAATGCTATATATACCTGTTAAAGGGTTTTGGGTTTTTAGTGAGGTTTTCTATGAGAGCTTTTGCTCGAGCGCCTTTTTCCAAGCGGCGTAGGCGGATTGGTAAGCGTCGTCAGATGACGGGGCAACGTCCCCTACTTTTCGCAGAGATGCAAACGCCTCCGGCAAGCTGCTGTAAACGCCCGCTCCGAAGCCAGCTCCACGAGCTGCCCCCAGCGAACCGTCGGTTTCGTACAAGTCGATCCCTGCCCCGCTGACGCCGGAAAGCGTCTGGCAGAAAAGATCGCTGAGGAACATGTTCGCCTTGCCAGCGCGGATCTTCGAGATGTCGAGACCGAGCGGTTTCATGAGCTCGATTCCGTACTGGAACGAAAATACGATGCCTTCCTGCAGAGCACGACAGAGGTGCGCTCGGGAATGGCGATTGAAATCGAGTCCCGAAAAAGACGCGCCCAGATTTTGGTTACACAAAACGCGTTCCGCTCCGTTGCCGAACGGCAGAGCCACCAAACCTTCCGCTCCGATCGGAGCCGATTCGGCGAGGGCGTTCATCTCTTCGTAGCTGGAAACGCCAATGGTACGACGCATCCAGGAATTAAAGATCCCAGTACCATTGATGCAGAGCAAGATGCCGAGGCGAGGCGCGTCCGAAGCGTGATTGACGTGAGCGAAGGTGTTCACGCGGGAAAGCGGGTCGTACTTCACCTGATCCGTTACGCCGTAAACCACTCCAGATGTACCCGCCGTCGCGGCGATCTCGCCAGGATTGAGCACGTTGAGCGACAGGGCGTTGTTCGGCTGGTCGCCCGCTCGGTACGCAACAGGAGTCCCGGCGGCGAGGCCGAAATCGTCAGCCGCCTTCTTGGTCAGCGTCGCTTGTACTGAAAACGTGGGTACGACATCCGGAATCAGATCTGCGGAGAATCCCGAATGCTCGAGGAGGAAGTCGCAAACTTGATCGTTCTTGAAATCCCAGAAAATCCCCTCGGAAAGTCCCGACGCGGTCGTCTGGGCTTCGCCTGTCAACTTCATGGAAAGCCAGTCGCCCGGCAGCATGATCTTGTCGATCTTCGCGTAGAGATCCGGCTCGTTCTCCTTTACCCAAGCCAGCTTCATCGCGGTAAAGTTGCCCGGTGAATTGAGGAGATGGCTCAAGCACTTTTCGCCGCCAATCGCTTCGAACGCCGCCTGCCCGTAAGAAACGGCGCGGCTGTCGCACCAGATGATCGCGGGACGCAGCACTTCCTGATTCTTGTCCACGCAAACCAAGCCGTGCATCTGGTAGGATATGCCGATCGCCTTGATAGCCTCGCCAGTGATGCGGGCCGCTGTCATGGCTTCGCGAACCGCGATACGAGCGTTGTCGTACCACATCTGCGGATCCTGCTCAGCATAGCCGGCTTGGGGCGAGTTTATGACCTGCTCCTCCTTGGGAGCAAAGGCGGTGCCTACGCAATTGCCCGTTTCCGCGTCCAAAACAGACGCTTTGACTGAGGAGCTTCCAACATCGATTCCGATTAAATATGCCATGTGCTACGAGGGTTTTGGGTAAAGAGGCACCATTATGACAGGAAAAGCGAAATTCCGCCTTTAACATTTGCTCAATCACTAGCATTATCGTCTCAATCTTTCCAAACAAAGCCTGTTTAAACTTTTAAGCTTTGTCCTTCTGCTACTTACAAATTTCGACCCAATTTACACCAAGCAAGTCAACCGACTCGTTTTTCACAATATACAGCCGCGATGAGCACTAAGAACCAAATTTCGGCGGAAGAAAATGGAGTGGTAGCAGTCGGAGCCAACTACTTCGACAACCCGCTCCACCCTCTGACGGTGCGGCGCATCAAAGGCGGGGCCGACAGCGAAATCACGCATGAGCACGATTTGACAGAGGTCCGCCACACCCACGATTTCTGCGAATTATCGCTTATCACAAACGGGAGCGCCATGCACTGGCTGGAGGGGGCCGAATTCCCCGTAACCACTGGCGACGTATTCGTTTTGCAAGGACACCAGAGCCACTACTACTACGACCTGCAAAACCTGGAAATGACGAATATCATGTTCGATCCGGAACTGCTCAACCTTCCCGAGGCTCGGCTGCGAAAGATCCCCGGCTACCGAGCCCTCTTCTTGCTCGAGCCTCTCTTCCGCAAACAGCACCGCTTCACCAGTCACCTCCACCTCAATCGCAAAGCCCTGGCCCACTCCGAACGCATCGCCCTCGAGCTCGACCAAGAGGTGAAGCAAAAGCTGGAAGGCTATGAAGCCGCCATGTTCGCAAAATTTGTCGAGCTAGTGGTCTACCTTTCCCGATTATACCAAGATAGCGAATCAACCAACGCGGAGGCCCTGCTCCGCGTTGCCAAGGTGATCGGCTGCATCGAGGACGACTTTTCAAAGCAATGGAAAGTGGAGGATTTCGCCGCCATGGCCCACATGTCACGAGCGAACTTCATGCGCGTCTTCCGTACCGCGACCGGCGAAACTCCGATCAACTACCTCCTGCAACTTCGTATCCAAAAGGCGATGACACTGCTAATGAGCACAAAAAAGCCAGTCTCCGAGATCGCCTTCGAAGTAGGTTTTAACGACAGCAACTACTTTACCCGCCAATTCAAGGCATCCCAGAAGCTCAGCCCCGTGGCCTACCGCAGAGCCCATTCGAAGCTCGGCTAGGCTCACCCATTAATCCGCCGCTACTTCCCCGGTACCCAAAGACTCTCCCATGAGAGCCCCGCCGCTTCCATGGCTTGCAAGCGCGCTTTGATTCGCTCTCGCCGCAAGGACGTGTCACCACCGGAGGAAAATACGATCTTGCAGCCATTCGCCTTCGCCGCCTTCAAGGTTTCGACATCCGGAGCCCACTCGCGGTCGTTAACGAGCAACAAGGAAGGCGGAGCGGCGTTCAGGTCCGCATGCAACACCGTCACGCCCCAGCGGCGACTCTCATTGGCCTGCCGCGACGCGTAGTCGAGCGAAGGCGTTTCGATCCCGATATCGATCAACGCGTGGTTGCTGTTGGCGAATTGCGTAAGCAAACGATCGAGCTCGCGGTCCGTCTCCGCAATTCCGGGAGTTGGCAGATCGTCAGGAAGGAGCTTCACGCGGATGTTGCGGTATCGGGTCACGCTCCCAGGGTCGTGCGCTTGGAAAGCAAAGGTGCCGGAGCCGAGCACGCGCCCCTTCTTGTCGTCGGGTCGCCACGCGTCTTCTGCCTCCGTGTATTCGCAAATCAATCGTCCATCGATATAGGTATGAATCGTCTTCCCCACAACTTGGATACGGTACTTGAACCAAACATTGTCGCCCGCCGGGGCCTTCCAAACGTTCCGCACCGCGTAGATGCTACCGGTCATCTTGCGCTCCACGTAATTGCTAGGGCCCGCTGGATTGGAATTGATCACCTGGCACTCGTAACCCGCGGCCGGCCAACCTTCGTCCTGAAACTGGGTGTGCACGTAGATCCCGGAATTGCTTCCGGGCTCGGTCATCACCTCCGCTTCGAAGACGAAATTCTTGAAATCGTGGTTTGCCACCTCGCCGTCGTAGAAAAGATGCGAGCGCTCTCCCCGCGTAACGATGGCTCCCTCCTCAATGGCCCAAGACTCCGGCTGCTCGTTGATCTTCCAGCCTGAGAAAGTCTCCCCGTCGAAAAGGGATATCCATTCTTCCGCCAAAGCCGATAACGGTAAACAGATTAAGGATACAAATCCGACGAAGGCTCTGAATGGATAGGATTTCATTTTCGTAGCATTGCGGTTATTTCGAAAAGTCACGTTTAGCGACCTCCAGTCCGGATTGGTACGCCGCGACCAGGCGATCCAGTTCACGGTTCCAATCGTGGTCAATTGAGCGGAGCGATTCGTCAGCATCCATATTCTCGATACTTGTTCGAATCCCCTCGGCGAACGAAACCGTCGCCTCGAAATCGGGCACGTATCGCTTGATCTTGGAATTATCGAAAACCGCCGAGACCGACTTGTCGCCGAGCAAGCTACCTTCCTTGTCCGGCATGCAGGCCACGATAAAGTCGCTCGCGATGTGGACCAGTTTCGGCTCCGCCACGCCTGCCGCCGCTGCCGTTTGGAGAAAGAACTGGTCCCAAGTCAGAGCCTCGTCCGAAGTGATGTGGAATGCTTCTCCAATGCTGTCCGCATTGCCCAGCAAGCCGACGAGCCCTTTCGCGAAGTCGCTGCTATGCGTGATCGTCCAAATCGAGGAACCGTCTCCTGGCACCACCACCGGCTGGCTTCGCCTCATCCGATCAACCACGGTATAAGGCATCTGCCAGCTATTCATAACCAGCGGCACATGCGTCGAGCCGTAGGTCAGCGATGGACGCACGATCGTCGCCGGCAATCGTCCGCTCGCATTCGCTGCCAGGACGATCTCTTCGCAACGAGCCTTGTCGCGCGAGTACTGCCAAAACGGATTTTCGAGCGGCGTACTTTCGGTGATCCGATACTGCCGTACCGGCTTTTGGTAAGCGCTAGCGGAAGAAATGAAAACGTACTGCGCCGTCCTACCGGCAAACGCCTCGATGCGCGATTCCATCTCCTGTGGCGTGAAAACGGTGAAGTCTACGACCGCATCCCACTCCTCCTCGTCTCCCAGCAACCCTCGAATTGTATTCAGATCGTTGATATCACCGACAATCGAGCGTGCCCCTGCAACTGCAGTTCGGTTTCCACGATTCAAGACGGAGACCTCAAGACCGCGAACCAAGGCAAGCTCCACGCATGCGGAGCTGATGATTCCGGTGCCGCCAACAAAAAGGACCTTCATGCGGAGAAGCGCTATTGGATCTTCGAGTAATCGACCGGCAGCAGCATCTGGCTCTTCACGCCGCCTTTTACGGTCAACGATCCACCCGCCGCATCTTCCGAAGCCTGACGAGCCAGCTTCCACTCCGGATCGTTGCGTAAATCTTCGAACGTCTTATCGCGGGACGCCTGACTCGCATGAGCCAGCAAATAGACAAGCGTGTCCTCCGCCCCTTCCTCGCCGCTCGCGAGGTGGAAATAGACGAGATTGGTCGCCCCATGCTTTTCGAAAAGCGTCATCGCAGCGCTCCGAAAGAGTTCGTCCAGGTTTGCCAAATTGCCGGGTGTGGCCTTGTAGGTGCGGAGCTCGAAAACGCGGCGAGGACCCGCGACCTCTTGCGCAATAGCGGGGCTGTAGTCCGTGGTTTCCAGCAAGGTGCTGTCCACTTTCTCAACCAAGCGCCCGTCCTTGATGGAGTCCGCATAGGCCGCCTTCCATTCCGGGTCCGCAATGAAGTCCTTCCAAGCCTGCTCCTTGGCTTCCTTGTTCTCGAAAGCGACGATGTAAACCAGCTTGGCCTCCTCCTCGTCGGTCACCCAATAGCCGACGTGCTCGAGGCCATGCTTCTCGAAGAGGGCCAAGGTGTGGTTCCGAAAGCGCTCATGCAAGGCCTCCAACTTTCCGGGAAACGGATGGTAGACGCGAAGCTCGAACAGGCGCTCGTCCTTCACGTTCGTCGCTTGCGTCGAGCACGAGGAGGCGAGACTTGTTAATACCATAAGCAGGAGGGGGACGATAAGTCGGGGCATCGTTTACCGTTAAAAACGAACTTCCCCCTGATGAAAAGCAAATGCGATTTAGCATGGCGCTCTCAAATGAGAATTGAGCAATCGAACGGAACACCACACGCTCTGCCCCAAAATCCAGAACAGCATGATCGAGCAAGGAATCTTTAGACATCGCATCACCGTTTCAAAGGCGCACATCGACGTAAACAAGCACGTCAACAACGTCGTCTTCGTCCAATGGATGCAGGACATCGCCTACGCCCACTCCAAAGCGGTCGGCTTCGACGCGAAGCGGCTCGACGAACTCGGCACCACCTGGGTAATCCGCAGCCATTTCATCAAGTACCAACGCCCTGCCCTCGAGGGCGAGCAACTGATCGTCTACACCTGGCCGCACGAAGTGAAAAAGGCGAGCGCCCTGCGACGCTACAAATTCGTGCGCGCCCTCGACCACGCGGTTATCGCCAGCGGCGAGTCGGACTGGGTCTACATCGACCGAACAAACGGCCGCCCCAAGGCGATCGACGAAGAGATGATCGCCGCCTTCCCCGAGGTTGCGGAAAAGGACGAACCGTAAAGCCGCACCCTTATTTTGAGCTCCGGTGCCCGCCGACCCCGAGGTAGGAAATTTCCGAAAGCCCCGGACCAAAGACGCGGTACGCCTTGCCGAAACCGAGCACAAGCCGCCCTTCGCTCGGACGCAGCCGAAACAAGTCGAAATCGGTCAATTCCTTCAGATACCCCATGGTCGATCCGTGGCGGTTTTCTAGACCTGCCATGATGGTTCCCCAATCGTCGGAGCCCCGCTCTATAAGCGTTGCGGCGCAATCCGTCGTCACCCGCTTGCGAGCAAACAGCTGCTCCGCAGCCGACTCGTCCTCTATCAAGCTCAGGCTCGCCAAGCCCGACTTTCGCAGGTGCCCGTAGTGCTTCGCTATGGCGCTCACATAAACGTAAAAATCGCCCGCCCCATCGACCAGCACAGGCGCATAACTCGAAAGCGGCAACCCCTTGCTCGAAACGGTAGCCAAGATGCAACTACGCACAGACTCTCGCAACTTGCGAAATTCTTGGGTCGCCCAGGCCAGCTCTTCCTCTTCCTTCGATTCCATAATATTCTCCCCTTTCCTGCGCTAGCGTTTAACTAACTTGCAAGCGTACAAGCGGCGCCCAACATCTGTCACAGCCGCTCCAATGGCAAAGAGCTCGCCACCTTCCTTAAGTCCGAGCTTCTTCCTCAATTCCTCCGCGGTCATGCCACTGTTTCGAGATATCACATTCGCCTTTTTCTTGGGAAACAGCTTCTTGGTATCCTTTCCACCAATCGGAACATCGCCAAGGATCTCAAAAACCCGCCCTTGAAAATCCATGGGCGGTTCGTCGCAACCGTAGAGCCGCGTACGAGGATTCAAGGCCTTCACGTTCCACTTTTTGGATACCGCCTTAAAGGCACCCGCCTTCATGATCGACGCGTTCGGCTCGAGGAGATAGCGACCCGGTGCCGCAAAATCGCCATCCGCCTCCTTTTCCTCGGAAAGCAGCAAAGACAGCTCGTCCACCCGACTGCCTTTCCCTATATTCACACAATGAATACGAGCCTCTCCTTCGAATCCCTTTCGAGCGATGACGAACAGTTCCTTGCAATCGTTTTCCACCGAGATCACGTAAACGGACTCCACGCAAGGCAAGTCCGCGAGCACGCTGGATACGTCCAGTCCCGGAGACAGCTTGACCGCAACCCGCTGCGAACGCGAAAGCAGAAACTGCCATTCTTCCAAAATGTTAGGCTCGCATTCCTCGATCGCGGAAACCCGATAGCTGCGATCGTCGCGGCGCGCTGGATCGACAAAAATCAAATCCAAATCACTCTCGAATTTCTTCAGGGCATCGAGGCCGTCCCCGGCCTTTGCGGTAACCTTGTCACCTAAACCAAACACCTTAAAATTGACCGCTGCAATCTCCGCCAATTCGCCATCGAGCTCGTTGTAGTGATAACGCCCGAACTTTGTCGCGAGAAACCGGGCATCCACCCCGAAACCTCCCGTGACGTCGAAAGCGGCTGCTCCCTCCGGCACGAGGGTCGCTCGGTAAGCTGCCACCGCCTCCGAGGTACACTGCTCGAGCGCCAACGACTTCGGGAAAACGACGTCCTCGTTCTCGTGCCAGCTCGGAAGCTTCGAACGCGTGCGCATCCGCCCCTTCACCTGCTGCGCGATGAACGCCATGGGAAGATCCGGGAAGCGCCCCGCCATCAAAGCCAACTCCTCCGGGCTGCGTTTCGCGTTTTTAGATATGAATTTCTTAATCTCGGGATCTAACATTTCAGCAATACATGAGCCCTTAGACACCGACCATCTGAGTGCAATGTCTAAACAAACTGCCCCCCTGTCAGTCGTCTGCACGGAGCCATCCATTTCCAATACACGAAACTGCGGGGCCGCAAGCTCGGCGAGCAGGTCCCGGACTATGACTACGAGAGCTTGCTGCTGCTACTCCGCTCCTAAGCTTACCGATCGCGGCATTGTTCCTCGACAGCTGAATCGAGCTCCCTAGCGTTCACGGAAGCCACCTGGCGATTACGAGCATTCCGACATGAGACTTTCGCGACATACAATTGCCTACACATTTCTAGTTCTCGCTCTCGCCGGCTCCCTCGCCGGAAACTATTTCCTCTTCAAGCAAGCGACCTTGTTCTACGCGCGAGAGGCTCAAGTTCGCATCGAGCCAATCAGCTATCGCTACGCCGAAGAAAACGCCCAGATCCGAGCCCTTGGAAAAGACAAGACCAGGATCGTCATGTTCGGCGAATCGCGCTGCGGGATGTGGCGAGCCTACCCCGCGACCAACTGGGGAGACGTCGAGATTATCAACCGAGGCATCGGCGGGGAAACGACCCCCCAGATTATTCGGCGCCTAGAAGAGGACGTACTCTCCCTCGACCCGGATGTCGTAATCCTGCAAATGGGCGACAACGACCTCAAAACGATGGCGGTGCTCCCGGGCACCCGAAAGGGTACCATCGAACAAACGTTCGAGAACATCACCACCATCGCCAAAACATTGAGCGACAAAGGTATCCACGTGATCATTACGACTATTTTCCCGCCCGCTCCTATCGAGCTGTTGAGAACCCCGCTTTGGTCCGACCAAGTCAACGAATCGATCGATCTCGTGAACCAACGCCTCCGAGAATTTTCATACCCGCTCGTCGTAACCGCAGACTGCGACCTGATCTTGCGGGACGGTAAATACATCAAGCCCGAATACTCGCGCGATACGCTACACCTCAAGAAGGCAGGCTACCTCGCTCTCAACCAAGAGCTCGGACCGCTCGTCAAAAAGGTGATCGCCGAGGCTGAAGCCAACTAGCCTGCATTATTCATGAAATTCGGAGCGAGAGTCCGCGAGCCCAGTGCGGAAGCGGTTTTGACGCCGGTTCGCG
>JBNKSG010000130.1:0-11085 GCA_050297195.1 Opitutaceae bacterium | reverse complement strand
CACCAGATACCCAGAAACCAGTGCGACGAAATTTTTTTGGCCAAGAATCGATGGCTCTGGTACCAATTATCAGGATCACTCAGCGCAACACTGAAGAAATCCACCAGAAGATAACTGAAATCTCAAACGAACTCGCGGAAAACAAGTTCCAGCGCGGCAAGGTACAAGCTCAGCACCTGAAGGTCATCCAAGCCCGCGGCCGCAAGTTTTAGGCCGCGCCCTTTCGAGCATGGAGCCAGCTGCTAGTTCTGCCGGGACCTGCGGTACATCAACGCCATTCCCAGGCATCCGATCAGCACCAGCAAACCTGCCGATCCATAAGCTCCCGCCAGCAGCTTCGGAAAGTCGCTGTAGAACAAGTCAGATACTTCGGACGGCGCCTGCTGCAACAGAGAGTGGATGGGATCCCGCGAAAGCATCGCGTCCAATTCGCTGCGATCGAAGGTAGCGAGCTGCCAGCTAAGGTAGATCAAGACGCTACCCGCCAAGCCTAGTTGATTCCAAGCCAAGCCATTTCCCGCAGAGCGATCCGCTGTGGGAAGAAATCGAGCCCGCAGGCGAAGCTCGACAACCCCATGCGCCAGCAAGGCCGCCCCAATCAAGGCCCCTGCCCAAGACCACGAAAAAAGCGTAATCAGCAGGCTCAGCACGCCAAAGGCCATCAAACTCCAGGCGCTCAGCCCCGACAGGAGCTCCACCCTACCCGACACCTTACCAGAATTCGCCATATTAAGCAGTCCGTTGGTTACGCGCCGCTTTCATCAGCTCCGCAGGCGCCTCCGCGAGCTTAACCAAAAAGTCCTTCTCCAAATCCAAGGCGGACATAGTCTGGCTCGGCACATCGAAGCCCGCGTAGACGGAGGTCATCTCCGCTCGGGCGATCGCCGTGTAGCTCCCATCCGCCTCCGGTTTGCGAAACCGGAAAAAGTAGACTACCGACTTCTGCTTGATCTCCTTCACGAACAGATGCGCCTCGAACCGGTCCCCGAACCTCAGTGGAGCATGGTACTCGCAGCTAGCCCGCACCCGCGGCCAGCCCCAAAACTGGTCGCGTTCCTGCACCACCGGCTCGATCCCTACGGACTTCAAAAACGCATGCTCCGCAATTTCCATCCAACGGAAGAAATTGGAGAAGTGGGCGATCCCCGCCATATCCGTCTCATTGAAAGCAAGTTCCCGCTCCAGCACATAGTCGAAAGCCATAGCTCGGAAGCATCCTCGCTCCGTAGCAAAACTCAAGGTCATCCTCCTCACCCTAGGCACAATTTACAGAGATCGTAAATACACCCATAATTCGCAAATTCGGCGAGCAATCCGAGCTCTCTTGACCTACAGATACTCCACTCCCAACCGATAAATCAGCCTAAGTGCCACCGATGAACACAATTTCTCCCGCCGAGCTCAAGGAAGCTGCAAAACTGCTTCCTTCCTCACCTCGAATTTTCAGCAAACTCAGCAAGCTCCTGCGCGATCCAGCGACCGACCTGAACGACATTACAGACCTCGTCAACGCGGACTCCGCCCTCACCGCTAGCGTACTGCGACTCAGCAACAGCGCCCTATACTCGCTGGGCACCTCCGTCGACACTCTCGACGAAGCGATCAACCGCATCGGCTTTCGCGAACTCTTCAAGCTCGTCGGCTTCGCCGCCTCCAAGCAACTCTTCGCCGAGCACAACCGCGTCTACGAGATTTCCGCCTCCCAGCTATGGGAAAACTCCCTCGCCTGCGGAATCAGCATGGAAGTCCTCGCCCGGAAGATCGGACTCGACGACCAGGAAGCCTACACCATCGGCCTCCTTCGCAACATGGGAAAAATGGTTCTCGACTACTGCGTCAAGGACGACCCCCACTACCCGAGCTACAACCTCGAGTCCAACCTGCCCCTTGTCGACTGGGAGCAAAACAATTTTGGCATCACCAATCCCAACGTGGCCGGATTCATCCTCCTCTCCTGGAACTTTACCGAGGAAACTTGCCAAACCATCCAGCACCAGTACAAGCCGGAGGAAGCCCAGCGCCACTTCCCGCTCATTCACCTCCTCAACCTCTCGAACGGTATCGCAGAACGCATCGGCAAAGGACTGCACGGCGAATCAAGCTACTGGAAAGACTGGCAAGAACACCTTCCGCGAACCGGACTTTCCATCGACGAATTCAAGGAAAGCATCGCCGAAATCAAGGACACGCTCGCCCGCGTAGTCGCCCATTTCTAGAAGCAGCCCCCAAACGGCCAAACCGGAGTTCGACCCGTTTCCGGCACTCCGAGATGGGAACCGCAAGGGCTATTTTTCCTCGTCTTCCGACTCTTCGTTCGCCTGTTGGATGAACGAGCTCGGGTCCACGACTTCCTCGTCATCGTCGTCGCCACCCGATGCCGCATTCATCTGGGCAATGAGATCGCTTGGATCGATATCGTCGTCGCCCCCGGCGTTGGCTTGAGCAATGACGTCTTCCGGGTTGAAATCCATCGACGCGCCTCCTCCGTCACCCGCGAGGATTCCAGCCGTATCGAGGTCGTCGTAATCGTCTTCGTCGTCCTCTTCGGAACTGCCGCCGAAGCCGAGTTCGCCCCCGCTGCCCGTTCCCAAATCCGAGGCACCTCCGCCCTCCGACAAAGCCGCTCCGCCTTCCGCGATCTTCACCAACATATCGTTCTTGGCAAAAGTCAGAATGCGATCCGCCAAAGCCGGAAGCTTCCAAACCTCGGGCGAAACCAGCGTCTCCTCATGCATCTTTGGCTTGCCCGCCACACTCACGAAAACCTGGATACACTCGCCTTGGTCCGACTTCATAACCAACTTGATGCGGATGATCATCCATGGAGAAGCTCCGGGTTCCGCCGTATAGACGTAGAGATCGGTTTGGCGACCTCCCAAGTCGACAAAGCGGGTAAACTTCATCGGATAGCCACCGCCCCAGTCCTTCAAAAAGCCCTGAAGCTCTTGCTCGATCGCGCTCGCTATCTCAATGGTATGAACCTTCATAAGTCGACAGTGCGAAACTCAAAATCACCGGAGCCGCGATTGCAACTCCCTTCAGAACCTCAGCCATTCGCCTTCGGATCAGTTTTATCCACGAAGCGACGCACGATTTCCGTAGTCAGGTCCATCATATCCAATTCGGCCTCCATATCGCGAACCTTCCGCGGACGACCGTGCAAGGCGAAAGCCACGTTCCCCACGCCAAACAAAACCGGCAAAATCGACTGTATTATGCTCCGCGTCTCGATCTGAACCCAAATTCCGAATACAGCGAACGAAAGTCCGACTAAGCAATAGAATCCCTGCAAGACTGGCGAAAAGGTCTTCACTTCGATATCCTTCAGGTCATCGGCCGTAATAGTCGTACCCTTCATCTCAATACGCCTCTCGCACAATTCGATGCCAGCTTTTATAATCCGCTTTTCAATAAAGTTACGACCCATAAGCCCAATCAATAGGCGACACCGCACAAGTCAACCCGTCCCTCCGGCCATTTACGAGACCGGCCCACCACCATCACATGCTCGTCCCACCACGGCCGTGCCGCAGCATCCTGCGCATAGCTGTCTCGAAATTCGTTGCCGACCCGGTATCCGCCCAAACGCTCGTAAAACTCCGGTACGCCCGTTTGAAACAGGCTCCAAGGCACTTCGGGACTCAACCGGTCAAAGGCGTCCAGCACGACCCGGCGCCCCAAGCCGCGTCCCCGCGACGCCGGCGAACTGCAAACGCCTGCCAAAGCCAACACGGGCTCCAACGCCCCTTGTCCATCGAAGCGAATCTTTCGCACAAAGCTGCGGGCAACCGCCAAAATGCGTCCCTCCGCATCCTCCACCCAATGGAAACGCTCGCTCCCAGCTTCCATCCGCTGCTCCGGCAAGCGATCCGCCAAAAAACGCGTCGCTTGCTCGTCCAAGGACCCCTCGACCTCGAGCGACCAAACCTCATTCCAGAGCCCACAAACCGCTCGAGCCTGCTCATGGCTAAGCTCGGATCGAATACCACCTCGCGCCTCCATCCGCTACATCCCCAACAGTTTCTCTAAGTCTGCGCGACGGCTTTCACCGCCCAGCGCCACAGGATGCAGGGCCAAGACCTCATCCAGCTTCTCCACAACACGCATTCCCAGTTGTGCGAACGCTCGCGTCGAAGCCTCAACGCCTCCCACTTCGCCGTGTCCATTTTCTACATACAGCTGCATCGCATCGACCACGAGCGACACGGTACGCGGATAGAAGCTGCACATCAGGTTCCAAGGTTCTTCATTGCGATCCCCACCCCGCCGAAAATCGGTTCTCAGCAACACGCAGGGAATGTCGGCGAACTTGGCGGCCATAAACTCCACCACCGTGCCCGAGTCCAGCTCCGTCCCGTCATACTGGAAAATAGCCGCATCGCAGCCCAACAAACCGCGAAAATCGCTGTCGCGAATCGACTTCGCATCCAAGGATTCCGGTTCGTAGTCCTGCGGCAAATACATCGAGTAACGCCCCCCCGAACACTCCGCAATGTGAGCTCCCAAGAGGGCATTGCCCGCTAGGTGTCGCAGATCAAATAGGCAACCGGCCAAATAAACTCTCTTCGTATCCATAATATTAAGTAGCGAGCCGAATCCCTCTTTCAAACGCCCTATGATTCAAATACCGCTTTGTATCGAAGATGCAACGATCGCCGTCAAATAACACGCCACCATGCCGCCGATCAAAGAGCGAAACCCATACCTCAACAAATTCGGACGCTGGCTCTTCTCCAAGGCCGATATCCCTCCTACCTGAATTCCGATCGAAGCGATATTCGCGAAACCGCACAACGCGTAGGTCAAAATCAATATCGACCGTCCATCATCGAGCACCCCAGATTCCTTTAGCTGCGACATGTGCAAATACGCATAAAACTCATTGAACACCAAGCGTTCGCCCAACAGCTGCCCAACGATCAAAAGATCCGAGTTCTGCACCCCGAGCAGCCAAGCAAAAGGCGCGCTCACCACTCCCACGATAAAGCTGAAGTTGAAAGCCTCGAAGCGCCCATCGGTCGCCGACGCCACCCAAGCGTTCAGGCCGGTCCACTCGCCAATCCAAGAACCCACTACATAATTAAGCAGCGCCACCAAGCCCGTGAAAGCGACCAGCATGGCGCCCACATTAAGCGCCAACTTCAAGCCATCCGAGGTCCCCTTCGTCGCCGCGTCCAGCAGTCCATCGTACTCCTTCTCCTTCGGAAAGGCGACTTGCCCGTCTACGGCCTGCGTCTGCGGAGCAATCATCTTGGCGACCACCAACGCCGCCGGGGCGCTCAAAACCGAAGCCGTCAAAAGGTGCTTCCCAAAGGCGATCCGCGCCAACTCCTCATCTCCTCCCAGCAGCCGCATATAGATCGCCAGCACGCCGCCCGCGATCGTCGCCATCCCGCCCGTCATCAAAGCATTGACCTCCGACCGCGTCATCTTTCCCAAATAGGGTTTCACCACAAGCGGAGCCTCCGTCTGCCCGACAAAGACGTTTGCCGCCGCCGCCAAGCACTCCGCTCCCGACAGCTTCAAGGCCTTGCTCATCAGCCAGGCAAAGCCGAACACGATCGCCTGCAAAATCCGCAGGTGATACAGAATGGCGGAAAACGCGGAAAAGAACACGATCGCCGACAACACCGTCCAAGCGATTCCAAACGCCGTCACGTCCCGCGGCATGGAGCCGAAGACCATGGCCGCACCTTCGTCGCTAAACCCTACCAAGCGATTGAAGAAACCGGATACGCCCTCCATCGCTTCATGAAAAACGGGAACCTTCAGGATCAAAAGGCCCAGCGCAAGCTGCAGCGCCATACCGATGCCCACCAGCTTCCAATCGATCCGCCTCCGGTCTTCGCTCAACCACCAGCACAAAGCCAGCAATCCCGTTATTCCGATCAAAGCCCGAAGAAGCGTCAAAAGCATGTCCATCGGGGCCCCTTTTTGCGAGCAAGCCGCCGCCGCCGCAAACTTATACTACTTGCAAAATGCGATGAGTATATGGCGGAGGGGAAACGCGGCTGGAGCGACGGATTACTCCTTGCCGCGAGCCAATGCCCGCTGCGTCAGGATGAAGCCGAGCAGCAACGCTGCAATCGCGATACGGAGAAAGGCCGGCTTAAAGCGCCCGTCGAAGTTGAGGATGGTTTGGATCACCGCAAAAGTCAGCACGCCCAGCAGCGTACCCGTCGCCCCGCCAATGCCTCCCGTCAGCAAGGTTCCGCCAATCACCACAGCAGCAATCGCGTCGAGCTCCATGCCCACTCCCGTCAGCGGATTTCCGCTGCCCATGTAAAGCGTCGTAAGGATACCCGCTAAAGCGGAGCAAAAACCGTTGAAGGCATACACGCCGATCTTCACGCGGTCCACCGGCAAGCCCATCAAGCGCGCAGAGTCCTCGTTTCCACCAACCGCATAAACGTAGCGACCAAATCGCGTCCATTTCAGCAAATAGAGGCAGAAGACAAAGAAGACGATAAACGCCAAGGCGCCCGCTCCCAGATAGGCCCCGGGACCGACCTGTATCTGAAAATTCAGCACAGCATCGTAGAACCCGTTCTGGATGCCGATCGAGCTGCTGCTGATTACAAAGCCCATTCCTTTGGCAAAGAAAAGCCCGCCCAACGTAACCAGGAAGGCCGGCAAATCGTACACCACGATCAAGGTCCCCATCGCGGCTCCGAAGAGCACTCCGATCACCAAGGCGATTCCCCATGCGACCGGCACCGAAACACCGGCGTCCTGCACCAAGTACGCCACTAGAATCGTGGTGAAGCCAATCACCGATCCCACCGAAAGGTCGATTCCCTTCGACAGGATCACCACCGTCATCCCCAGAGCGGTGACTCCCAGGAAAGAACTGTCCGTAAAGAGGTTCGCAATGACCCGAAGCGAGAAAAAGCCATCGTAGCTAAACGACGCGACCGCAAAGAGCGACACGAGTACGCCGATGGTTGCATAGAGCGGATTAGCGCGTAGTGAAATCTTCATGACGCCTTCCCTCCAATCTTGACGATATTAGAAATCTGTTTCCGGAAACGATCCGACTGCAGCAAACACACGCCTACGATCACGATCGCCTTCGGCACCGGAGCCACCGCAGCTGGCACGCCGGCATTGTAGAGAGTCAAGGTTAGCGCTTGCAGGAGGATCGCCCCGAGAACGGATCCGAAGAGCAAGAAGCGTCCCCCCGTCAAAGCCGTACCGCCAATCACTACTGCGAAGATCGCGTCGAGCTCCTTCAGCTCGCCTACTCGCATCGGGTCCGCTGCGCTCACGGATGCCGCGTCGAGCACGCCCGCCATCCCCGCGAGGATTCCGCAAACCGCATAGACGATAAGCTTGAGTCGACCGGCTTCGATACCGCTGAAGCGGCTCGCATGTTCGTTATCGCCCACCGCCTCGATCAAAAGGCCAAGCGCTGTCTTGCGTATCGTTATAGCCATCACAGCAAAAACCGCCGCTACCAACCAGAGCGAAAAGGGAATTCCCAAGATGTAACCTTTTCCCAAATACAGGAAAGCGGAGTCTTGGATCTTAACCACATCGCTATCGGTAATCAGCAAAGCGACACCTCGCCCCGCAACCATCAGGATCAAAGTCGCGATAATAGGCTGGATCCTTCCCACGACCACCATCGCTCCGTTAAAGAATCCCAAGGCGCCAGCGAGCAGCAACGTGATGGGCAACGCCAAGTACAGGCCATAGCCCATCTGCGTCACCATCGTAGCCGCAAGGGCTCCGCCGATCGCCATCACGGCCCCGACCGAGAGGTCTACGCCGCCGGTTGCGATCACCAGCGTCATGCCGAGAGCAAGCAACATAACTCGAGCTCCCTGGCTGAAAATATCCACGAGGTTTCCGTAGAGATGCCCGTCGCGAACGCTGACCGAGAAAAACTCGGGCCCCGTCACTAGGTTAAAAGCGACCACCAAGGCCAATCCGGCCAGAGGCCAAATCAGCGGGTTGTCGCGTAGCGAATTTTTCGATACCGTAGATTCTGCTGCCTTACTCATGGTCCGCGATCTTCCTTACAATTGCGCTCTCAGAGATAGCAGAGCCTTGCAGCTCACCGATAACCTTCCGGTCGCGTAGCACCAGCACCCGGTGGCAACAACGAACCTCCTCATCCATTTCCGAAGAAATCATAATCATACTGAGCCCGTCGTCGCTGAGCGATTCGATCAGCTTCTCGATTTCCGCGCGGGCGCCTATATCGATCCCACGCGTCGGCTCGTCTAAAATTAACACTTTCGGTTCCGCCGCCAACCAGCGAGCAAGCAATACCTTTTGCTGATTGCCTCCCGACAATTCGCTGACCTTCGCCTCCGGCCCGGAAGTCTTGATCCGCATCGCCTTGATATACTTTTCAGCGAGAGCGTCCTGCTCCTCGCGCGGCACCGGACTCAAGGGCCCCCGCCGCGACTGCAGGGCGATCACGATATTTTCCCTCACCGTTAGATTCGGAAAAATCCCCTCCGCCTTGCGATCCTCGGAAGCGAGCATGATCCCCTGGCGTATCGACTCGCTGGGTACACCCTGCTTGATTCGACTACCCTTCAGGTCCACGCTGCCAGTCGTCGCCTTGTCCACGCCGAATATCAATCGAGCGCACTCCGTACGGCCCGAACCGAGCAAGCCTGCCAAGCCCACGACTTCCCCCGCCCGCAACTCCAAGTCCACCGAGTCGATCTTCCCCGGAGCGCCCAAACCGCGCACTTCGAGCTGCTTCTCGCGACTGGCTCGGTCTTGGGCGATCGCGTCCAGCTCGCTACCACGGCTCTGCATCTCTTCGAACGCCTTCCCGAGCATGTCTTGCAGCAAGTCCTGCTTGCTCAAGCCCTTCGCATCGCGCGTCACTATGTAGCGGCCATTGCGCAACACCGTCATGCGATCGCTCATTCGGAAAACCTGGTCCAGGAAGTGGGTGATAAAGACGATCCCGATTCCCTTGTCCCGCAACAGGTTCATCACCCGAAACAAGTTCTCGACCTCCGCTTCGTCCAAACTCGCCGTAGGCTCGTCGAGGATCAGAACCTTGGAATCCACCTCCAGCGCGCGAGCCAGCGCCACCAGCTGCTGCATGGCAACCGGAAGCGTCGAAAGCGTGGCGTCGAGGTCGATGTCCATCTCCAGCTTCCCAAGAGCCGCCTTAGCTCGCTGGCGCGCATCCTTCCAATCGATCTTTCCCAAGGCCTTCGTCTTCACGCGGCCCAGCACGATATTTTCCAATACCGTAAGATTCGGCAAAAGGTTCACCTCCTGGTAGACGGTGCCGATCCCAGTCAGCTCCGCCTCGCGAGGGCTGCGCGGCGCGATAGCCTGGCCATTGAGCTCAACCGTTCCCGTATCGGGACTGTGCACGCCAGTGATGCACTTGATCGTGGTCGATTTGCCCGCCCCGTTTTCCCCGAGCAAAGAGTGAATCTCCCCCGCCCGCAGTTCGAAGCTCACGTCCGCCAAAGCTTGCACGCTACCAAAACTCTTGGATAGCCCGCTTACTTTAAGAAGTGGAGTTGAGTCGTTACCCATAATAAAGTCCCAATCGTAGGCTCGGACCTTGGTCCATACCGCAGCCCCGCTCCAGATGCGTCATCGGAACGGGTTCGCCGCGCAATCAATTCCCTCGCCTCGTGTATCCCCAAAACTAATACTTGCGCGAGTCGATGACGTCCGCCGCGTTCGTCTGGTCGAAAACGCCATCCTTCATCACCACGCGACGCTCGTAAGGCTCGCCGTTAAGAATCTTCTCCGCCATGTCGAAGGCCAGCGGACCGAACAAGGGTGTGCACTCGACGATACAGTTGATCTTGCCCGCCACGACCGCTTCGAAAGCTTCCCGGATCGCATCGACCGAGATAATCACGATGTCCTCGCCAGGCTTCAACCCAGCCGCCTCGATCGCTTGGATCGCCCCCAGCGCCATGTCGTCATTGTGAGCGTAGACCACGTCGATCTCGCTGTGCAGCTTGAGCAGCGACTCCATCAAGTCCTTGCCGTCGGAACGACGGAAGTTCGCGCTCTGCGATTCGATGATCTTGAAATTAGGATGCTGCTCGACGATCTCCTTGAACCCATTCTGGCGGTCGATCGCAGGCGCGGAACCAGGAGTGCCCTCCAGCTCCACGATCTTTACGGTGTCGCCCTTCACGTTGTCCACCATCCACTGAGCAGCCAAACGGCCTTCTTCCACGAAGTCCGATCCGATAAACGCCGCGTAGAGGGAATCGTCAGCCGTCTCGATCTCGCGGTCCATCAGCAGCACAGGGATCCCCGCGCGCTTCGCTTCCTTCAAGACAGGATCCCAACCCGTCTCCACGATCGGAGAAAGGATAATCAGGTCCACCCCCTGCGCCACGAAGCTGCGGATCGCTCGGATCTGGTTCTCCTGCTTGCCCTCGCCCGACGAAAACTTCAAGTCGACGCCGCGCTTCTTCGCCTCGCTCTGCATCGAATCCGTGTTGGCCGTGCGCCACACGCTCTCCGCTCCCACTTGAGCAAATCCGACCTTTACCGCGTCGTCAGCGGAATCGCCGCCGCCGCCGCAACCAGTGAGCAAAGCGCTCGCCAGCAAAAGTCCGGGAGCAGCAAAACGAGAGAAAGCAGACAGAATGTGAGATGGGAAACGTATCATTTCTTTAAGGTCAGGGTTGGTATTAGCTAAGGGTAAAGCGCCGCCTAGGGGAGACGACGGAGAGAACACAGTGCTCTGCACCGAGAACACATCCAATCCGAGAATTACTTAACAGTAAAGCCTCTCTTTAATTGGCCAGCGCAGCTCTTGCGCGCACCTTACGGTGCAAGTCGAACGCTCGAGAGCGCTTCCGGCAAACAACCCCATTCCTAACCAATACCAATAAATGAACCGATTAACCCAAACCCTCGCGGTCCTTGGCGTGGCCGCGCTTAGCCCCATGGCTTACCCAAAACACCACGAGTCCGCCTCCACCGTAGCCATCGATCTCGATAATACCGGCGAAGAGATCCAACCCTTCATCTACGGACAATTCATCGAACACCTCGGACGCTGCGTCTACGGCGGCATCTGGGCCGAAATGCTCGAAGACCGGAAATTCTACTTCCCCATCACCCCCG
>JBNKSG010000129.1:0-11217 GCA_050297195.1 Opitutaceae bacterium | reverse complement strand
AACGAAATTGGAGCTTTCGGAAATGCCAGCGATCAGAGTGTTGCCCACGCCGGTGAAGTTGCCGTTCACGCCGCCGACTTCGGTGTTCGTCGTGTAGGTAAGCAGGGACTGGTTGTCGGTGGCTCCCGTGTCGCGAAGGAAGTCCTTCGTCACGACGCTGAGCGGAGAGGCGATGTCCTTGAGTTCGGTCTTGATGCGGGTACCGGCCAGCGACGCGTTGGCCTTGTAGCCGGTAGAGTCGCCAGCGGTGACCTCGAAGGGGCTGAGTTCGAAGATTTCTTCCTCGGTGTCATTTTGATCTTGCGCGAAGCCGCTGACGGCCGACAGGGCGCAGGTCAAAAGGAATAAGCCGGTCAGCCTATTCCTTGGGTTCTTAGGGTATGTATGCATATTTGGTAGGGTTAGTTTGTGTTAGTTTGTGTTAGTTTGCACCTGAATCCCCAAGAGCGACGGCCAGAACGCCTGCGGAATAGCGAACTGATATGGCTGCGCGATCCTCTTGGTGGGATGAAAAAACAATGGCGTCACTTATCAATGTAGCGATAAATCTATTAGCGTTGGGACCGGAGATACGTTTTTGCACGCATCGCGGACAGCTTCGCTTGGTAGGGTATTTTTTTTGGGGGGGTAAGGCTACCTACTGGCTGCATAGCTTCATCTATACATAGGCTTCTCTAGTTTGAAATGAAGCGCTAGCGTATGTAGGCCGTTGAATCAATTGCTTTTTCGTTTGTTGAGGCAACTTTTGGCATCTTTTCTTCATCCATAGAATTGGCGGATGGAAAATGAGATATGTACAAAGGAATTATCCCTGTGGAGTCTATATGAGCTGTAAAGAATGGGCTGATGTAGTCCTTCGAATGTCTTGGAACGTATCAGCTGTTGTCATACAATATCGGTTTCGAAAAAGCTGACTCGAAGTCAGAGTGGTCTCTTGCAGGTGTGAGGTCTTGAAGGGTGTGTGTCCGTTGTATGGGCGGTTCCTGGAGGTCGAGGATGTCTTGAGGGGAGCGGCCCCCGATCGAGGTGATTAGCTACGCCCTTTGGCGGGGCTTTTTTTGGGGGTGGCATGAAGACTTGTTGGCCCAAAGCGTGCATCTTAGTGGAAATGACCTTCACCTTGGAGGGATCGAGTTGATGAAGATCATCGTCCCGACTAGCGAAGCTGCGTAAAGTGGCGATGATACTGGATGCCCCTGTATTGGAACTTCCAGTACGGGTGAGGGGGCTTCGGTTTTTCTCGTTGGATTGCCTACGGTTTTCCGTTTGAGGCGACGGTATGCTAGTTGCATTGAAATCTTGGTCCGGCGCGGCTCGGATGAGCTGCTTCGCGATTGGGATAGAGTTTCGCTCGTTCCCGAGAGGGAGACTGCATTAGTAGCCGAACTCATCGGGCTCAGGACGTGCGCTACTCCCTACTGGGAGGCACGCTTTTAGGGGGGGACGCTTCCGGATTGTGGAGCAGTGTGGCTTTTGGCAGGTGGTAATGAGGCTCGCTCGGGGCGTTTTTGGCGTTGCAGGCGCGTGAGGGGGAGTCAGAAAGGGGCTTATTGATTTAAACGATGTAGACCTTGACTATTTACTACATGCGTAGTCTATTCAAGGTCTCGTTTCTTAATGCTATGGAAAAAGGCCCCAAAATATCCGATGCAGAATGGGAAGTCATGAAGGTAGTCTGGGATCACGCCCCGATGACCGCTACCGAAGTGCTTGACCTGCTGCCCCATGACCAATGGAAGCAAAAGACTGTTAACACCTTCTTGGCTCGTTTGGAGCAGAAGGGGGTTATCGAGTCTCAGCGCGAAGGACGCGCCAACGTATACTCCTGCCTTCTCAGCGAAGGGGAGTGCCGCCGGACCGAGGGAAGTCATTTCCTTAGCAAAGTATTTCGAGGCAAGGTTGCCCCGATGATGCTCCACTTCATCGAGAACGAAGAGTTGTCGGATAGTGAATTGGATGAGCTAAGAGCGATCCTCGACCGGAAGGCAAAATAACATGGCAGATCTTTTTTGGTCCTACTGGGACGCATCCGTACGCTTTGCATTGCTGAGCTTTTTCATGCTTTTGGCCATTCCGGCCTTGAGGCGTTGGCTTTCACCCAAGCTGCTTTGTTGGGCGTGGGCTTTGTTGGTCATCCGCTTGTCGCTGCCCCTGGCGTTGCCGTTTAGCGGGAGTATTTTCAACTTGAGCGAGAATCTGCAGCCTTCTACTTGGACGAGCGTGTTGCGCAGCGGCGTGGTGGAAGCGGGCTGGGGAGAAACCTTTTTGCCGGATTTCCGAACTCAGGATGAGCTCATCAAGAACACCTTGGTCGGGTTTTCGTGGGAGAACGCCTTGGTGACGTTTTGGGCGATCGGTATCTTGCTTTTGGTGGCTCGCTTGTTGGCCAATGCGATTCGCCTGCACCGCTTTTTCGGTCGGGCGGAGCGGATCAATTCCGGCCGCTTGTACGAGGTTTTCAAGGATACGCGTCGCCGCTTCGGGATCCATGCCAATGTTCCCTTGCTGGTTTCGAAGGATGTGAAGACACCGGGCATCGCGGGCATCTTCAATCCTCGCGTGGTAGTCCCGAAGGTCTTGGCCGACGAGCTGAGCGACGAGGAAATCCGCTGCGTGCTATTGCACGAGCTTACGCACTACAAGCGCGGTGACCTTTTCTTGCACCATCTCCTGATGCTGGTGTGTTTCGTGCACTGGTACAATCCGCTCGTCTGGCTGGTGTTTCGCCAGTTCAAGATTTCCATGGAGCAGGCTTGTGACGCGGATGTGGTCAATACGGTTAGCATCACAACGGTACGCGACTATGGAATGACTTTGTTGCGGGTGATGCAGCGTTGCCGCGGCTCGCTGACTTCGCCGGCGGGGGCGCTCTGCTTGCTTGGCAACCGTAAGGCCAGCGCCTTGCGCGACCGCATTCATCTCATCGCCAGCCCGCGCCGTTCCGCGCCGCTTTTCGCTATCTTGGGCTTAGGGCTGTTTGGGGCGTCTTTCGTTTACTCGATTACGGAAGAGGCCGAAGTGGAGAACGAAGCGGAACGCTTGCTGGGACTTACCCGCTTTTCCGGTTCGGCGTTTTTCCGCCTCACGGGACAGGAGCGGGATCGCGAGGAAGACATTGAAATCGGCCGTTTACTGGATTCCGCATTGCTGAGCAAGCCACGCAGCTGGCTGCAGGAAGTTGACGTAAGCGGACTCGCGGGTCGTGAAGTGATCGCTCGCGTAACTTACGAAGTGGACGCAGGCAGCGCGGACCAGGACTTTTGGGTTTCGGTGATGAACGACGATGGGCGTATCATAAATCGGGCTTCGACCTCTACGGTGAGCGATGCGGGTACGGATGTACGCTTTATGGAATTGAGGCTCGGTTTAGCTTCGAGCGCTCGAGAGATAGACTATGGCTTGAGCGCGAGCGGAGCTTCGGGGGTGTGGCTCAGGTCCTTCGAGTTGATAGAGCCCTCGGGCAGAGTGAGGAAATGATTCTTACAAGCCGTATCTGAAATGGGGATACGGCTTTTTTGTGTAACCTTGCGGAGGCGATTTTTGGGGAGCGAAAGCTCGCCCCCTACGATCTATGTCGCGGTCCGAGCGCGATAGGTGAAGTGGCTCGCTCTAGCCTGTATTATTCCTGAGACTTCTACTACGCGCCCACGAATCCCGCACGGAAGCGGCCTTGCCTTGGTTCGCGACCGAAGCGGGGTTTTCAACCCAGCCTCTCCCGCGAACCGGCGTCAAAACCGCTTCCGCACTGGGCTCGCGGACTCTCGCTACGAGTTTCATGAATAATGCAGGCTAGTCGCTTTCTGGAAAGTCTGGCAGAGTGAAGCGTCGGACCTTGCCTTTGTAGATGCGAATTTCGCCTTCGATCGGTTCGCCGGTTCCTTCGAGGTCGCCGCGATAGTAGAAGATTTCGTCCGTGTCGCGCCTTACTGAAAACTTGCGGTCAGTGGGCTCGCCCAAGGCGGCGATGACCTCGTCGACCGTGAGGTCCTTTTGGATGGCTTGCCAGGCGTTGGAGGAAGTCCAGGCGCCGCTCGCTCGCACTTCGGCCTTTTTCAGCTCGATGCGCATGTTGTCGAAGAGGCTTTTGCGTTGGCGTGGCTCGATCTTGGAGGAACTGTTTTCGAGCGCGGCGACGGCGTTCGCGTTTGCGGACTCCAGGGTGGCGACGCGCGCTTCGAGGGTTTCGACCTGTTGGCGGAGTGCTTGCAGCTCGTTGAGTACTTGGTCGATTTTATCGGTGGCCCGGAGGGGGTGGGCGGTTAGGGCCAGAGTGACGATGAGAAGAGGGACTTTTTGAAGCATGGGCTTAATCTGTTTCAGCAGGGTGGGAGGCTGCAAGCCCTGTTATGGGGCAAAAACGCATAGAGTTGGTGGCGGTTTCGCGGAGGGTTCCGATGAACCATATTTTGTGGAGCCCTAGGGCAGGTGATCAGCCAGCGTTTGGTGGAGCTGGCGCTTGGAACGATCGATATCTCGAGCGAAGTTGGAGTTGGGTCCAGATTTTGGATACGGGTTCTGTTCGAGTGGGCGGAGGGACCGGGTATTACCTTGAACCAGCGGCAGTTCGACAAGCTCGCGAAGCGGAGGGTATTGATCGTTTCCGATCATTCGAATCTGTCTATCTCTCTGCAATATGCGTTGCGGGAGGTGCCGGTGGAGGTCGATGTCGTTTTCGTGGGGCCGCTGGGGCTGAGCGATTTGGAAGGCATTTTTGAAGCACTATTGAGAAAGCGCGTTTGCTCTCGCACACTATGAAGGGCAGTTCGCGGAGCTTTGGAGCCCGTGTGGAGATGGCTTGCGTCGAGAGGAATTGGAGTGAAGCGGGGAGAGCTTGGCGAAAGGTGCCGCCTATGGTGGAGGCGACGAAACCGGAGGTCCGACGTCAGGTGCTCGAAGCGCTAGGGCTCGATCGAGAAGCGTCAAAAAGCTCGCAGCTTAATAGCGGCGAGCGGTGAAGACGGCGGTTGGCAGGTGCCTACTTCGCTCCCTTGAACTTTTTGCGAACGAAGTAGAGCGCGAGCGCGGCGAGAGCGGCGGTGGCGATTCCAGCGAAAACTGTTTGCCAGCTCATCTCAAAGCCTGAGTGCGTGTGAGGAACCGGAGTGGTGTGGGCGGCTGCGGTGGCAGCGATAGCGAGAGAGGCGAAGGTGGTGATCGTCTTTTTCATTTTGCTTGGAGTCTGAGGTCGGTCTTAGTCACGGGCAATAATTCGTTTTAGCGCTTGGAGGGAAAGGTTGTTTTTCTGGGCGATTTCCTTGAGGGATTCGTATTCGAGCTTGGTCTTCTTTTGGCCGGAAGGCGTCTCGGATTCTTTAGCTAGAACCGTACCGTACTCGGTTTCGATGGCAATCTTTCTTCTTTTGAGGATTCGTCGCTCGGTGAGGTGGAATCGAACGCCGATGCTGCTGGTGTTCTCCAATATGAAATCGGCGACGGCGTCCCGGGATTCTCGGGTGGCGAGGGCACTCAGCAGGAGGCCCGGGCGGCCTTTTTTCATTTGCACGGGGCAAAGGTGGTAATCTAGGGCTCCCGCTTGGAGCAGGCCTTCCTGGAAGTCGGATCCGAGGTACTCGCCGGTGATATCGTCCAGGTTGGTCTCGATCACCCAGGTGCTGGAGGCTTCCGTTTGGGCGGTTTCGAGCAGGGATACGCGAACTACGTTGGCCGAGGTGAAGTCTTTTTTGCCAGGTCCGTAGGCGATCTCTCTGGCTGGTTGAGGGGGAGGCGTGAATTGGGGGGCTAGGTACTTCAGGGTGGCAGCTCCAGTGGGGGTGCAGCGTTCCCCTTGCTCGTCGCCTTTGTAGCTAGGGATGCCCTTGAGAATGTCGGCGGTTGCGGGGGCGGGAACGGGCAGGAGTCCGTGCTGGGTTTTCACCGATCCGTATCCGATGCAAACGGGATCGCTGTAGCAGGCTGTGATGTCGAGGCGGTCCAGCAGCACGGCGCAGCCAACGATGTCTAGGATGGAGTCGACTCCGCTGACTTCGTGGAAATGGATATTCTCGATAGGGATGTCGTGTATCCGCGCTTCGGATTCGCCGATGATCTGGAAAATCGACTTTGCGATTTCCTTGGCTCGCTCGGAAATGCGCGCGTTTTCGATTAGCTTGAGAATGTCGCTCAGGTGCCGATGCGGGCCGTGCGAATGGCTGTGTTTGCCGTGGCTATGGGAATGCGTTTCGCCTGTATCGATAATGTTGATATGTTTGCAGACGATTCCGTTCTTGTTGAGCGTTTGGATCTCGATCTTTCCATCCGGGAGGTGAAGCTTGGCGGGGAGTTCGAGAATCTCGTCGTAGGCGTTGGCGAGGGAGCAAAGGGCGCTGAGCAGCATGTCGCCGGCGAGGCCGGAAAATGGTTCGATGTAGAGGGTGTTCGACATGGGGGGATCAAGTAATGCTATTCAGGATACGGAAGGCTGCCATGGCGGCGCCGTAGCCGTTGTCGATGTTGACGACGGTGATGCCGTTGGCGCAGCTGGAAAGCATGGTATGGAGGGCGGCGGTTCCGCCCTCGGAGACGCCGTAGCCGACCGATGCGGGCACGGCGATGATGGGCTGGGGCAGGAGTCCGCCGACGGCGGTGGGGAGGGCTCCCTCGAATCCGGCGACGACGATCAGCACCTTGAATTTCTTAAGCTCTTCGACTTTGGAGAGGAGGCGATGGATGCCGGCGATGCCGATGTCGTTGTAGCGGCTCCCGTGGCAGCCGAGAAATTTGAGCGTGTGGTAGGCCTCGTTGACCACGAAGGCGTCGGAGGTCCCGGCTGAGAGGATGGCGATATCGTTGCGCTTGTGGCTCTCGGCGAGCGGTTCCTTGAGGGTGAAGGTTCCGGAGGTTTCGTCGTAGAGGCTGCCGGGAAAGCGTTTTTGCAGGGCGGTGCCCTTGTCGGCTTGGACCTTGGTTGCGAGGGCGTTGAGGCCTTTGCTTTGGTAGCTCTCGAGGATTTCGACGAGGGTGTTGAGGGATTTGCTTGTGCCGTAGATGACTTCGGGAAATCCCAGCCGGGCGGGACGGTTGAAATCGAGTTCGAAGGAATCGCTCATGCTTTGGAGGGAAGGGCGCTGTTTAGCTTTCCGGAAACCAAGCCTTCGGTGTCGAGGGTGGTTTGGGGGAAACCGATAGCGGCAAAGGTTTCGATGATCATAGGTAGGTGGACTTTCACTTGTTCGAGGTTTTTTTGGGGGACCTCGATGCGGGCTTCGTCTTGGTAGTGGCGAACGCGGGCTTCGTGGAAGCCGTAGCGGGCAAGCACGCTTTCGGCGAGTTCGATGCGGGTCAGCTTCTCGCGGGTGACGGCTTGTCCGTAAGGAATGCGGGAGCTGAGGCAGGGGCTGGCCGGCTTGTCCCAGTTGGCGAGTCCGAGGCGCTTGGCGAGGGCTCGAACGGCGGCTTTGTCGAGGCCGCAGTCAGCGAGCGGGGAGCGGACTTGGGCTTGGGAGGCGGCTTGCAGGCCGGGGCGGTAGTCGCCGAAGTCGTCCTGGTTGGTTCCGTTCAAGGCGACGTAGCCCGGGTGTTTTTCGAGCAGCTGGGAGAGGTCTTGGTAGAGGTGGCTCTTGCAGGCGTAGCAGCGATTGAAGGGATTGGAATAGTAGGCTTCGTCGTCGATCTCCTTGGTATGGATTATTTCGAGGCGGATGTCGTTTTTCTGGCAAAAGTCCTTGGCCTCCTGCAGGTCGGAGCGCTTGAGGCTGGGAGAGTCCGAGATGCAGCCGATGGCCCGTTCCTTGCCGAGGTATTTGCGAGCGAGGAAGAGTACGAGGGTGGAGTCGACGCCGCCAGAGAAGGCGGTTATGGATCCGGGAATCTGGCGGAACCATTGGCCAATCTGTTCCAGGGCCTTCTCTGTATCGAACTCGCGGGGCACTCTTGTCATACTCGGAAAATGGGTATTTGACTGCGTCGCTTGCGCAAATGCGAGAAGAGTCTTCGTTTGCGTGGGTCCTCCACTTGCCCAAAACGGTTTTTCCCGTGGGGGACTACCCTGATTATCGCGGTAGGGGTTTTGCGAAAATCGAAAAAGTGTGCGTTCTTTCGTGTTAAGTAATCGGTAGCCTGACTTTTGCAGGAATCTGTTAGGGTGCCAGGGATAGTCCGCTCTTGTTATGCTCGAAACGGAAAAGGGAAAACTAGGGAGTGAAAATCGGGTGAACAGCCTCGGTAAGACCCGTCGCAGCATCCTTGTTGTCCAGGAAAGCGAGGTAGATCGCGCGTTTCTGGAGCGCCTTTTCGAGGCGCGTGGGATGAACGAGCGTTTCAGCCTGACCTTCACACTGGAAGACGATGCGGCCCTGTTGCTGTTGGAGGAGAAACGCTTCGATGTGGTGTTGTTGGATCTGGGCTTGTCGACGGAGGTCGACCTAGGAGATCTTGAAGCATTGCAGAAGAGGGCGAGTTGCCCGCTGCTTATCCTTAGCGCTTTGGACAACGAAGAGTTTGCCCTTAAAGTGATGCAAAAGGGCGTCCAGGATTATCTCAGCAAAAGCGAGCTGACCGCGCTTGCCCTGGAGCGTACGATCAACCAATCGATCGAGCGGTTTCGCTTGATCAACGAACTGGAGCAGGCCAAGCGCAAGGTGGAGGCGGCATCCCAGGCGAAGAGCGATTTTCTAGCGGTGATGAGCCACGAGTTCCGCACGCCGATGAACGGGATCATTGGCGGCATAAACTTGCTGACTTCGCTCTGCGAGAAACCGCAGTCGCTGGAGCTGCTGAACATGATGAAGCAGTGCGCGGAGAGCCAGTTGACCTTGATTGGCGACGTGCTGGACATCAGCAAGATCGAGGCTGGTGGGCTGGAGCTCTCCTTCGAGGCTTTCAGCCCGCGGGACCTGATTTCCAGCGTCTTGAGCGCCGTTTCGTACTCGGTTCGGGAAAAGGGGCTAAAGCTTGCGCTCGAGATCGATCCCGGCATGCCTAGCGAACTGATTTCGGATGCGCGGCGCCTGCAGCAGATCCTGTTTAATTTGGTGGGCAATGCGGTGAAGTTCACATCCGAAGGGGAGGTTCGTATCCACGCGAGAAAGCTGGAAGGGAATATTGTCGAGTTTCGGGTGACGGATACAGGAATCGGAATCGCTCCGACGGATCTCGATTCGATTTTCGAGACCTTCACTCAGGTGGACTCGTCTTACAGCCGGCGCTACCAAGGCACGGGCTTGGGGCTCGCTATTTGCAAGCGGCTCGTGCGCATGCTGGGAGGAACGATCCGTGCGGAAAGCCGTGTCGGCCGCGGTTCCGATTTCCGTTTCACGGTTGCTTGCCACGACGACCAGAAGATCGAGCGGCAGTTCAACGATCTCGAGAACGAGTCTTCGCTCCGTTTCGCCCAGGCCTATCCGCTCTCCGTTTTAGTGGTAGAAGACAGCCACTTGGTTCGCGGTTTCCTGATGGCGATCTTGGTGAAGCTTGGCTATGCGCCGCATGAGGCGAAGAGCGGTTCCGATGCCCTGCGCCTAGCCGCCTCGAATCGCTACGACGCTGTTTTCATGGACCTTCGCATGCCGGATCTTGATGGCTTCGAGACGACGGATATGTTGGTCGAAATGCAGGTGGAGCGGGATGGAAGGGTTCCTTACATCGCTGCAATCACGTCGACGGTGAACAAGCAGGTACGGCAAAAGTGCGATGCGATGAAGATCCCCTGCCTGTTGTGCAAGCCGATTGAAGTTGAGGACATTCGCGCGACCTTAAGGACGGCGGCGCGCTCGCTGCAGAAATCTAGGAGCGACGCATCTTAAAGCGTTTCCTCTTGGCTCTTGAGCCAATTCCACAGGCCTTCGAGGTCCGGGTCCTCGACGCTTTCCTTTTCGAAATCCTTGTCGAGCTTGATGGCGGAGTCCAAGTGGTCGGAAGCATCTTGAAATTCGCCGAGCAGGGAGCAGTAGCAGGCTAAGTTGAACCAGAGGATCGGTTCCTGCGGGTGGAGGGCAAGACCGTGCAGGGCGACTTCCTTCGCCTCTTCGTTGCGGTTCATCTCGCGCAGGGCGTAAGCCCAATTCGTCCATGCGTGCGGGGAGTCCGGGAGCTGCTCCGCGAGCTGCTTGGAAACGGCAGCCATGACCTCCCAGTTTTGAGATTCCATGTACAGCTTCGAGCGCATGAGCAGCACTTCGCTCCGGAGCCGGTCGGTGGGGGCGATCGCATCGAGTTCGGATCCTGCTTCCTTAAGCATGCCGAGCTCCATGTATCCATTTGCGTAGGACAAGCGTGTTGTGGTGGGAATCATGCCGCTAGGAATGGTTGCTGACTTCCTCCTTGAGGGTGACGTAGTGCTGGCTTGCTCACGCGGTTGAGGCTGGGGCAGAGCGCCTCCAGACTCTGGCGTTCGCTGTTCAGTTGGCGAATGACTCCTACCAAAGTGCTATGCTTTGACTGAAGCCCAGCCGGCAGGAGCCGCACCCTTGTCACGAAGACTCCGGGCGCTAAGGAGGCGTTTATGGAATTGATGGCGTCTTGTAGTTGCATCTTGGTGACGAGTTTCCGAAATGTCTAGGGAAGCTTGGGGCGAATTGCAGCAAAGATGTCGTCTTTGTCTACTGCCTAGCGTGGGTCGATGCTGGGGAGACCGTCGATGCTCGTCACGTTCTTCTCTTGTTGGTAGGCGAGGATTCCGTCTTCACCCTTCTTGGATGACCAATTGTTCAAGACCTCGCGGTTCCCTTGGTATTCGTAGAAGGGAACAGAATAGCCGCACGAGTCCGCGACTCTTTTGACATCGAGTTTTATGATAGCTCGCGCTCCCGGATTCTCGGGGAATTGGGTGGCGAGCTTCTCGTACTCAGCGGTACCTTTTAGGTGGACGGTGCCTTTTCCGTGAAGGCGGAATATTTGCGGTGGGCCCTCGAAGGCGCAGAACATGATGACCATGCGTCCGTTTTCGCGGAGGTGGGCGATGGTCTCGGCTCCGCTGCCGGTGTAGTCAAGGTAGGCAACCTCTAGGGGACCGAGCACGCGGAAGCTGTCTCCACCTTTTGGCGACAAGTTTACGTGGCCGTCGCCCGACAAGGGAGCGGTGCCGACGAAAAACATTTTTTGCTTCTCGATCCAAGCGATGTGCTTGGGTGACATTTCGGGATGTATTTCCATTTGGCGGTGAGAGAGTATTCGGGAGGTGGCAGTGAATCTAGTCCTAGCCTGTATTATTCATGAGACTTCTACTACGCGCCCACGAATCCCGCCCGGAAGCGGCCTTGCCTTGGTTCGCGACCGAAGCGG
>JBNKSG010000128.1:0-11256 GCA_050297195.1 Opitutaceae bacterium | reverse complement strand
TGCCCTTCTGGGGCTGGGCTATCGGCAAGGCCCTCCACCTGCCTACCGACTTTGCCGTGGGACTCATTCTCGTGGCCTGCTGCCCCGGCGGAACCGCCTCCAACGTCGTCGTCTTTATCGCTCGGGCAAATGTCGCCCTTTCCGTGCTCATGACGATGTGCTCCACCGCGGTAGCAATCGCTCTCACCCCACTACTCACTTCGTATTTGGCAGGCCAATACGTTCCCGTCGATGCCGCCGGCCTGTTCCTGAGCATGATCAAGATCGTGCTCGCACCGGTCGCCATCGGCGTCGTGCTTCACCACGCCTTCCCCAAACTGGTAAAAGCAGTACTCCCCGTCGGCCCCCTCGTTTCGGTAATCGTGATCGCTCTCATTTGCGCCGCAATCCTCGGAGCGCGAGCCGACGCGGTACTGGAGTCGGGCTTCACCTTGCTGGGAGCAGTAGTCCTCCTCCACAGCGCCGCCTTCGCCTCTGGCTATTTATTCGCTCGCATCCTCGGCTACGATAAGCTGATTCGCAGAACCATCTCCATCGAAGTCGGCATGCAAAACTCCGGGCTCGCCACTGCCCTCGCCACCAAACACTTCGCCACCAATCCACTCACAGCGGTGCCCTGCGCCATCTCCGCGGTCATGCACTCCGTCATCGGCAGCGCCCTCGCCGGCTACTGGCGACTCAGGAACAAGTAGGAAGTCCCAGGTGGCGCGACTTCTCCGAAGACGCAGCTCCCCGTACTCAATACCCCATAAGAAAATCGAGTGAAAATCCTCGGCCACTAGGTCGTGTCAGCCAAGTCCCTTGCACATAACCAAACACTTACTTTCGCCTTCAGAAACCAACACCAGCCTTATGAGGCTGGCTCACACAACCCGATTCTTCGTGCCTCTTTGTGGCTAAAAAACACCCAGTCGATAAACAATCAGGGCAACCCATTTGTCTTACACCACTCTAGTGTGTGTTTTCATCAGCCAGACTCTTTGCCAAACCTTTCCACTACTTTGGGTGATGTACCCAAAAAAAGGAGCCCGCCTTCCGGCGAGCTCCCCAAAAAACAACGTATCCGCTATTCGATTACAAACTAGTCAATATTCTTCAAATACTTGAAGAGTTCGCTCTCGGTAGTGAGGATCAAGGTCGTATCCCCTTGCAACACGGACTCGTACGCTTCGAGCGACTTGATAAATTCGTAGAATTCGACTGCGGCAGACGATTGGTTGTACGCGTCAGCATAGATCTGGGTTGCCTTCGCATCCGCGTCGCCTCGGATCTCGAGGACGGTACGATACGCCACCGACTCGATTTCCTGCAGGTCGCGACCGCGCTTCCCTTGGATCTTCGCCGCTTCTCCAGCGCCTTCCGAACGGAAACGTTCCGCAATCTGCTGACGCTCGGAGATCATGCGCTGGAAGATGCTTCGCTGCACGCTATCTTGGTAATTCACTCGCTTGAAACGTACATCCAGCAACTCGATGCCTAGCCCCGTAAGCTCCTTAGCAGCGGCCTGAAAGATTTCCTCTTCCACCGCAACCCGGCCTTTCTGGATGGAAGGCAGCTTTCCAATGCGAGCGGATGTCCCCTCGAGCGTATCGTCGATCTGCGGTTCTCGCCCCTGAGTGGAACGTACCACTTCTACGAGAGCGTTGTTCGCGATCGCATCCTTTGTAGCCGAACCTAAGATACCGTCCAAACGCGAAAGCGCGCGGCGTTCATTTCCAAGAGTCAGGAAGAACTTTTTCGGATCCTGGATCCTCCAACGACCAAACGTATCCACCTCGATAAAGGTTTTATCCTTAGTAGTCATCTCCGTAGAGCGCCCATCCCAGTCGAGTATCCGTTTCTCCATGACATTCGGTTTTTGCACGAAGGGCACCATGAAGTGCAGACCGGACTCGACCACAGGATCGCCGACCACCTCTCCGAACTGGGTAAGAATTACCTGTTCGGTTTCCCGAACAGTGTAGATTGAATTGTAGCCGACAACAATGACGGCCAAGAGAACGATTATTGTGAAAAATTGCGCGATTTGCTTCATGCTGAATATCTCCTGCTTCGAGCTTTAGTTCTGGTTGAGCTGCAAGAGCGGCAACACCGAACTGGCGTCGCTATCGAGCACGATCTTCTTGTCGATTTTCGAGACGACATCCTGCATGGTCTCGAGATAGATACGCCGCTTGGTCACTTCCGGGGCCTTGACGTACTCCTTCAACATGGCCTCGAAACGAGCCACGTCACCCTCAGCCTCATTCACGCGCTTGAGAGCGTAACCTTCCGCTTCTTGGATGGACTGGTCCGCCAACCCGCGAGCGCGAGGAATTACCTTGTTGTATTCACCATTCGCAACATTTATCAGGTTCTCTCGCTCCTGCTGAGCTTGGTTCACCTCATTGAAAGAGGCCCGCACCTGCTCGGGCGGATTCACGTTCTGCAGCTCGACGAGGTCGATGCGAAGCCCTAGTTCGTACTTGTCCACAAGCGACTGCATCATTTCCAAGGCTACGATCGAAATCTCCTGACGGCCAATTGTAATGACTTCGTCCACCGTGCGATCGCCCACGACCGTACGCATCACCGACTCCGATATGTCACGTAGAGTGTCCTCCGGGTCCCTTACTTTGAACAAGAACTTTTCCGGATCCTCAATTTTATACTGAAGGTTCCACTCGACGGATGCCGCATTCAAGTCGCCCGTCACCATGCTACGCTCCGCCATTTGCTCGCTGCGACTCGCCGCGTACTGCGTCCGATTGGTCGCGCCAGGGGAGCCGAAACCAAACTCCTGCTTCATCTGGCGCTGAACCGCAACGATTTCGACCTGATCGATGTTAAACGGCAGCTTGAACTGCAGTCCGGGATTCACGGTATCCTTATACTTGCCAAACCTCAGCACAACCCCCTGCGACTCCGCAGGAACCGTGTACACACTGGAAAAGCCTGCCCAAATCAATAAGCCTATGATGATGAGGCCAAAGATGCCTCCAAACTGTCCCTTCAAGTTCCTAAAACCTTCTGGTACGTTGATTTCTATTCTGTTCGCCATATCCACCCCATACTCGGCCAGACCCAACGAGGCGCAACGAAATTAGGGAACTCTTACAATACGATTGAACTTCACACACCCTATTTTCGGATCAAATCTGATTAGACCGATAGCGGGAGCATCGTGCCCCTCCGAACAACAACACCAACATGACACACCTTCAACGATTCATTCAGGCTGCGATCACCTGCAGCCTGATCTCTGCATCCTTCAACGCTCAAGCTCAACTTAGTCTAGAAGAGTTAATCGATCCAGCGGACGCCTGGGCTCAAACCAGCTCGATAGCGCTCAGCGACGATGGCACAGCCTTCACCGCAAGCGAGTCCGAGTCCGGCAACATCCTTTACACCAATGGCTTCGATGGAGAAAATGGATACCTCCACACCAAGGCCTACTACTCCGACCAAATCATCTCCTTCGAATACATGGTCCCCGCCGGATCCCAAGCCGGAGTCTACCTGCAAGGACGATACGAAGTGAAACTGGGGGTCGCTTCAGCCGGCACCCTCGCTGGGGGTATCAATGACGATACGGAAGAGTCCTTCGAGGCCACTCCCCCCCTCGCCCAAGCCAGCAAGCCCGCCGGCGAATGGAACCAAATCTCCATCCGCTTCCGCACCTTCCGCCGCGACGAAACCTTCCAAAAACTCGCCAACGCCACCTTCCTCGAAATCGACCTCAACGGCGAAAAAGTTCAAAGCGACGCCCAAATCCCCTACTTCACTCCCGGATCCATCAAGCAATGGGAGCAATACGACGGCCCGCTCGCATTCCGCGCCGTCAACGGCCCCATCGCCATCCGAAACATCCAAGTAGACCACGCCGACTACGACGGCGTCACCATTCCCGAGCCCGGCCAAAAAACCAACGCGGACGAACTGGTCGACCAAGTGAAGCTCGGTAAGGAAACCTTCGCCGCCATGGGTTGCATCGAGTGCCACACCACCAAGAAGGGCGACACCTCCTTCAAGACCGGGCCTAACCTTTACGGCCTCTTCCAAAGGAATCCCCAGAAGCACGAGATCCACGAAGCAGCCTCCGACTCCCGCTTTACCGTCGAAGCAAATCTCTCCTACGCGAAACGCTCCATCCGTACGCCGGCAGTCGAGCTGGCAATCGCGAGCCAAGGCCCCAACGCCGGCAAGCCCTACCTCCCCATCATGGTTCCCTACAGCGAGGACACTCTCTCCGACGCCAAGGTCGACGCCATCTACCGCTACCTTTCAACCCTGAACGACAACGACCAACGCGGCCCTATCGAAGTACTCGTCACCAAGGATGGCCCCACTCAATACGACCCGTTCGAAGACAAGAACGAGATACTCGTCTTTGACCGCACCCGCATCCAACGCGGATCCATGAGAGACGTATCCGGCCGATCCATACACGTCGGACTTCCCATCGGGCTCAACTACACCTTCGACCCGCGAACCCTCACTATCGAAAAGATCTGGCAGGGCGGCTTCCTCAACGCAGCGGGCGAATGGGAAAACCGCGGCGGAAGCGGCTTCGAGCCCGGCTACGAAAACAAGGAAATCAGCCTGCCAGAAAACAAGGGGCTCATAACTCCGCTCGACGCCTCCGGCGAGACCATCGACTTTTCCTTCAAGGAAGCCGTCTTCCAAGATTTCGAAACCATAAAAAAGTCCCTCTATAACGAAAAGGACCACCTCGAACTCCTCTCAGAAATCGACGCCCAATTCCTAGGCTACACTCTACCTTCCCGGCCAGCGGACGCGCCCCCAACATTCCACTACCGCGTTGGAAAGAACCAACTTTCCGTCCAAGTCGTCGTCGCAAAGGACGGATCCACCCAAATCCACATCTCCGGCACGCTACCTGAAGCCCAAACCTTCACCGTAGACACCACCGCTCTCAAGCAAGCCCAAGTCGACAGCGGCAGCCTCGGCGAGGACGGAAAGTGGACGCTCCCCGCGAGCGACAAGCTCCACGCAACCTTGACCGCAAAGCTCGCGCTCGCCTCCATCGTTTGGCGTCCCGAATCAACGGATACAGATTACCTCCAGCAAGCGCTGGTCATCCAAGATACGGACGCTCAACTCCCTGCCGGCTACCGCTCCGAGCAATACCTGCCCCCCCACGACAATATAGGCCGCGAGCTGCTCTTCGAAGCCACAGGCATCGACGTTGCTCCAGACGGCACCATCGTGGTCGGCACCCGTACCTCCGGCATCTGGAGAATCGTCGACGGGCAATGGCAGCTTTTCGCAGAAGGCCTCTTCGATTGCCTCGGCCTCGTGGTAGAGGACGAAAAAGGCCTCACCATCGTAGCCGGCCAAAAGCCCGAGCTCACCCGCATTTCCGATACGGATGGCGACGGCATCGCCGACAGCTTCGAAACCCTAGCCGATCAGTTCAGCTACCACAGCAACTACCACTCCTACATGCACGGCCCCGTGCGTGACGCAGCAGGGAACTACTATTTCAACCTCAACCTGCTCCACGCCGACGAAGCCATATTCAAGGGTGAAGGCCTCTACATGGGCAGCTCCGGAGGCTTCAGCGGCTGGACCATCAAGGTCACGCCAGAAGGCGAGTTCATCCCATGGGCGAACGGCCTGCGCAGTCCCGCCAGCCTCGGCATCGATCCAGAAGGCACCATCTGGTACGCCGACAACCAAGGCGAATATGTCAGCACCTCCAAGCTCTTCATCCTCGAAGAAAACAAATACTACGGACATCCTGCGGGCCTTGTCGACTTACCCAGCGTGACCCCCGATTCCCCCGAACTCCAATGGCCCGCCGCTGCAGAAAACCGAGAAACAGCCGTCGCGCTCTTCCCGCACAACCAGGTGGCCAACTCCCCCGGACACATGACCTGGGACACCACCGACGGCGCCTTCGGCCCCTTCCAAGGGCAAATGTACATCGGAGACCAAACCCAATCACGACTCTTCCGAGTGGTCACCTTTGAAATCGCCGGCGAAAAACGCGGCACCGTGATTCCCTTCGGAGCGCACCTCCAGTCCGGCATCATGCGTCCTGTCTTCCAGAAAGACGGCAGCCTCCTCCTCGGCCAAACCGGTCGCGGTTGGCAAGCCCACGGCGGCAAGATCGCCAGCCTCCAACGCATCGTCTGGGATGGCGAAACGATTCCGCAAGCCATCCACTCCGCCCAGCTGCAAGACGACGAGCTGACCATTGCCGTCGCCCTCACAAAGCCGCTCGATCCGGCCGTAACCGATCAGCAACTACAGTCGATCCTCTCCGTCACCTCCTGGATGTATCGAGACGCGCCGGACTACGGTTCCCCTGAGCTCGACACCATCGAGCACACCGTTGCGGCCGCAACCCTGTCAGACGATCGGACGCAACTCACCCTAAAGCTTGCTCCCGAAAAATTCGGCACGCACGCCTTCCAGACCAGCCGCGTCTACCACCTGAAGCTAGCGCTCGCTGAGGAACTCGAAGCCTACATCACCGGCCTCTAACGAAGGTTGCTGATCGTTAGTCGCACGCTCTCGACGCCAACATTCGTGGGAGCGTGCTCGTCACGCGATTTGCTGCGACCTTGAATGTAGGACGGACCGACAGCCGTAGAGCGCTCTACCCGACGCGCTGCAGCTGCATCCAGCTGTAGCGTTGGAAAAGCGGGCCCCAAGACTCATGCAGGTCATCCGGATCCAGCGTCCAGACTTGTCGGTGTAGCCAACTCAACAAATCCGCATCGGAGAGAGCGAGCTTACACTCGGAAGCCCGTAAGCCCTCCACTCCTTTGTAAAGAAGCGAGTCGCCCAATTGCTTCGCGTTAGCCGTATCCAGGCTCGACTCCGACTCCTTTGCAAGGGTCACGCGAATCGCGTTCAGGTAGGGATCGACCACCGCATTCATCAGCCCGGCCACAGAGTCAGTTTCCTCAAAAATCCAATTCTTCCGCTTCCACTCCTCTTCGTGCTCGTGGACGGCAACAAGTTCCTCTTCGACCTTGTGCTCGACCGGAGTCACCAAGATTCCAATACGTCGCAGCCGCCGTCCGATCGACGGCTTGCTGAGAATCCACGAAACAAAAGGAGCCAGCACCATCGCTCCGCTTACCGGAAGAGTCCAATAGAGGAAGGATTCACTCACCTGCCTCGCCAGAAGGGTAAACGCCACCCCCACAATCGCATGCCCTCGATGAGACACAAAGGCATCATACAGGCTGAGCCCATCCCCCGCGAGACGGTTCTGCGTGCTCCACCCGACACCCTTGCCCAAAGCGGTAAAGACCACAAACTGCCCATGGTACAGCATCATAATAGGAGCGACCAAGGCCGAGCTTACCACCTCAAGAAAAACGCTAAACGTGCACTGTATCGCCCCACCAAATACACGAGTCCTTCCTTCACTCAAATAAGCGTCCAACAAGGCAAGCACCTTGGGTAAAAACAGCAGGCTAAAGGTCACGCCAGCCACCAGAAGCCCATGGTCGGACAAAGGAATGCGAAACAAATCCCCCACCCCTGAAGTGGGAAGCAACGAAAGATGACTCCTGACCCGGTTGTACATGAGGATTCCACTCAATACCAAAAACAAGGCCCACAGGAGCGAGGACGCATACCCCATGATTCCGTTGGCAAGGTGCAAGCGACTCGCAAAGGTCAAGCCCCGCGAGAAAAGCAGCCAGAAGTGCTGCATGTTCCCTTGGCACCAGCGCCGGTCTCGCTTCGCGTGCTCGACCATGTCCTGCGGACATTCCTCGTAGCTGCCTTCAAGATCCTCCGCGAGCCGCACCTCGTAGCCCGCCCGCTGCATCAAGGCCGCTTCCACGAAATCGTGACTCAAGATCTTACCGCCAAACGGCTCCCGCCCCGGCAAGTCCGGCAAGGCGCAATGCTCCATAAACGGGGCCATGCGAATAATCGCATTGTGTCCCCAATAGTTCCCTTGCCCCCCCTGCCAAAAATTGAGGCCCGATATAAAGACCGGCCCATAAAAGTGGTTGGAGAACTGCTGAAGCCGTCCCCAAAAACTTTCGGAATAAACAATCTTCGGAGCTGTCTGCAAAATCCCAATACGCGTATCCGCCTCCATACGACGGTACAGGGCCATCAGCGTTTCGCCACTCATGATGCTATCCGCGTCAAGCGTCACCATATAACGGTAGCGCATTCCCCAACTCTCGCAAAACTCCAGCAAGTTCCCCGCCTTCTTATCCGTATTCACGGAACGGCGACGGTAGTTGATCCGCCCAAATGCCTTCAGGTCCCGGCACAAGGCCGCCCAACTCTGCTCTTCCTCCAACCAGCGTTCCGGCTTCGTAGAGTCACTGAGGATGTAGAAGTCGAAGACTTCAGAGCCCTCCTGTTTCTGCAGCGACTCGTACATGGCCTTGAGCCCCGCAAAAACACGCCGCGGGTCCTCGTTGTAGACCGGCAACACGACTGCCACGCTTCCCGGATTCTCCTGTTCGAGGGAGGTTTCGACCGGACTCCTCCCCTTTCTCCGCCGCTTGAAAAAACCCACGATCGAATGCGTCGCCCCCCAGGAAATGTTCCACGTCAGAATCGCAAACAACAACGTTACCGGCCACAAGCCTTGCTCGATCCCCACACGCCACAACAGGTTCCCAAAGAGAACGGTTGGGAAGAGAGTGAACAGCAAGGCCGTCACAAAAAAGAAGAGCCGTTGCCAATCGAAAAACTGCCCGATGCTTACAATTCCACCCTTCATATCAATGCAACAAATACACCAGTAAAGCGACCCCGCCCAAATAGAGCGTCCACACGAAAAGCGCCCCTAAGATCGGCCAGCGATCGATCACGCGCCACGTCTCGTCCGCCACCGCCGAAACCGGCCCTAAGTCAATGTCTCTCGGCGTCATGCGAGCCTTGCTAAACTCCGGGCCCGTACTCAAGTAGGTCGCCTTCATCGCCTCCAAGAACTCCGCCGGCCAAGGCCCCGGGTGCAAGAATTCGTTCTGCCAGCAAGCAGGCATGTCAGCCAAAAACAGCGCCAAACGCCCCTGAGCGCCCAGCTCTCCATGCTCCACCCCGGCCGCATCCAATACCTTGCCAAACCAATTCCGGACCACTTCCTTCGCCTCTTCCATAGCTAGGACCGAGGGAGCCTTGTCGCTCCCATCGATGCGCTCCGCCGCCCGCGAGAGGATCTGGGCCACCAACTGGCTCAGCAAAAGCCGGTCACGAATTTGCAAAGCGCAAAAATACCCCTCCACACGCTCGTAGGCTTCGCTCCAATCGACCAACCCCTCGCTGTGCGGGAAGATCTTGTTCAACGCGTCCATTGGTAGGCCCAAACTTCGGAATTGCTGCCATCCAGGAACAGCAACTGGCAGCGAGCTTCAGCAACTCCACTCTCGCCTTCGCCCTTCATTCTCAAAACTGCGCGCCACGTTTTTGAATACGGATTCCAAACCACCCGATCGTCCACCAACTTGGCCGCGCCTTCCACCACCGCCAGCATCTCGGGAACGGCTTCACCTTCCACTCCTGTAAAGTCTATCACGAAAAGCTCAGTGCCTGGATACGAAGGGTCAGCCCCCGTTCGGGTTGCGGTCACGATAGAACTCGGATAACGAGCAGGCACCACCTCAGGCGTCCAGTGGATAGCGTATTCGAAATCCAACACAGCCCCCTTCTCCGGAAGTACCGCCGGTTCCCAAAAAGCGATCACGTTATCCTCGAATTCAGAGTCGGTCGGCAATTCCACCAACTTGATGAATCCTTTTCCCCAATCTCCCTTGGGCTCCACCCAGACCGATGGCCGCTGGTGGTATTCCGCCTCCAAGTCCTGGTAATTATCGAAATCCCGGTCGCGCTGCATCAGCCCAAAGCCTTCGACTTGGTTCACACTGAAATAGGACAAGCGCGTCCTCTCCGCCAGGTCGATCGCCCGCCAAATCGGTTCATTCTCCTTCGCCACGATGACAAGCCCGTCGCAATCGTGCACCTCCGGACGGTAGTCCCGCTCGCTGCTGCCCCGATTCTCGCCACGCCAAAACATGCTAGTCAGCGGAGCGATTCCCAAGCTGTCCACCGAATCGCGAAAGAAAAGCCGCGCCTTAACGTCCATCACCGTCGATTCTCCCGGGCGGATGACGAACTCGTAGGCACCGGTCACGCTGGGACCATCCAAAAGCGCGTACATCACCACCGACGTAGAATCGGCCAGCGGCTTCCCCAACCACACCTCCGTGAACTTGGGAAACTCTTCCGGTTGCCCCAAGCCCGAGTCGATCGCGATCCCACGGGCCGAGGTGCCATAGTGCAAATCCAAACCCGTACCACGAAAGTAGCTCGCGCCCAGAAACGAAGTCACCTCGCGATAATCGCCTTCGCCATCGGCCGCGTACGACAGCCTCAATCCCGCATAGTCAAGCGAGGACGGCATCGCATTCTTCAACTCCTGATCCTCGAACTCGAAAAACTCGTTCAAGTACCGGATGTGCTGCTCATGGGTCGGCGTGAACTCATGGATCTTCATCCGATCCTTGTGCAAGAAGCCCGGATGGAAAAAGCCTAAGGTAAAAGGCAAGCCCTCGCTCTTCCACATGTACTTGTCCGCATTGTAGCGGATCTTCCGATACGCGTCGTAGTCGAGCTCTTGCAAAACGCTAGGCAAAGGCTCCGGCGCCTTGTAATCGTCCTCGGCCAAATCCGCAGCCAAGTCAGCCACATAGGTGAAATCCACTTCCACGCGACGCATCGCATCGAGGGAAGCGCAGCCCGAAAGCAAGACCGCAAGCGCGGCTACGAGAGGAGTTCGTCCGAAATAGTCAGGTAAAACCATGAGTCAAGAGATTGGCTAGAAAGGAATAGCTTGGTAAAAGGAATGCGAATACTAGGTCCACCCAATACCGGATCGAGCCTGAAATGTTCCTCGCCGCAACCATCCTCCATCCAGTGGCCACCTCATCCACCCCGGCCCCTCGCTCCGCACACGAGTCGGCCTTCGCCTCCTGAACACCCAACCCGCCATTTGCGAATCTACGCCAAAGTTTCACCAAGTACCGTTGGCTTTATTCCCAGGTTCACATTAACTGTCGGAAACGCAGCGGCCCCCACAACACGCCTTACCGTTTTCGACCAACCTCCAATCCAATCACCACGACCATGATCAAAGCCTACGCAGCCCAAACTCCCGGCGGAAAACTCGCCCCCTTCGAATACGACCCCGGCGAACTCGCCGCCACCGACGTCGAAATAAACGTCGAACACTGCGGAATCTGCCACAGCGACCTCAGCATGCTCAAC
>JBNKSG010000127.1:0-11308 GCA_050297195.1 Opitutaceae bacterium | reverse complement strand
GACGGATCGGGTCCATCCGACTTCCTCCCACCAAGGTGACGAGCTGCTTTTGGGGAGCGATGACTTCGCCTTCTTCGCCGAGGAAGGTGATCTGCACCACCCCATCGTCAGAGACGTAGACTTCGGCATGAGGTTCGATGCCAGTCACGAGCCTGCCGCCATTCGGGGCCTTTAGGTCGTGGTCTTGGGCGTTGGAGGTCGAGAGGCTCGCCAGCATCGCCAAGGATGCGGCTGCCAGAGTCTTGAAGTATTGTTTCATATTTTTCGTATTCGTTGAATTGATACCATTTCACTCGCACTGTTATTCCGATGCGGCAGCCTTGAGCCTGATTGAATTGGTCGCCGCCTTCCGGCAAAAGCTGAGAAAGAGAGCGGGCGTCACTCCCAAGCCGAGCAAGGTCGAGCTTACTAACCCTCCAATGATCACGATCGCCACCGGATTTAAGATTTCCTTGCCGGGCTCGTCCGCCGCCAAAACAAGCGGCACCAGCGCCAGCCCCGCCGAGATCGCCGTCATCAAAATTGGGATCAAGCGCTCCAAGGTTCCGCGTACCACCATTTCCCTCGAAAAGGTCTCACCTTCGTTTCTCATCAAATGTAGGTAGTGCGATATTAGCATGATATTGTTCCGCGCCGCAATTCCAGCCACGGCAATGAAGCCGACCAGTGTCGCGATGCTGACGTTGTTTAAGGTGTAACGGGTGTAGAGCACGCTTCCGATCAATGAGATCGGCACGATCGTCAGCACCAGCACCACGAATCCGAAGCCCTTGAAGTAACTATACAACAAGAACGTGATCACGATGAGAACGATTGCTGAGGTGATCAGGATCATGCGTCTCGCTTCCTGCTGAGCCTCGTACTCCCCCTCGAAACGGACCGCATAGCCCGTGGGCGTCTCGACCTTTTCGCTGACCCGCTCCTGCAGCTCCTCCACCACCGCGTTCAGGTCGTCAATGGTTGGATTGATCGAAACCACGAATCGCCGCAGCGTATTCTCTCGCAGGATCGTGTTCGGCCCCGTCGCCTGGCGGATTTCCGCGACGTAGCTCAGCGGGATTCGCTCCCCGCTCTTGGTATCGATGTAGAGGTTAGCCAAACGGCTGGGCGACTCGCGCCACTCCAGCGGAAGGCGCACCACTAGGTCATAAACGCGCTGGCCTTCGTAGATCTCGGCCACCGCGTCTCCTCCCATCAAGGCAGCCAATTGCTCGTTCAACTCCCCAGGCGTCACTCCATAAGCTAAGGCCCGCTTGCGATCGACCTCGATCCGCAGTTGGGGAATCGGGGCCTGCTGCTCGATTCGGGCCTCTTCCAGTCCTGGAATCTCCCGGGCAATCTCCGCGATTTCCGTGCCCAGGTGCCTCAGCTCGTCCAGGTCAGGTCCATAGACCTTCACCGCGATCTTCGCCGAAACGCCGCTCAACATGTGCCCCACGCGATCCGCCAAGGGGCCGCTCATCGCGCTGAAGGTTCCAGGAATCCCCTTCATCCGAGCCCGCAAGTCCGCCATCACTTCCTTCCGCGGACGGCCGAAGCCCCCTCGAAACTCGACGTCGAACTCAACCGTCGAAACCGGGACCACGTGGTCGCCCCGCTCCGCTCGCCCGACGCGGTATCCAACCGTCTTCACCTCGGGTACCTGCAACAGCAAATCTTGCGCGGTCAAGGCCAGCTCCGTCGTCTGCTTGAGGGAAGTCCCCGGAGCGGTGGTGGTTGCGATCAAAGCCGTCGGCTCCCGAAACGGTGGCAGAAAGTTCCCGCCCATCTGCATGAACGAAAGGTAGGCGAAATAGAGCAGGCCTCCCGTAATCAATATAACCAGAAACGGTTGCCCCAATGAAAAACGCAGCCACGTGTATTCAAAAAAGGACTTCAGTGCCCTAGCCACTGGACCGTCTCGATGCTCCTTGCCCGGCTTGGGTTTGAGCAGGTAGGAACTGAGCACCGGAATAACCGTGAGCGAAACCACAAAAGACGCCGCCATGCTCACCATCGTCGCAACGGCGATTGGCGAAAACAAACGCCCCTCCACCCCGCTCAAAGCCAGCAAGGGCAAAAACACGAGAATGATCAGCACCGTCGCATAGAGAATGGAAGATCGCACCTCGGCCGAAGCCCGCGCGATCACCTCAAGCGGAGCACGGTGCCCGATCTCGCGAGACGCGTTCTCCCGCAAACGGCGAAAGACGTTCTCCACGTCCACGATGGCGTCGTCCACCACCATGCCGATCGCTACCGCGAGTCCGCCTAGCGTCATGGAATTCACGCTAAGTCCCCATAAGTCGAATACAATTACAGTGATCCCCAAAGACAGTGGAATCGCCGTCAACGTAATGATCGTAATGCGAAAGTTCAGCAGAAAGAGGAAGAGCACGACCGCCACCATGATGGCGCCATCGCGCAATGCCTCCTCGAGATTTCCGATGGACAATTCGATAAAGTCCGACTGCCGATACACAGGCACCAAACGCACGCCTTCCGGCATCGTGGCTTCCAGCTCAGCCATCGCCTTCTCCACCTCGCCAGTTAGAGCCAAGGTATCAAAACCGGGTGACTTCGTTATGCTAAGAATCACACCTGGGTATCCACGTTCTGGAGCGCTCGGGTCGAAGCTCCCTTCCCGGTCGAGCTTGGTGCCCAACCCCGCGTCGCCACGCATCGGCTCGGTTCCCCAAACCACATCGGCCACATCCCGGAGGCGGATCGGGCGATCGTTTTCGTAGCTCACCACCGTATCGCCAATATCATCCAAGTCCGTAGTCATCGCTAGGTTGCGAACCATGATTTCTTGGGCCGACTCAGTGAGAAATCCTCCCGTCGAATTCTTCACCGCATTTTCCGCAGCGTCGTGTATTTGCTCGAAACTTACACCGAGAGCCAGCATGCGGTCCGGCTTGGGCTGCACCTGCACCTGCTTGATGCCGCCACCCATGGAAAGCACCTCCACAATCCCCGGCAACGACTGCAAGCGCCGCGAAACGGTCCAGTCCGCCAAACTCCTCAACTCGCGAGGACTCGTTTCTCCCGTCGGATCAACCAAGCCAACTAACATGATATTCCCCATCAAGGAAGCGACCGGCGTCATGTACGGCGAAACGCCTTCCGGCAAGGTCTCGGTCACTCCCGAGATGCGTTCCTGCACAAACTGCCGCGCCCGGTAGATGTCCGTCCCCCAATCGAATTCGATGAAGATCAACGAAAGGCCCACGTCGTTTACAGAGCGCAGTCGAGTCACTCCCGTCACACCCATCAAAGCGTTTTCCAGCGGTATCGTAACCAAGGTTTCCACTTCCTCGGGAGCGAAACCGGGCGACTCGGTGAGCAAAGTAACCGTCGGCTTCGTCAGGTCAGGCAAAACCTCGACCGGTAGCTCCGTGGCGGTCTTAACGCCCCAGACCATGACCACCAAGGCGAAGGCCAAAATCAAGGGCCGCTGCGAGAGCGAAAATCGTATCAACGCGTTCAACATGGCTACGACTTCCTTTCCTTGTTTCCGCCGCTTACCAGTCTCTGGGCGAGAAACGCGCACAAGGCGCTAATCGCGATCGCGTAATACAGCAGCCAGCCCGCGCCTTCCTCGTGATCCTCGTGACCGTGATCATGATCTCCGGAACCAGACTTCTGGCGGGCAGCCCTCTGCTCGGGCGTCATCTCGGAGCCATCCTCATTGTGCTCGTGGCCGTGAGCGGCATCGAGAGCTTCCTTGAGCGATACCCCGCTTCCCCCGCCAGCAAACGACAGCGAATAGGAACCGCGTGTGACCACCTCGTCTCCCGGAAACAGTCCCGCCACCACTTCCACAAAGGAATCGTTTTGCTCGCCCAAAACCACAGGAGCGCGAAGAAAAGCATTCGGTAGTTCAAAATCCCTTACAAACACGACTCGGTTCGCCGGATCCCCTTGCACCGACTCCCGCGGTATCGTCATCACGTTACTGCGGATATCCAATACGACCGAGAATTCCGCCCGCATCCCCGGACGCAAACGCCCTTCCGCGTTATCGAGAATGAAAATCCCTTCGACCGCGCCTGCCCGACGGTCCGCATCGACTCCAAATCGGTACAGCGTCGCCTCTACCACTTCGCCCCCTAAGGCAGGGATCCGGATGTGCGCCTGGGAACCCACGCGGACCTGCGCCGCTTCCTGCTCCGGAATCTTCGCCACCGCCCACATCTGGGACCGATCGGAAATATCGAGCAGCTCCGCATCCGGCTCCACTGGCTGGCCCAAGCGTACGTGCGAATCGACCACCAATCCTTGCTGCGGTGCGCGGAGCTCGATGGTTGGCGGCGGATTTCCGAGCTGGCGACTCTCCACTTTGGCCAGTATCTGACCTTCGGATACAGTGTCTCCCTCAAAGGCGTCAATACTCACGACGCGCCCTGAAATACGGCTGGAGAGAACGGAGCGGTTCGACGGAATTTCCTCGATTCGCCCAATCGCAAAAACCGTCACCTCAAAGTCACGCTCTTCTGCCTCCACAGTTTGGATACCGAGGTTGCGAATGCCGAATTCGTCTAGAATTACGAGGTCGGACCCTTGAGCGAATACCGGTGATAGATTGGCCACAAGCAAGCCTGCAGCGAGAAAGGGTGTTTTGAATTTCATTTCCCAAAAAAGATTATAAATTTCGAGTAGTGGCAGCCTTCCATTCGGCGATCGCTTGTTCGTAGTCCCGCACCATTTCGAGATGCGCGGATTGGATTTTGAGGCGTTGGCTTTGCGAGCGGAACAGTTCGTTCAGGCTGATTTGCCCCGCGCTGTAGGCTTCGGACATTTCCTCCAGATTTTGCTCAACCAAGCTCGTGATGCTCGTCTCGTAGTAAGTCGCCTGCGCGTAAAGGCCGTTGACTTGCTTGCGCAACGCAGATTCGCGGCTCCTCAACTCCAAGGATCGAGCTGCCAGCTCCGCCTCGCGTTGGCTCTTGAGCGAAAGGCTTTCCCGCACGAGCGATTGGCTGCGGTCGCGGAGCGGCAACGGTATGGATACGGCAACTCCCAAGAAGCGCTCCGTACCGATGCCTAAAGGCTCGTCGATCGAGCGCTCCTGCTCTAAGCTCACTCCTACAGAAATGTCGTCCCAACGCGAAGTTTTCGCCAAACTCCCCTGCTTTTCCGCAACTTGCAAAAGCAACTTCTGCAAACGGTATTCCGGGTGCGTATCCAATTGTTCACTATCGAATACTGGCAACTCAGGAGCTGCCACCGGGACAAGCATCCGTTGCGCGACGCCTAGCTCCTGGTCGACCTCCAATCCCAGCAGCGGCCGCAAGCGCGAGAGCGTCATCTCGCGCTCGATCCCCAGCTCCCCGATTTCCTGCTCGATCGCGTACAGCTCGATGCGGATTTGGTTCAGGTCGACCGGCGAGGCCTCTCCCACTTGGATGCGCGACTCGACGAATACGCCAAACCGCTTATCGACTTCCAAAAGCGATTGACGCAAAGCGAGCTGCGATTCGAGGTAGGCCAGTTCGTTGCAGAGCAGCTCGACTTCCCGCGCCACCATACGCTCTTGGTTGGCAACCTCGGCTTCCGCCATCGCGATCTCCGTTTCCACTAGATCCTTGAGGATCGACAAGCGCTTGGTCACCGGAAAACGTTGCGAGAAACCGATCCCGACCGAGCTTTGGCCCTCGTCGTTAAACATCCAATCGGTCGCGTACTCGACGCTGAGCTCCGGATTGTCCAGGCGTCCGACTCCTTCTCGCCGGGCTCGCGCTCGATCGATAAGCGAGCGGGCAGCGACCAGCGACTTGTTGCTCGACAAGGCAAGTTCCACCGCCTGCAGGCGCGTTAGTTTCTGTGTAGCTTGGGATTCGCCGCGAAGGGTCGAACAAAGAATCAGGGCCGCTAAAAGCAGCTTCGTTTGAATTGAAAATCTATGCATGGAAAACTCTTGAGAGGTTAGCTCGAGCTGCCCGCGAAGGCAGCGAAACACCCGCTGCGCAAGGCAGCAGGAAGGCTAAACATCCAGAGTAATCAGATTATCAATACAGTGAGCTTGACGACGGTCACGCTGACCGCGTCCACCGCAGGGGGAGCTCGATTCAGAGGAAGCAGTCCCGCCATTGCAGGCCGCAAGCTTTCCGCGAAATCGATCGCGTCAAACTCCACCGTAAGTACCGGCGGAGCGGATACGCGCTCTTGGGAATTCCGCAGCAACTCCTGCGAGTCGTCGCCCCCCACTCGCGTGTCCTTGCAAGAATCGCAGACGTCCTTATCGGAATGCTCTTCACACAAGCTTTCGCTGTGAGAGTGGCAGGATTCCTGATGCCCCACGCTCGCGTGCCGGGCGACGGAAACGATGTGCCCATCTCCCGACTCATGTTCGCAAAACAGCAAGGTCGACGAGTAGCCCATCGCCGCATTGAGGACGATGGCAACGATGCCGAATACTGATACGAGGCGGTTCATGGTTTAGAAAGAGACGGCTGAACAGGTGATCAGATTCAGCGAAAGCTCAAGTTTTTATCAAGAGCCAGGCGGCTATTCAATTTAACGACAACAGCTTGCAAAACCAAGCTCCCGCAAGGAGTCCTAGGAATTCGCGAACAACGGAAACGGCCCCACCCGCTCGCTCTCCTCCTCCAGCAGACAGATCGCCTTCTCCAACGATTCCTCCGAAAAACGAAAGTCCGGCCACGTCACGGCAAAAAGAGGCGTCAAAGGCGACGGCTCTCCCAACCAAGTCGCCCAAGCCACGATCGCATCCTCTGACTCCCCCATGTTCATGGCGAAACCTTGCTTCTTGATCACCTCAAGCTCCGCCTTGTACTCGGCGCTCGCGATCGCAGGGATCAAGTCGGGACGCACCCCCAATAGCAGTTTCCCCATCGCCATCTTCTCGATCGCGAAACGGCGGCCCACCGGCGGCGTTACCCGAACCCGACAGTCCGGCTCCTCGCAATGGATGTGCATGAACTCGCGCCCCGAAAGGCGCCCTATTGTCGTCATCTCGCCAAGTTCGTCAGCGATACGCCGCATCATCGGGGCGAAACGCTCCCGCAAACGCTGGTCCGGATCCGCCTTGCGCCATTCGCGAAAGGCCTGGGTCACCATGTAGCGACGCCCTTCCCCTCGCGTCACCAAGCCGTAATGGACCAAACTGTCCAGCAAACGAAGCAAGCTGGTTCGCGGTAAGGCCATCGAACTCACAAGCTCCTGGATCCCCAAGCCCTGCCTCTCCGCTGACAATAGCGAAAGAATATCCAAGCCCTTGAAAAGAGATGTCGCGAGCTGACGTGTTTCTTTTGACATACGACGAAGAAAGACTCTTACTCGTCCGCATTTCAAACTTATTTGTCCATTATGCTGACTCAAAAAATTGAAGACCAGATTCGCGAGAGCGGTATCATCGCAGTGATCGCCATCGAGGACGCCGCGGACGCGGTACCCATGGCCCAAGCCCTCCAGCGCGGCGGCATCACCGCCATCGAGCTGACCCTGCGCACCCCAGCCGCCCTCGATGCAATCCGTGCCATCCGGGCAGAAGTCCCGGACATCCTGCTCGGAGCAGGCACCATCCTTACCACCGAGCAAGTCGACGCGGCCCTCGAAGCCGGAGCCCAATTCGGAGTAGCCCCCGGACTCAACAGCCGGGTTATCGAATACGCGGACAAGGTTGGCCTCCCCTTCGCTCCCGGGGTCATGACTCCCAGCGACATCGAGCGGGCCCTCGAGCTCGGCTGCAAGACCATGAAGCTTTTCCCATCCGAGTCGATCGGCGGCATGAAAACGCTTTCCACCCTGGCCGCTCCCTACAAGCACCTCGGCATCGGCTTCATCCCGCTCGGCGGACTGAACGAAAGCAACATGGCCTCCTACCTTTCCTCCCCGCTCGTAGCAGCGATCGGCGGATCCTGGCTAGCCAAGACCGACCGCATTTCCGCCAAGGACTGGGACGGCATCGAAACCGCCGCGGCCACCGCCGTCAAAATCGCCGCGGACGCGAAATCCTAGGGATCCCGTTTTGGCATTCGCGGTCCGCATCCGCCGCTAAGCCAGCAACTTTTCTCAGCAAGCGATAATTGAGTGATTAACGATTGAACGCCCCAGCCATAAAGCGGTGGGGCGTTTTCGTTTTTGTAGCGAGTCAGTCCTTGCAATCCGCGCCCCAAGTTGTTTGATCGCCGTCTTTCAATGTCGGAGAAGTCCCAGAGTGGTCGTTACCGAGGAGCGTAGCGACGACAGCGCGAAGTGCCATGGGGCAGCCAGTCAGGCCTTGCAATTCAAGAACTCCGCCATTGTATCGCCAGTTTTTTATGTCGGAGAAGTGCCAGAGTGGTCGAATGGGACTGACTCGAAATCAGTTGTGGGGGTAACTCCACCGGGGGTTCGAATCCCTCCTTCTCCGCCATGAAGATCCCAGGAGGGATGAGAACCCTAGGGGATTCGACGAAGCGAGCCCGCGAGCGTAGATGGGGCATGCACACATGAGTCCGCAGGACCTTGAGCGAAGCGAAAGCCTACCGAGGACGCAGGTCCGACACCTCAACGAGTTTACGAGAATAACATCCCTCCTTCTCCGCCATTTTCTATCTCGGCACCAGACGTCAATTGCCGCCTCCACCCAGTGAAGGAGGGATGAGCACCGAGGCGATGCCGACACCCTACCGAAGCGAGACACCCTGGAAGCCGACGCCCTAGGCAAGCTCACCCTCAGCCACCGAGGCTTGCAGGCCCGCAACCAACGCGTGCTCCGCCAGTTCACCGGGGTCCAGAAGCCTGACCTTCGCAGCAACGCAGAACGCCTCCCGACTGAAACAATTGAGCCCTCGACGCGGCCCAACTCTTGCTTGAGACTGGCAATCTCGTACGCCAACTCGCTTCGCTCTAGCCATGTCCAACCTCTACCCAGAAGAATTCGACGCCATCATCCTCGGTGGCGGTTTCGCAGGAGTCTACGCCGCCCAAAAGCTCTCCCGCGCCCTCAGGCGCTCCGGCACCTCGGCCAGTGTCGCGCTGATCGCCGAAGAAAACCACATGGTCTTCCAGCCCATGCTTCCCGAAGTCGCAGGCGCCGCCCTCTCGCCCCGCCACGTCGTCAACCCCATCCGCAGCCTCTGCAAAGGCGTCAACGTCTTCAAGGGAAAGGTCAACTCCCTCCAGCTCGACCAAAAGAAGCTCACCCTCTACGCCGGCGACTTCGCCGGACCGGTCACCTTCTCCTACAAGAACCTCGCCCTCTGCCTCGGAGCCAAGGTCGACCTCAGCCGCATTCCCGGCATGCAAGAGCACGCCCTGCTCCTGCAAAACGTGGGTGACGCCATGCGCATCCGCGCCCACTTCATCTCACGCATCGAAGAGGCGAACCTCTCCTCCCACCAAGCCACCAAGCGACGCCTGCTCTCCTTCGTCATCGTCGGCGGCGGCTACTCGGGAGTCGAGACAGCCGGCCAACTCATCGACTTGGCCCAGGCCATCCACCACCAGTACCAACACGTGGATTGGACGGATTTCACTTTCACCCTCGTTCACAGCCGCGACCACTTGCTGCCGACCCTCCATCGCTCGCTCGGTGAATACACCGCCGCCCAACTTAAGCGACGCGGCCTGGACATCGCCCTCAACCGCAGGGCAAAGGCTGTCACCGCCAATCGCGTCTACCTCGACGACGGCAGCGGCATCGATACCAACAACATCATCTGCACCGTCGGCAACGCGCCCCACCCACTGATCTTGAACCTGGAAAAAACCGCTCCCGCGCCTGTATCCATAGATCGAGGACGCGTCACCACGCTTCCCGACTGCTCCATCGAAGGCATCCCCTGGCTCTGGGCCGCCGGCGACTGCTCCAGCGTACCCCAAATCGATGGGACCCCGAGCCCACCTACCGCCCAGTTCGCCCTGCGCCAAGGCGAACTGATGGGCCGCAATATTGCCCGCCGCATGAGCGGAAAGGAGACGCGGCCCTTCACCTTCAAGGCCATCGGCGAGCTTGCCACCGTCGGCCACCACAGCGCCGTGGCGGAAATCAAGGGCCTGCGCTTTTCCGGAGCTCTCGCCTGGTGGATGTGGCGAACCATTTACCTAGGAAAGCTCCCTGGCTTGGAGCGCAAGCTTCGCGTCATGTTCGACTGGACGCTCGAGCTCTTCTTCCCGCGCGACATCAATCTCCTCAGTCCCCGCTTCACGACCGACATATCAGAGACCCACCTCGAAGCGGGCGACACCCTCTTCCATTCGAACGACCCTTCCTTCTCCTTCTACCTCGTCAAAAAAGGAGCCATCGAGCTACGCGACAAGGGACTCCTCATCAAGACGGTTAGCCAGCACGAACACTTCGGCGAACGTGCCCTGCTCGAGAATCGGCCTTACCTCTTCGAAGCCGTCGCTACGGAACCGACCACCCTTGTCACCATTCGCAAAGACATCTTCCAGCAAATCGTTTCCGCCGACTCCGCCTTTGGCCGATCCCTCCAGCAAAGCGCCCGCTCCTACCTGACCATCGAAGAACTCGACTTGCTTCTGAACCGCCTCCCCGCCGACCAACTCGACCAGCCCATCAGCGGATACATGAGCGCCAACCTCGCCAGCGTATCGGCCCAATCTTCCATCGAGCAAGCCCTCGAGCAATTCTCGCAATCCTCGCGCAACTACCTCCCCGTTATCGAAACGGACGGCAGCTGCGACGGAGCCGTCCACAAGGAAACAGTCTACATGAAAATGTTGACCACCTCCCTCAACCGCCAAGAAACCGTTGCCACCCTCCCCAAGGCAAGCCTGCCAACAATTCCCCAAAACGCATCCTTGCGCGAAGCGCTCACCTTGATGACCCGCTCAAACGCCAGCAAAGCAATCGCGCTCGACGACGAAAATCGTCCCGTCGGCATGATCGCCATCATCGACCTGCTGGAAACGATTCACAAAACAAGCTCGACGTATCCAAAAACCAGTAAATAGGCGAAAACTGGGAGCGCGCTCGTCCCGCGATTGAAACAGGATACTCCCTGCCGACCTCCAGGCAGCGAAAAAAAGAATCGACCACCCACTAAGAGCAGCCCCATCACCTCCACCAATTGTGCGGCTCGTGGTGAACTCGCAAAAAAACGGCTACCCTCTCGGGAAGCCGCCTTAAAGATTGTTCGAATCGGGAGAGAAATTACTCCTCGCCGATTTGGAAACGAACGAAGCGACGGATCTTCATGTTTTCGCCAAGCTTGGAAATCTGCTCGGTGAGAACGTCCTGAACGGTCTTGCTGTCGTCCTTCACGAACGGCTGGTCGAGCAAGCACACAGTGGAGTAGTACTTGTTGAGCTTGCCTTCGATGATCTTCTGAACCGCAGCGGCTGGCTTGCCTTCCGC
>JBNKSG010000126.1:0-11321 GCA_050297195.1 Opitutaceae bacterium | reverse complement strand
CAAAGCCTCTACCTCATGCATTCCCGCGGCATCTCGTGCAGCCGCGACGGCGGCGAAACCTGGAGCGAAGCCATCCCCAGCGGCTTTCCTTCGGACACCAGCCAGGCAGCCGTCATCGCCGTGCATCCCGCAAATCGCAAGCAAGCCGTGTTCGCTCTCTCGGGAGCGTGCTGGACCACCCGTGACAACGGCCAGACCTTTCAAAGAATCCACAACAACGAAACCGTCGTTGGCGCCGCCTACTCGCCCAGCGAAGCCGATGCCGACGCGGCTCTCCTCGTCGCAACCCATCGAACCCTCTACGTGACAGGGCTCGGGCGCTCCCGCCACTTCGACTTGCCGGCCGGATTCGCGGCCGTTCGCGAGCTGGTAGCCGACCCCTACCTGCCGATAGCGTATCTAAGATGTGGAGACGACAAGCTGATCCTCATCGATATCGAGAACGAGCAGATGGTTGCCGCTCAGATTTTTCCCGACTCGCTCAGCCCAACACCGCTCATCGCAGGCAGCAGCTCCCTCTGGACCGCCAACGATGCTTCACTCGTTATCGAAAACGTGGCGAGCGAAGCCTCCTACGACGTTGCCCAACTCTCCGGAAAGCCGAGCCTGATTCGCGCGAACCCCCGACAGCAGGACGCGGTCTACTACGCCGTCGGCAACGCGCTCCACTCCTTCGAAGGCGCATTCGCAAACCTGCCAGCCAGCATCATCGCAGAACTCCCCGCCAAACGCTTCTCGCCCCTCGCTGCCAAAACCGATGCAAATCGCTCGACCGACAGCTCCAACACCGAGCTCGCCGCCTTGGTCAATTCCCAACCCGAACTCCAAGCCGTCATCGCTGCTGCGATCGCGCAGAACCTCGAGTCGCCCGAAACCATGATGGAATGGTCAAAGAAAGTGCGCGGGCGCCACTGGCTCCCCGAGCTCCGCTTGAGCGGCTACGCGCGGCAAACCCCCGTCAACGCCAGCCGCATCGAAACGGTCACTGACCGCTACGGCCTACAAAGAGACAACGACCTGCGCCTCTCGGACGATGTCCGTTCCCTCAACTACGTCGGGATTTCCTTCAACTGGGACTTGGAAAACCTCGCCTTCGACGATGACGCCTTCGACGCGGCCCGAGAACGCCGCTTGCAGTCAAAGGAACGCCGGGCGCTCGCCTCCCAAATCGCAGACCTCTACTACGAACGCATCGAGCTGATGGCCCGCCAACGCGGCCTCATCCCCGCAAGCCCATCCGACAAGCTCACCTTGGACTCGACCAGCCTCTATCTCGCAATCCGCGAGCGCACGGACCTACTAAACGCGATCGTAGGCAGCCCGACCTTCGAATAGAAGCGCACAAGCCCCCAGAACAGTTTCGAATCACGACCGCAAGCTTAGCTCAGCTCCCGGCTCGCGAGGAACGCCGAGCCCCCTTCGTAAGCGAGCGATCACCCGAGCGATCCTCACTCGGACACCTCCGCGTCTCCGGCCACGCTGATCAAGATCTGCCGAGCGCGGTCGTTCAGGCGCTTTTTCCCGTAGAACGCCAGCACCGCCCGCAGGCGATCGTCCTCGTCGAGATCGGGCTGATCCGACGCGATTTGCCGGTAGACGGCTTGAAGCTCGTTCTTCGGGATGTCATCCAAGTCCCTTCCCGGACCGGGCCGAATGCAAACGTCCTCCTGATCGCTCGTTCTCACCACGCAGTGAGCCAGCGAGCCGCCGGAAGACTCCGCCACCAAGACGAGCTTGCCATTGTCAATCAGCGTCTGAAGCGTGGCCATCAGCCGGCTCTCCGCCTGTACCCCAAGCTTGGATACGCAGGATCGGCGAATGTATTCAGACAGCGCGTGCCGCGCGATCATCGGCCCCATTTCCTCTACGATCGCGCCCATATATTCGACCAGGGTCGGTTCATCCGCCCGACTCGGATCGGGAAAAACGGTCGCGACGCCACCAAACCGGGACGGTTCGCTATCGCTCGGCTCCTTCAGAGCCCGCTTGCCTTCGCCCGCGTTCAGCTTGACCGGAGCATCAGGCGAAGCGCTTCGCGCTTCAGAAACGACAACCGGAGCGGAACTCCCCTTATCCAATCGAGCGATACAGACTCGCTGGCTCGCGCCAGCGATCTCGAGATCGACCTCGTCCTCGACGACAAGCCCCAGCAGCGCCTGCGCGATCGGGTGCTCCTTTGCATAAACGTGCTTGGCCGGGTCGCCCTCATTGTCAACGATCCGAACCGCCGCGTATCCATCCTTCGGATCTCCGCGCGTCACGAACACCGTATCGCCGACCTCCACCGTCTCTTCCCAAACCGATTCCTCGTCCATCTCCGTCGGGATCGCCACATCGCTCGCCCCTCCTACCTCACGGAATTCCGTGTAGTTGCGGGAAACCGACTTTCCTTCGACAGGACGAATGCCCTCTTTCTCCAGTCGCTCCACCAGGGCCGCGATGCAGGCCTCGGGCGCAGCGACATAGCTCGAGTACCAGCATCTCCAAACCTTCCAGCCGACACGCTCCAGGATCTTCTGACGCGACCAGTCCTCGAGCCAAACCTCCGGCCCATGGTAGGTGTCGCCATCCAGCTCGATCGCCAATCGAGCATCATTCTCGCCCTCAACCACCAGATCGAGTCGGCGGCCCGCGCAAGGAACCTGAGGCGTCACGCAGTAGCCGAGCTTCCGAAGCTTCGCGAACACGTCCCGCTCGAACGGCGTCTCGCACAGGTCGACGAACTCCCCATCCATCACTGGAGCCGACGGCATCGGCTCCCTCAGGTGAGCCAGCAATCGGGCCTTGAGATCATCGCTCGACAGTTCGTCCGGCTTGACGCTGTAGTAGACATACATCCGGTCGCGGGCGCGACTGGCCGCCACGTTGAAGCGCTGCTCCCACATGCGCGACGTCACTTTCTGGATCTTCTTCCGCCCGGCAGCCACCACGAGGCTAATAAATACGATATCCTTTTCCCGCCCCTGAAAGGTCGCCGAGTCGCCGCAGACAATGTCGTGCTCCAGGAAGCGCCTTTGTCCAATCGCCTCAAGCAAGCGATCGTTGATATACTCGGCCTGCTTGCTTCCGACCATGGAAATCACGCCAATGGACCGTCCCTTACAGTTCGGATCATCAACGAGCCGCTTGATCTCGTCGACGATCGCCTTCGCCTCTGGTTTGTTCACGTCCCGGACTCTGTATCCGTTCCTCACGTACACGCCGACCAAAGGAGGATCCATCCGTTCCGCCGCCTTGGGGACGCGGACTGGCAAGATGCCATTCTTGCGGTAGAACTGGAAACTGAAGCGGATGATCGGCTCCACGCAGCGGAAATGCTCGTTGAGCAGAATCTGCCGACCCGCGAAAACACTGCTCGCCAAATCATAGAGCGAGCTCTCCGGAAGCATCAGGCTGGCGAACGGCTGATTCTTCAGGTAGTTGCGTTTCAATTGCAGCACGCGATTGAACTCCAAGCCCACGATCGTCGGGCTGACCTGCTTGTCGTCTCCCACGATCAGAACCTTCCGTCCGCGCGCCAGAGCCGGCAGCTCGCGGATATCGCATTGCGAGGCCTCATCCACGATCACCAGATCGAAGTAGCCCAACTCCGCCGGCAGCACCTCGGACGCTCGCCAGCTTGGCATGATCCAGCAGGGAATCGCCCCCGCGCAACCATGCATCGCCTTCTGGGCGGCAGCCCGGTAGAACGGAGCCTTCTTGCCCACGCCAGTCCCCACGTTCGCGACCGCCGACATGAACTGCGAAAGCAGCGACTTCGCCCGCACGCTCATCGTCGCGCACAGAGCCAGATACGTCTTGCGTTCGACCAAGCTCTCGAGCGTGGAATGCAGACGCGTCTCCACCCCGTGGCGACGGTCCTCCAGCTCCGCCAAAGCCCGCTGCGCGTCTCCGCTCAAAAAGACGGAACGCGCCCGTGCCCAATTCCACGCCTCCAGCGCGTCATCGATCTGACCCGCTTCCTCTTCATTGCCGACCTCGCTCCGAAGCCGTCGACTCCACTTCGTCGCTCCGGATTCGGCGATCGTCCCGCAAACCGAAGCGAGAGCCTGAAACGAGGGCTGCAAATCCTGCAGCGCCTTGAAGCGAGAGCAAAGCCGACGCCAGTCTTCCGCTAGCGCCTCTTCCGACTCGGCGGCCAGACCTAGCTTGCCCTTCACAATTTCCAATGCCTGATTCGCCTCTTCGAACTCGAAACCGGACAGGCGCTCGACGGCGCTCTCCCGCAAGGCTTCCGAAGCGGTCAAGCGGTACCGCGCCACATTCATCTCCACGAGCGCGGCGATCTCGCCCAAGGCTTCCGGCGTCGGCGAGAGATCAAGCCTACGCTCGCTATCCTTGAACGCCTCGCTGATAACGTCCCAGGCCAGCTTCAATTTGTCAGCGTTCGCTTCGATCGTCGCGAATAACTCAATACACTCGCCCAACTCACGGAGTCCATTCGCCTCGTCGACCGTCGGTAGCGGCGACTCCTTCGCCAAAGCGTTCCAGCGCAAAGCAAGGCGGCGGCAGTTGTCGTTAAAAACGAAATACGCAAGAACGTGCTTCCACATCGACGGCGAATCCGGAGCTTGGCCGACGATGTTTACTCCGCTCAGAAGTTCCTTCTCCCCGCTCTTGAACCGCTGCAGAAACGTGAGAGCCGACTTCCCTTCAGCCGCTCGCTCCGCGGCCTCCCGGATCGTCGTCAACGCCTCGGCGTCGTCGGTGCCGAAGTCGATAGGCTGTCTCAGATACTCGTTGCGCTCCTCAAGCAAACGGCCAGCCTCCTCCTTCAACTCCGACGCCAGCAGGTACCAGTGAGGCAACTTGGCAGCCCCCTCGACCTTCGCGGCAAACAGCGCCCCAAGCCAAGCCTCCTCCTCCCGAAGCTCGCCAAGCCAAGCCATGACGCTTCGAACGTCGGAGCCCGCCGACTCCAACGCCTCCATCCGCTCCGGCGTCAACCCCTCAAGCAGAGCGCCTTTGCTCGCCGTAGCGATCAGCTGATCACGGGCCACCAGGTCGCGATGGGCCCGGGCGATCTCCTTGGCCGACGGCAGCTCCTCCACCTGCGGGATGGATACGCCCAGCAACGGCAGATCCTGCCCGATCGTCGCTTTCGCATCGTGCAAGCGCTCGAGATCGGCTTTGGAAAAACGCGGCTCGAAGCGCTCCTCAACGCCAAGCGTATCCTCGAACCAGCGAAACCGCTCCTGCCCTTCGACCACCCATTTCGCCAGCTCGGTCGCGTTCTTGAACGCCTCCTCCAGAAACGGCAGCGTCACGCGCTCGAGCTGGCCTCTGGCCAAGCTCTCGACCTCCTGGGCGATCGTCTCCAGCTCCGCCTCAAGTCCGGCAATCTGGGCCTCTCCCTTCCGAATCTCGTGATGCAGGCTGCCCTCCTGCCCCTGCAGCGTGATCACGCGGGCCTGCAGCGTCTCGATCGCTTCGCGCTGTTGACGCATACCCTCGTGGTCGCTCGAAACCAGCGAAACAACCAAGGGCTGAATCGCCTTCGGTATCTGATCCTTCAATACCTTTAGCGCCGTCTCCGACTTCGCCGTCACCAGAACCCGGCGACCAAGAGCGAGATAATGACAAATGATATTCGCGATCGTATGCGTCTTGCCCGTGCCGGGAGGCCCCTGGACCACGACTCCGTGCGCCTTTTCCAGCTGCCGGACAATCTCCTTCTGAGCCTCGTTGTACGGCTTCGGAAAGAACAGGTCCACGCCACCCCCTACCGTATCCGCGTCATCCTTACGATCGGCTTCGGACGCGGCTGCGCTAGCAGGTTCCCCACCCCGGTCTTCTGAACTGCGGACGTCCGCCGGCAACTCCACGAACCGAAACGCGACGTCCCGCTCCGTCGATTCCGCCTCCTTTGCCTGAGCCTGCAGTTTCTCGATGTCTTCCGCCAACGCGTTCGGACGCATCTTGCGGGCGAAAAGCGCCCACGTGCCCGTAATGGTCAAATCCTCGCTCGGCGCTGGCACAGAGCGGTCCGTCGCGTCCTTCGTGATGTCCGGCCAGTAGCGCCCCCCTTCGGACAGCTGAGCCACCGCGTTGCGCAAGATCGGCTCGTAGCTCGCGGGATCCTCCGCCGTCAACAGCTGCTCCGCCTCCTCCAACCGGACAAGCTCCTGCTCGAAGAAGCGGTTCAGAGCAGGAACGCCCGGATTCCCCAGCGCCTCGAACGCCTCCAGATTCATCCGCGGCTTCGCCTGCAGCGGATCGCGCGGCCGGACCAGGATCGCCTGCGAGCTATCCATCTCCAGCTCCACCTGAAATTCCACGACCGGATGGCTGATCTGGCGGAGCTCTCCGCTTTCCTCTTCCACCTCCCAGGTCGCATGGCCGACTCCCCAGACGATCTCCAGCGGCCCATCCGTCTCGCCCACCGACACCTTCTGGTGAACGCCGAAAAGCTTCCCATAGAGGGCGATCGTCTCGCGCCGCGGACGCTCCACCACAGCCCAAGGATACCACTCCTCCTCCAAATAGCGTTCCAAGGTAGCCCGCAACTCCGGGTCATCCTGGCTCGACAGTCGCACCCCGATCTTCCCCTCCTCCGACACGCCGCCGACAAGCTCCCGCCCCTTTGCGACAAGCGCTTTCGACTCCGCTACCGGCAGAGTCACGACCCGCCACTCCTTCAACTCAGGCGTTTGCGCCGCATCGCGGCTCACGTCCACCCACTCCGAAAGCGCTTCCGGCAAGGCAGGCGGTTCGCTCGCATGCAAGCGCTCGATCTCCATCCACACCGGCGCCCCATCGGAGCTCTCCCGAAAGAAGCGGATTCCCGGCAGCCCCTGCGCCTCGCCCTCAAGGACGCAGAAATTCCTGTGCTCGGAGAGCTGAAAGACGGGCGTTTGGCCAAGTTCGATGAGGCGCTTCACATACTCGAGCGTCTCAACCAGAGCATTTCGGGGATTGGTTTCAGACATGACGATTTTCGTAAGTTGTTGTTTGGGTACGCGTTGCGCTATCGACTGAGATTCGTCGTCGATCTCTAGAGGAGAGGAATTCGCCTAGGCTTCGCGGACATAGGGAGGAGTGTTCGCCCTGAAGAGGAACAGGACGCACGGCTCAGAGACCCCAATCCCGCGAAACAGTGCCATTGAACCGCCAAACGCAGAACCAGGCAGCTGCCACAGGCCCAAAAAGCAGCAGAAGCTGACTCTGTTTCGTTTCCCCTCGCCAGACCGGTCTCTAAGCAAGCACGCTCGCGCTACGCGAGCGTTTCGAAGCAGCAAAACTTGAGACAGCCGCTACTTGCCTCTGGGGAGAGAGGAGAATGGGTCAGAGGCTCTCGACGCGTAGCTAACAGCTAGGCATTGGCTTTAAGTACAAGCCCATATTTTCACCTAGATTCATCTTGAATCCCCCTCACGCTCCGCTCATTTTCCCTGCGTGCAAAGAGCCCCGACGAACAGGTCTTCCGAAAAAGGCGTTATTACCCCCAAAACGCGCATTACACCGGCAATACCCTGCTCATCGGTCAACTTAACCGTTACCCCCGCCAAATAACACCTTCCGTGTTATGTGTACGTAAACTACATAGAATACTACTGATATGCAGAACAAAAGACTATGTTTAATCTGACAGAAACAGAACTAGATGACGCTTTTTCTGTAATCAATCACCACGGTTACAGCGCGATGCTTCCAGAGCCATACGAATGGAAGCGAGTAAAGAGCAATTGGTCCGATATTCGCAACTTCATTAAAGCTATTGACCTAGACAACTACTCTCCCTTCAGGCCGATGAAGGTGTTTGCTCCAAAAAGTAGATCCAACATACGCGTCGTCCACCTTCTGCACCCGCAAGATTTAATCATCTACACCGCTCTCGTTCTTGTCATAAAAAACGATATTGAAGCGAACAGATTAACTAAAAAGGCGAGACGAGTATTTTCTTACAGAATAGTTAAAGAACGAGATCGTCTGTATGAGTCACATGGAACGTACGACACATATTTAGATCAGCTACGAGCGAAGTCCGAGAAGAACAGAACTCGTTTTGTTGCAGTAGCTGACATTGCTGATTTCTACCCGAGAATCTATCAGCACCGACTCGAAAACGCAGTTCAAGCTGTAGCTTCAACGCAAAGAGGAGTCGAAGTAGCACGAGTACTCGTAAGGAAACTCATCTCCAATTTGATGGAACGAAACAGCTACGGAATTCCGGTCGGACCTTATGCTTCGAGGGTTTTAGCTGAAGCACTTTTGATCGATGTGGATTCTTATCTCCACTCGAACGGACACGATTTTGTAAGGTGGGTCGATGATTACAGCGTTTTCTGCAAGACTGAGTATGAAGCACAATCTACCTTATTCAAACTAGGCGAGTGGCTCTATGATCAACACGGTCTCACGCTTCAGTCAGCGAAAACAAAGATTCTCCCAGTGGAGAGCTACGTCAGCGACGTTCTTCGTCAACCGGCGGAAAGCGTTAGAGATAGAGACTCCGTCATTTCTCTTTTCCGAGGCATAGATACGAGCGAATACGACGACGGTTGGAATACTGTGGAAATAAGCGATCAGGTCGTAGAGAGCACTCTGCAATCGCTCCAAGGCCTGGACCTAATGAACATGTTAAGGGAGTCGATCTCCGATAGGACTCTTGTGGATTATGAAGTCATTTCATATGTTCTTACGCGACTTCCTCGAATGCCTGACGCTCTGAACCCGATCAAAGACCAGGTACTAGATTTTGTCATCGAAAACGCAGAATTACTTTATCCCGTCGCCGAGCAGATTGCGAAATACGTGACGAGCTTTGAGCATATCTCCAAGGCAGAGAAGAAACGAATCGCCAAAAAACTGATCAAGCCAATCCGGAGTAAGCGGAACCCGCCACCAGCGTTTTATTCTATGTGGATGCTCTATATTTTTTCCACTTCAGAGGACTGGAACAACATCAAAGAAATTATTCAAATATATCAAAATACGAATTCAGAAGTTATCAAACGCATGGCTGGCCTTGCTGTCGCTAAGGGTGGTTCTAGAGCAGAAGCCCTGATCATCAAGGATGATTATACCTCAGCATCCGACCTGCATAAGCTATCAATACTCGAGGCCACAAACAGGCTAGGTACAGACGAAAGAAAGCACTGGAGACTTTCCAACCAAATAGCAGGGATTTTAGAAAAACTAATTTAGCATATCAAGGCGCTACTCACAACGACGGCAAGCCGCCGCGTGAGAGATTTGCGGTACAAATAACTAAAAACCAATATAATGAAAAACAGAAACCTCATACCAATAGCCTTCCTATTGTGCCTTTGCACTAAACTCGTCGCTTCAGTTTCACTGGGCGACATCTATCGAGACACAATCATTAATGACGTAGATCTGGTAGTCCCGAGCGAATACGCGACAGTTCAAGACGCCCTCCTTTTTTTGGACGACAAAAAAATAGGATTAGCCGTCCTCGTCACCATTAAGATCGAGGACGGAACCTACTCAAATTACGACTCTATCATAATTGATCATACCCAAGGAGATAGAATACAAATCATTGGCAACCAAAGCTCTCCAAGTAACGTCATTCTTCAGTTTAAATCAGGAGCAAGTGGAATTTTGATGCAAAAATCAAAAACCATTTATTTGATAGACGGAATCACATTCGACGGCAACAACACAGCTCAAATGGGTGTTCGTATTTACGATAACTGTTCCGCGACATTAGGCTCCAACTGTACTATTAAAAATTTTACAGTCGATGGCGTTTATATTTCCGAAGGCTCTACCCTACGCTGCAATGGAATAACCGTTCAAAACAATGGACGAGATGGACTAAAAGCTTATAGAAATGCTACAATAATAGCTGACTCAGTAACATCAAAAAACAACGGGAAGGTCGGTTTCTCGTCAAATTCCAGCTCTGTCATATCTGCAGCAAGTTCAACAAGCCAAAATAACGGAACACAGGGATTCCTTTCGTACAATAACAGCTACATCTACGCTGTAGGAACTACAAGCACAGGAAACTCACCAAATTACTCCACTCAAGACGTATCCTACATTCAACAATAGATAGACGTACAACAAAACGCTGCAGACAACGAGTGCAAGCACTCGTCGTCTGAGCTTAGCGTTCGCTAACCATGGATACTTGGATAAAAGACCTAATAAATCGAAAGCTCAACGTATTAAGCTTCTCGATTGCTATAGCTGCGTTTCTAGCGGTTGCGGGAGTAGTCATGATAGTCATGGGCATCAAAGACGAAGGCACGATAGATTTTGCCTCTCCATTTCTGTCTGGTGTGGCTAAGTCTGGATTCGTGGGAGTCCTGCTACTCTTCTGTTCCGTGTTTATTTCGATTGGAGCACTCCACTACCGTTCTAGAGAAATCACCAAAAGGGATTCTCAATCCAACCAAACAATAAGAATAAAATTTGGAGACAAAGAACTAGAGTGGAAAGGAAACCTCACCCACTGGAACGACTCCCACCACATTCGTAAACTTCTACAAGAGCTTGGCGATCAGCTAAATATACTAAACAGCGAACAGGGTGCTTCTCACAACGAGCACAAGTGCTCGTCGTGATGCGGGGTAGGGGCAAAAGGGGTGGAGGGGCAAAAGGTGGAGGGGCAAAAGGGGTCAAACCGTAATGGAGGGGCAAAAGGGGTCAAACCGTAACGTTTGACATCCAGCGCTCCGCAAGTCCCCTCCCCTCATGCCCAGAGCCCCGAGAATTGAGTTTCCAGGAGCAATCTACCACGTTCTCAACCGTGGAAACTACAGGTCCTGGATCTTCGAGGACGACGCAGCCAAGCGAGCGTTCGAGAAGTGCCTGTTCGAAGCTTGCGAGCGGGCCGGATGGGTGCTGCATGCCTATTGCGTCATGGGCAACCACTACCACCTCGCGATCGAGACCCCCGAGCCGAACCTAAGCGAGGGAATGCGGTGGCTGCAGAGCGTCTACGCCAACAGGTACAACAGATTCAGGAAGGAGCATGGCCACCTCTTCCAAGGCCGGTTCAAGAGCATCCTCGTGGGAGATTGGGACCGGCTCGCGTGGCTTTGCCACTATATCCACCTGAACCCAGTCAGGGCAGGAATCTGCGAGGTCTCCCAACTGAAGGGCTACGCGTTCTCCAGCTATCCGAAGCTCTTCAGGAAGGCCTCCCGAGAGAGTTTCATGAGCTGCGACGCGTTCCTCGACGGAGCGGGCGGCCTCACGGACACGCCAGCCGGAAGAAGGAAGTACGCCCAGTACCTCGACTGGCTCAGCGAGAACGAGCAAGCCCGGAAGGAAGCCGCGTTCGAGAAGATGAGCAAGGGATGGGCTATCGCCACCAAGGACTTCAAGCAAGCGCTGATGGCGGA
>JBNKSG010000125.1:0-11544 GCA_050297195.1 Opitutaceae bacterium | reverse complement strand
AACCAAACTGGCGTATCGAAGATCATCAATACATTCTGTGCCAATCTGAGCAATCAGTGGTTGAAAAAACGGTTTTTGATTTCGCGAAGTTTCGCGTATTTAGCGGTTAAATATAAATCTATGAGACCTTCGGGGTGACTCTAGAATCTCTCTCTGTGTCAATTCCTCGTTTTTGTTTGTATCGTCCAGAACGAAAAAGGCCGCCCTTGTGAAGGACGGCCTTTGGAATTTATTTTAATTGGGATTAGCGTTTCATCCTGCGATGGATTGCTCCAAGAGCTAAAAGTCCAAAGCCGAGCAGCGCGGCTGTGGTGCCGGTATCGGGGACAGGGTTGTCAATCTCGGTGGTGATCTTTTCCAATATGGTTACTGCAATGTCGTCGAAACTGTTTGCTGGGAATATCAAAGGGCTATCGCCGGCAAGTACGTATTGGTTATACCATGGAACTAGGTTTGGGTCATCGACGTCAGCTGTGATGACAGGAAGTCCGTTGACTTGAGTCACGCCCGCAGCGATCGCAGCCAATGCGGCTGCTTTGGTCTGATTGCCAGTGGCTATGAATCCAGCAGCATTGTCTTTATCTATCAGAATGTGGCCGCCCCCATTTTCCAGTTGGTTGTCCTTACCGTCGCCTGATACGTCGATTACTTTGCGTTTACCATCGAAGTCATTGTTGAGGATTTGATTGGTCGCGAACTCTATCGCCTTTGTTATCGACGTTGTTGAACCATTGCCTTGTCGCGCGAGGGCGCCAATTAGGATGCCGAATGCGTCTGATTGTGCAGCTGTTTGGAGATGTGTCCAACCGAGCCGTTTGATCTGAAATCCCGGCGAGGAAAATTCAATGTATGAGACAGCTACACCGCCTGGGGTGTCAGCGATGAGTTGTTTCAAACCTGCATTTTGAAATGCGGCGGCATAGCCGTCTCTCTGAAGTTGATATTCATTGGCGGATACGCTGCTGGAGACATCGACGACGAGCGCGAGTTCAACGCCAACCATTGTTATGGCGCTGGAGGACGTTGCGAAAAGTGCCGCGGCACTGAGGAGTGTGAGTATTTTTGTTTTCACGTTAAGTTGGGTTCTTAGTTGGCTTTAATTGGTGGAAGACCCGGTGGAGGACAGAACGAGACCCTTGCTTGCGAAGGTGACTTTGGAAACCTGGCATGCTGCTTGTATGTTTTTGATGAAATACAGGTTGGATATTATTCTTATCCGGAATGTAAAAAGAGTGTTAACCCCGAATAATATAAGTATGCGGAAGGCGATTGTTGTCAAATCACAATGCCGGCAGTTGGGCCTGATTCCCCTGTAATATAAAGGATTGGTGCTTGTATTCGAAATACTACGTCGAAATTTGGGTGCGATTAGATGAAAACCCTTTGGTGAGTGGCGCCTCAAGCTGGCGATATACTGAGTTTTCTTGTTTGGGTGATCAAATACCTGCGACAGGAAGCGATCGAATTATAAAAGTACACTGTTTCGGGGTAACAATGGGGCTAAGCTTTTTTGTTCACACGAAACGCCCTGCTTTTGCATCGCTTTGACCCTAGGTTGGCGCACCCAGGCTGGAAGGAAGCGTTTCGCTGATGAAGCCCGGATATCTGCAGTGGATCGCCTCGTGAACGCGTGGTATTGAAGTCACCTAGGTATCCAACAAGATACGCTATGATTTGGTGCGTTTCGAAGATTCTGGATATTCCCGATCTAAAACAAGGCGGAGGTCAGGAGCACGCTTGCTGCCCTTGCCGGCAGCATCTTGCGTGGGAAGGCACCTTCGAGGGGGAGGGCTTGCCTTCGAATGATCTCAAGGCTGCAGGACGCATTGGGGCGTTGCTTGCTTGGGGTGCTTGCCTTCCTGCGCGGCTCAACCCTATTGGGGGGCAACAGCCCGTTACGGTCTGGCCCTATCCTCCTATCGACCCGTCCAAAGGCTCGCAAGCGCGGCGGAGCCCAAGCTTGACGCCGTGCGTGAAGGCTGAATTCTACATCGCTACGATGTCGCGCACGATTCAGTTGATTTGGATGCTTTGGAAATCCGTCGTTGGGGGATTGCTTAGCGTCGGATTCGGCGCTTCGACCGTCTGCTCTGCTGTTGAGGAGCTGCCCGTTCTCCCGCCTGTCGACTATGACTTGGAGAGGAGCGATGTCTCGGCGGGAAAGGTGGAGCAGGTTAGCTATCATTCCGAGGCGACGGGGACCGATCGGCCTTTGGTTGTCTATTTGCCACCGGGCTACTCGTCGGAAAAGAGATATAGCGTGGTCTATATTTTGCATGGGATCGGCGGGAGCGAATGGGATTGGTTCGCGTGGTGGGGCGGCGTCGCCAACATCATTGCGGACAACTTGATAGCTGAGGGAAAGCTCGATCCCTTGATCTTGGTGTCGCCGAACACGAACGCCCTTAAGCCAGGCGAGGATCCGGAAGGATTTGATGGATACAACCGCTTCGAGGAAGATTTGATCGGCAGTATCATTCCTTTCGTAGAAGCGAATTATTCGGTAAACACAGGCAGGGAGCAGCGTGGTTTGGCGGGACTTTCGCTGGGCGGCGGAATGACGCTCAATACCGGTGCCGCCCATCTGGAGCTATTCCCGTATCTTGGAGCGTTTTCAGCTGCTCCCAATACGGAGTCGCCGGAGGTTCTATTTCCCGACGGAGGGGAGGTCGCTAAGCAGGATATGAAACTATTGCTCCTGTCCTGCGGTACGGATGATTGGATCGGCCTCTTCGCCCCCAATAAGGCCCTTCACGACTACTGCGATGTTAATGGGATCCCGAACGCCTGGCTTCCTGTGGAGGGCGGCAACCACGACTTCGGCAGCGTATGGAAGCCAGGCCTTTGGAACTACCTCCAAATGGCAGATGCCGCCGGGTTGACACGCGTCCGCCCCGAGATCCCTGCGATACGCGCGGTCGCTACAAAAGAGGGTGAGTTAAGCCTGCGCTTCGTTTCGGAAGCCGAGGTGAGGTATCAACTCGAGGTCTCCCCGGATCTTAGTCCCGGCAGCTGGCAAACGGCTGACGATCCTAAAACGGGCACTGGCGGTGAACTCGAGTTTCGAAGGACACCCCATCCTGGGCAAGCTGCGCAATTCTTCCGCTTGCGCATCCAGAACTGAGAAGGCGATCGCTTTGGTGCTTTTTGAGCTTACTTGATGTTTAGCCAGTTGAGCTTGAAACCGCCTTTGGCGAAGATGACTTTGAGCTGCTTGTTCTTGCCGGGTTCCATTTTGATATGGGGTAGGGTGACGGTTTTCCATGGATACCAGTCGCCGATGGACTTGAGTTTGCGATTCAGGACGAAGCCGAAGCGTCCGGCCTCGTAACAGGTGTGGATCTCGCCGACGCGCTTGGCCTGCTTGGCGGTCCAACCGAGGAACTCGTCGGGATCGAGCTTCTGCGGAGCCTTCGGCGATTGGCCGTCGTACTGGCAAACGAAGACGTACTGTTTCTTATGGACGTCGATGTTCCGGCCCGCTTCGCGTCCGGTCTTGTCGCTATCGTTCGGAACCGATCCCTTGACGCGGCGTAGCTTTAGCGAAGACGGTTGAGAACCTCGGCCGCAGCCTTATCCTGCTTCTTCGACGTGGGAGTGGTATTTGTTTCTTTCATACGCGGGAAACGTTAGCGTGATCGCTCACGACTGACAACTGCTCCCATGTCATCTTATTTTGCTGACATCGAAGTAGAGTTATAACATTACGGTCTGACCCTAGTACTCGGATTACGGTCTGACCCTAGTACTCGGATGAGAGAGCTTTTTCGATTTGGGCAACAGCCCGTTACGGTCTGGCCCTTTTTTGCTACGCAGGCGTTTGCGAACGTTCTCTAGGCCTACGAAAGCTAGCAGAAAGATTAGTGCATAACCGAGGATGAAGAGTATTAATTTTGGCGACACAAATAGAGTTTTGGTTTTACGACGGCTGTGGTTCGGAAAACTAGAGCAAAGAACAGTGTTTTGCGATTTCGAAGGATTCGATAATTTCGGGTTTGATGTGGTCCTCTGAAGACATAAACCACGCTCTCCATTCGTCTTGATAAGCGTATCTCTCAGGTTTCCAGAATGGCAATGAAGGTAGGTTCTTCAGCTTTGCGACGTTTTCTTTGTCGCTGTAGATACATCGACCGATATCCCATTTGAGAATTGAGGCTGGGAGGGCTCTTGCGATAGCTGAGACAAAAGATTGGACGTTGCGAATTACGACCACCGATCTTCCGAACGCTGGATCCATATTTGTATTTAGCTCCCAAGCGGCACAGAAAACATAGACATCATGGGTCGTGAATGAGTGTACCTTGTGTCTCTTATCGCGAGTGAGATGGCCACCAGCATACATTGTCAGTAGCGGCTGTTTACCCATGAACTTGATTGGGTCGAATCGTTTGGGAAGCTGGGCTTGGAATCCGTTTACCCGCGCTGAGCCCTCCGACTTGTCGCCAACTTCGTTACCGTAGATCTCCTCCTTGCGAAAGTCGTAGAGTGTTCCGATTCGAATTTGGCCTTTGCTTACGAGAGCCTCAGCGTGCTCCATCTTCATCGATTTATAGATCATGCATCTCTAAGCGAATCGCGCTCTATACTCTGTGGGTGATAAGGCACAGTGGGTGGTGATGTCGCCGTGGAGGGTGAAGAGTCTGGGGCTTTTGGTGAGGTGGTAGACTCGGTAGAGGGAATAGTTGTCGCGGTTCTCGGTAGAGAAACGGACTTCGTTTTGGGTGATGAAGAAGGGGGTCTCTTTTCTTAACTTGGTGGACTTAACTTCGATGAAGAGGTCGGTACCGTCTGTATTGTAGGAATGGATATCGTAGCCGAAACCGTCGCCTTTCTCGACAGAGATGTGTTCGATCCGGCGGGCTAGGTGGTCTTTGTTGAAATGAATGAGGCGTTGTCGCTCGTATTCGAGGGCGAGCTTTTCGCCTGAAAGCCCAGTGTGTCGGTTGCGGGCTTGGAGTTCTAGAAAGTTGGTGCCGGTGAAGTTGTAGCGGAGCTGGGTCTCGGCCACGGAGCCGTAGCTTCGCTTTTCTGGTTTTGGGGGCTGGTCGTCGAAGATAGATAGGATGTTGTCGATGGTAGGGGATTCTTCGGTACGAGCGACGAAGTCGCCCATGAGATGGATGAGGTCGGGGCGGCTTTTTAGGTAGGCCTCTACCGTTTCAGCTAGCAGGGCTTGGAAATTGGAGCGTGGTTTGTAGCCATCGATAAAAGGGTAGCCGAGTTGGATGAGGACGGCGCTGATATTTTGATTCTTCAGCTCAAGCGAACCGTGGCTGCGATCATTGAGGTGGGGGAGAACAGTTCTGCGAATGGCCGACTTGTTGTACGACTCGCCCTTCAACTCGGAAGCGAGCATATCGAAGTAAGTTTTAACCGTCATGCGGTCTTCGGATTCTGTCCAGTTGGTGGGCATTCTTAAAACTTAAATCATTACGGTTCGACCCCTTTTAGTTGTCTTTCGACCCCTTTTAGTTGTCTTCCATCTGTTTTTCGATCTATAGGCCATCACGATTTGCTCTGCATCTCTTCTACAAGCTCTAGGTCTTTTTTTAATGCGTCATCGCCCGAGTGAATGCCGGAGCGAACAACATCTAGCAGTTCATCTCGGAACGGCGAAATCGAAGCTAATCCTAGCGTATATCGGACAACTGCTAGATTTGTGTCAGATAATAGCTTCAGTAGTTGGTTTCTATTAAGTGTTATTTGGTCTTCATCTAGTTTTTCTAAAGCTGAGCATCGGTTCCCTGCGTTAGCCGTATTATCAAGGACTTCTTTGATTAGGTCTATTATCCCAGATTGGCAGGCATGCCTACGCATTGCTGCGCTGGTCAAGTGACTCCTAGGATCTTCAGACTCGAGTGCGTAGGGTAGCGTTGACATAAGAAAAACGCTCGCGTGCTCTCTAATTAAAAGTGCACCCTTGATGTCATAATCAAATCCATCGGGGGTTACGATAAATACTGGAACACGTTGGGACGTCTTCTGTGCGGCATCTCTTAAATGCGGATCTCTGAGTGAAGATCCGACAAAGACTGCCAAATCACATTCGTCAGCTGCGTTTAAGAAAGCCTGCGTCAGTCGCGGATATGGTTGATGGGTTAATAGCTTCTCTCGTGAGGGTAAAACGAGTGCTGAGCCAAGTTCTTGTCCACTCGATAGATGTAAGGTGGTTTTGCCAAACAGTGGAATGGGGTGCCTTAGCTTTATTGGTCCATTCTCGTCCTCGAACCAATCCGTTGAGCCGTGTAATTTGATGTACTTTACTCCAGTCCGGTGTCCGAAACCTTGCCAAGATGCTGTTTCCCGCTGTTCGAAAGTGGTAAAGCCATCGTCTAGTACTACAGGGGTAGCGTTCGCTGCCAGTTCGATAGCACGATCGTAGTTGGTTGTCACGATTGTGAGTGAATGATTTTTTGCAGATTGAAAAACTGATCCCCACATCAAAGTTGCCTCTAACGGTAGGACCCGTTCAGCTGCATGTTGAACAAACCACTCAACTTCAGATCGCAAAGAGGTAACCCTGTCGAGCTTGTCATTATCGGTGCCGATAAGTTGTAGGGGTTCCTGGGCGGAGCATATGCGATCAAGCGATTCGATCAAGATCTCGACATCGTTCGAGTTCTTAAGAAGCTTTTCTGCTAAATCAGGTTCAACGTTCCATTGGGCCGCATGTTCAAGAAACTGCTCTGCCATCCCTTGCATGCCAGGGACGCCAAGTTCGATTGAGGTTCCAGCTCCTGCCAATAATAAAATATTCATGCTAATAAAGATTGGATAAAGCGTTTTCTCACGGGGCTTAAAACCTCTGGGTGATCCAGGCTTTCTCGGACGACTGAAGCAACTTCGGAAAGCTGTTGATAGGCATGCTGGGCTGTTAGTGCTATAAGTTGGCCCGCTCCAGCGTTTTGTTTAATGGCTGCTAAAGCAAGTGCTCTTCCATTTGGATTATCTACATTTATGACTAGACGTTTTTGGAGCTTGAAAGCAGGCGAGCTTTCGCGGCCGAGACGGACAAGTACTATGTTTGGTGGTCCACTATATAAAACGGCAATTGGCTTTAGGTTGCCGAGCAGCTCTTCAGCTACTTTAGAAACATGGTTGAACGGTGCCAGCTCGTCCGAAAAAACGCTCGAAATGAGTTCAGCAGTGGTTCCGTAGCTGATTGGGGCAAATCTTAGCCATGGTTTTTCTCTTTTTATACCTCTTATTACTGTTTGGCCTGTCGATCTAAGATAGTGTAGTGCCGCTTTGACTACATCATTTGCTTGCTCTTCTGCCAAGGGTGCAACATATATTTGAGGCCCTAGTTCTTTAAGCTCTTCGATTGAAATGCCTTGCCACTTTTGCCCCTTGGCTAGCTCGAATGCGGGAAGTTTTCTAAAAACAGAGTCCCAAACAGCTATTGCGTTTGCGTAGTTTGGCGTGCGTGGGAGTGAGAGCCAAAGCCCGGCCCAGCGCTTCTCATCCCACTTGTCGAGGGATCCACTGCTCATTGCAGCCGATAGTTTCTCTGCCATGACTTGAAGAATCGGAGGATGAACTTCCCGCAAGAACTGCTCAACCTCTGATTGAAATTGGCCCTCAATAAATCCTTCTCGGTTGAGCCTGGGTTTGAAGTGCTTTGGATCAACATCTATTGATCCCTCAATGCCCCACGTGTCTCTCATCTCGAAATTTTGTACAAAAACGCCTCGGTAGAGAACAGAGATGTTGGAGATTCCGGTCATGCTCTCCCATCCTTTAAAAGAGGAGACAGGACCGAGGTGAACGCGTTCTACCCAGTCGGGGTGGTCTACGTTTATGCCGGATTCTGCACGTATAACGCCGCCTTGTCTGACTTCTGTGTTTGCTGGGTATAGCTGGGCTTTTAGCCCGTCTACGTCACGACACCAGTACGGGAAGTTTTCAAGCAAGAGATTGAAAGTAGCCGTGTCACGAACATGTATTGTGATGGTTGTGCCTGTTTGGGGTTGGGCTGGGTTCAACAGCTCTGACTGCCCACCTGCTAGCATGTCTCTGCTAAACTGCAGACTAATTGGTGGTTTGTTTTCCTTGCAAGTGTGGAGGTCGAACTTCTCTCCAGCCATGAAGTAGCTGATGACGCCAATCCCAAACTCCCCGACAGAGTTTTTTTTGCTTTCTTTTTCAGCGGCTGAAGCACCGACCTTGGCGAAAAGACTCGATATATCATCTTCGTCCATGCCGACCCCGTTGTCGGTGACCGTCAAAGTAAGCTTTTCACTGTTGAAAACGACTTCGATAGCAGCTGTTGTTTTAGTGTTCTCTTTCTGACGTCGATGGACTGCGTCTATTGCATTTAGGATCACCTCGCGAAGGGCAGCACTTGGGTTTGAATAGAAGCGATCACCAGTCAATAGGTTGAGGATATTCGCTTGATCGAGCGTGAACTTTGGGGGCCAGTTTTCTTTCATTGTGGTGGCGTTCCGTGTTAGCAGCTAGTCAACGTCGAAGTGCAACTCGTCAGTTCGGAGAAGAGGGCGGATAGGAGGTTTGTGGCGGTGGTGGGCTTTCACTCGAGGGGGCGGGAGTCGGTCTTGTCGAACTCGGTGACTCCGAGCTGGGCTTGGAGGTTGATCTCCTTGACGTCCTGCACGGCCCTGTCAGCAGCGGCGAGCTGCTGGTCGATTTGGGTGCGGGCTTGGGCGTCGGGCAGGAGGGAGGACACGTCGGTAAAAGGGATGGGCTTTGTTTCGGAAATTACGGAGGGGAGGGCAAAGCTAAAGTGGGCGGAGTGAGAGTTGTTTTGGAATCACAAACTTAGCCACGAAGAGGCACAAAAAGGCACAAAGAGTTGTGAGGTTAAGTTGGGGTGGGTGGCTTTAGGTAGGGGGTGAGGTGCCGATGGGAGGTGTTGCGAGGCCACGACAAAGGCTTGCTGGAGATGGCGAAGCAATGGTTACGAAGTAAGATGTAGGATAGGTGAATTAGGTTTGAGGGGGAGAGGCAAGGTGTGATTCGATCTGAATGCCCTGCAGTTGTTGAGAGTCGTCTTCATGGCGTCGGGCTTTGGCTCTTATGCTACCAACGGGGCTTTGTTCTTGGGACTGGGAGTTCTCGGTCGGTAAGCGGAGTCTGGTGAAACGGGGGCCGCTTATTTGTTGGTGGGGCCTCTGGCTTGTGCGGGACGGCGTTAAACTCTGGGCCCTACGGGGACAGTGGATTGCTGCCTTTGAAAACTACTTTTTGTTGAGGATCTTCTCGCGGGCTTTGGATTTAAGAGTGCCTGGCGCTTGGAATGTGCGCATTTGAAATGAATTGGTGCAGTTATGACCGAGCCGCGAACGAGATTGCTCCGCACGAGCCTTTGACAAGCTCGGACCTGGATATCTTTGCGACACGCAATGCCTTGGGATGACGTAAGCTTGGTAGTTCATCGTATTAAAAGGAGAAGGCCCAAGGGGTTAAACCTTGGGCCTTCATGGGTGCAGGGGTTGGATTGTCAGGCTTCTCGCTCCGCTCGTGAAGAACCAACGATCCCGCTTAGCGGGATTATGAGCCTGGGCGTCGAAGTCCGGTGCGTTGATAGAAGCCGTTTCCCCCTTTCTGGCGTTTCAGCCAGTTTTCAAGTTTGCGGGCCCCCGTGATGGACATCGCTTCGCTGGTCCATCTCAAAGCCCATGGGCCTTTGCCGCTGGTCCATCTTGATTCGCCTCTGTTGTGTTGGCGAAGCCGGGTTTCCACGTCTTCGGACATGCCGATGTAGAATTTGCCATCGTCGTTCTGGATGACGTAAACTTGGTAGTTCATCGTATCAAAAGGAGAAGGCCCAAGGGGTTAATCCTTGGGCCTTCATGGGTGCAGGGGTTGGATTTGAACCAACGACCTTCAGGTTATGAGCCTGACGAGCTACCAGACTGCTCCACCCTGCAACTGCAGTATTTGAACTGTAAACTTCCGCTCTGGTGTGTCGGAAGATGCGGAGAAAGGGATAACATTTTCCTTCTGTCAATGCCTTTTCAAATCTTTCTGCGGAAATCTCTCAAATAACTCCTTGCCAAGGAGGGGGGGAGGGCTACCTTTCTCGCTTTTCCCATTCCGGGAACCTGAAAACCAATAACCAAAACCATAACGTAAGGCAGCTTTCGAGTGGCCTGCGCCCCCGCTAATCAGGGGTGTTTTAAGAAATATGAATATTGAACTAACTGATCTTCTCGACGCTGGAGTACACTTCGGCCACCAAGTTAAGCGTTGGAACCCGAAGTCCAAGGGCTTCGTTTTCGACCACCGCCAAGGTATCTCCGTTATCGACCTCGCCAAGACCTACGAAGGTCTCAAGAAGGCTTACGACTTCGTTGAAGACGTTGTCTCAAAGGGCGGAGAAGTTCTTCTCGTCGGTACCAAGCGTCAGGCTCAGGAAATCATCCGCGAAACCGCCGCCAACACTGGCATGCCTTTCTGCGTGAACCGCTGGATGGGTGGCACGCTCACCAACTGGCAGACCATCACCACTTCTATCACCAAGTACAAGAAGTACATGGCTATGGAAGCGGACGGCTCCCTCGCAAAGCTTCCCAAGAAGGAAGGTTCCGCAATCCGCCGCGAGATGTCCCGTATGCATCGCAACTTCGAAGGTATCGTGAAGATGGACAAGCTTCCAGCTGCGATGTTCGTAGTCGACGTAAACTACGAAGATATCGCCGTCGCTGAAGCGCGTCGCGTCAAGGTTCCTGTCGCTGCGATCGTAGACACGAATTCCGACCCATCGACTGTCGACTACGCAATCCCAGGCAATGACGACGCCGTTAAGTCGATCCGCATCATCCTCGAAGCGATCGCCGAAGCCGTCGAGTCTGGCCGCGCGAAGCGTGCGAGCCGCATGAACCAAGGCAAGGGTGGCGACGCGAATGCCGCTGCTGCCGAATCCGTAGCTGCTGCTGAAGAGCCTGTAGCTGCGCCTGTTCAAGCTGCTGAGGAACCTGTTGCTGCTCCAGTGCAAGCTGAAGCTCCTGTCAAGGCTCCCGTTCGCGAAGAGGCTCCGGTCGCTGCTCCCAAGGCAGAAGAAGAGGCAGCTCCAGCTGCCGACGAAGAAAAGTCCGAAGGCTAAGAACGACTCACCAAGAGGCGTTGTTTCGGCAACGCCTTTTTCGTTTCTACTCAATCACTTTCCACTCAACACATTTCCATAAAGCAAATGAGCGTACAAATATCCGCGAAACTAGTAGGCGAACTCCGTGCCCAGACCGGCGCAGGTCTCATGGACTGCAAGAAGGCATTGACCGAGGCCAATGGCGACCTCGACGCAGCAGCGACTATCCTCCGCAAGAAGGGGATCGCTTCCGCTGACAAGAAGGCTGGCCGCGCGACGTCTGAAGGTCTCATCGATTCCTACATCCACCTCGGTGGCAAGGTCGGTGTTCTCATCGAAGTTAACTGCGAAACGGATTTCGTTGCGAAGAACGACGATTTCAAGGCTTTCGTTAAGGACATCTCCCTTCACATCGCTGCTCTCAGCCCAGTATGCGTGAGCCGTGAAGAAGTGCCTGCCGATCTCGTCGAGAAGGAGCGCGATGTCGCTGCTTCCCA
>JBNKSG010000124.1:0-11550 GCA_050297195.1 Opitutaceae bacterium | reverse complement strand
CATGCTAACGGCTTACGAGGATTCCGAGTACGTGTTTGATGCTCTGGCCTCTGGGGCGACCGGATACTTGCTGAAGTCTACCAAACGGAAGGAGCTGCTGTCGGCTCTGGGCGAGGTGTACGCCGGCGGTTCCCCGATGACCAGTAGCATAGCCCGGAAGGTGGTAGATTCTCTCAGTCGGCCGACACCTGTTCGGAAACCATCCGATGATCTTTCGAAGCGTGAGACCGAAGTGCTCGAACTTCTTGCTCAAGGATTCCTCTACAAGGAAATTGCGAGAGAATTGGGCATAAGCTACCAAACGGTGAACACGCATGTTAGGCGAATCTACGAAAAGCTTCACGTCCATTCCCGCGGCCAAGCGGTGGCTCTTTTCGCTCCGATGCCGAAACCGCAGGAGGGGTAGGGCGCAAACGCGAGGTCGCGAACCTGCAAAGCGCTGATTTGAAGCCCCCCCTGCTAGGGCTAGCTGTTGCCCAGATTATTGGGCCCGAGGTAGCGTGAAATGGAAGGTCGCTCCACTACCGACTTCCGCTTCCGCCCAAACACGGCCGCCGTGGCGGGCGACGATGCGCTGTACCAAGGCCAACCCAATGCCGGTCCCTTCGAATTCCTCTTCGGAGTGCATGCGCTGAAACACTCCGAATAGCCGATCCGCAAACGCCATGTCGAAGCCCGCTCCGTTGTCAGCGACTGTGAATACGATTTCCTTATCATTCTCTTGGGAGCTTACTTCTATACGGGCATGCTCATTGTTTCGGGTGTACTTTATGGCATTGCCCAGAAGATTTACCCAAACTTGGCGGATTAGAGATAAATCACCTTCTACGGGAGTGAGCGTTTCTATGACCCACTCGATGGAGCGTCCTTCGCAGCTCTCCTTGAGCTCGTCGAGAGCCAGCTGCAATGCCTTGTTCATATCAAGGTTTCTGAGTTTTAATTCGATCCGCCCTGTGCGGGAAAAATGCAGAAGGTCGTCGATCAGGGTGCCCATCCTGTTTACGGAAATGACTATCGTATCCAAATAGTGCTTACATTTTTCGCTTAGTCCATCTTGGCAACGCGAAACCAACAGGTCCACGTAGCCATCGACATGTCGCAGCGGCGCTCGCAGGTCGTGCGAGACAGAGTAGCTGAAGGCTTCCAACTCGCGGTTCGCTTGTTCGAGTTCGGCAGTCCTATTCCGGACTTCATTTTCCAGAACAATCCGGTTCTTTTGAAGTTCGTGCTCGCGGCGATGCAGCACGCTGACGCGCCAGAGGTAGGCCCCCGCAAGCCCGCTCAGTCCTAAGCAACCGCACAGGATATAGAACCAGGTCGCCTGATAGAAATACGGCCGCAACACGATCTCGAAAGCGGCCCTATCGGTGTTCCAGACACCATCGGCATTCGCGGCTGTGACACGAAAGGTATAGCGGCCAGGCTTGAGGTTGGTGTAGAACGCTTGGCGTCGGTTTTCTGTCTCCACCCAATCCGGGTCGTAGCCCACCAACTGGTAGCGGAACCGCACTTTTTGCGGAGCGACGAAGCTGGGGGCGGTGAAATGGAACTCCAACTCGCCGGGGCCTGGCGGCACTTTTTGGCCTCCGTGGACAGCGAGCTCCCGTGAGTTGGCGCGTATGCGCTCGATATGAACGGGCGGCGCGATCTGGTTGACCGGAATGTTGGCGGGGTCGATTGCCACGGCTCCCAGCGGAGTTGGAAACCAGATTTTCCCGTCGGCAGTCTTGCAGCCCATGAACTCCACCTCGGCGGTGTCGATGGTCTTGACCATGTTTTGCGCATTGAAAGCGTCCGACTTCACACGATCAAGCTTGCCGTCGGCGAAATCGTTCAACTGCTTCCGGCTCACCCGAAAAATCCCTTGGCTGGAATTGATCCAGAAATCGCCGAGATCGTCCGGTACAATCGCGTAAACAGTATCGTCCAACAAGCCGTTGCTCCGGCTTATGATACGGACCTGGTCGTCTTTGATGCGCCCGATACCAGTCCTTAGCCCCGCCCATATGACGCCCTCGCTATCTTCACATAATGAATACGCGTCGTGGTTTACCAAGCCGTCTTCAGTGGTCCATGTTCGGACAGTTCCGTCTTTTATTCGTATGATTCCCTCGACGGACGCGACCCAGAGGGCTCCGTCCTGGCTGGTAAGCAGATCGCGTATCCAAGCGACTTGCAGGGGCGGTTGGCCTACGATCTCATAGGGAGCGAATCCATCGCGACTGACTCTACGCAGAGAGCCGCCCACTGACACGATGACGCCCTGGCTGTCCTCCGCAAAGGCGGTCGGCCAGCTATCGCTTTGTAGCTTCGCTACTACGGTCCCCCCAGATAGAATGTCGATGCCCTGCCTGCCATTGATCAGATAAACGTCGCCGTTAGTCGCTTCGAGTGTGCGTTTGGTGTAGTTGTGAGAAAGCCCTCCTGTCGCTTCGGTGAAGTTCTTTGCCTCGCGGCCGTCGAAATAGGAGAGCCCTCGACTGGTGCTGATCCACAGCGCTCCGTCGACAGCGGTGCTGACGCCGAGACAAAATCCGCCGAGTACTCCTTGGGCCTCGGAGTAGATGGGGAATTTGACATCGGAGAGCTGGCTCAGCCCCTCTCGTGTACCGACCCATAGGCTGCCCTCGCGATCCTCGAAAATGCTGGTCACGAAATTGTTCGCAAGTCCGCCGTCCTGTTTGAGGAAACTGAATACGCCGTTCTTGTAGCATGCTAATCCCTGGGTCGTAGTTCCTATCCAAAGCACACCGTGCCGATCCACAAATAGGATACGTAGGTCGTGCGGGAAGGGGGGGATCTCCTTCCGTTGGAAATTGGCATCGTAGCAACGCAGTCCTTGTGTCCCTCCGACCCAGATCTGTCCTTGAAGGTCAGCTACAGCGGCGCTGAACAGGTGCTCCCTCAACGAATCGTCTGGAAACTCGTTGAGCTCTCCGTCCTGCCAGTAGTACAACCCCTGGTTGACCGTCATGAGCCAAACGCGTTTTTGTGCGTCTTCACGAATCCATCTGACATTGTTCAATTGGTTGTCGAAGATGTCGGTGCCGGGATTCCCGCTTGTATGCTGTATTAGTCCATTCGACGAGCCTGCCCATAGCGATTTGTCGCTCAACTCCCAGACTGAGGAGACGTCGAGGTGCGGGTTCGGCCAGGCGGTGTTGTCTGGTCGGAAGAACTCGCCTTGGGCATTGCGGAAGCCGAAGCCACCATCAGTGAGTCCGAACCAAAGACCGCCCGAGCGGGAGCTCGCTAGGCTGGATACCAGCTGGCTTGGGAATCGCTTCTCTTCTGGCAGGTCGATCGACGTGAATCGAACTCCGTCAAATCGTACGAGCCCGCTTTGGGCCCCCAGCCATACGTAACCGTCACTGGTCTGGGTGACTGCGTTGATGCCGTTTGCGGGCAAGCCGTTTTGGCGGGTCCACGTCTGGCAGTTGTACTGATGAATTTCCCTTGCCGGATCGAGAGTCCATCCCGATTGGGGGAAAAGGAAGTACGTCAATGATGCTCCAACAGCCACTAAGACTCGACGGGTAAGTTTGCGCTTGGGGATTGGACCGCTTCTTTCGATGCGCGGAAGGCTCATGGCGAGGGGGCTGCTGGGATAAGGGGTGGTCTCGGAAAACAGACCGCAGAAAGAATACTAAACAGGTTGGTTAGGAAATCAACTCGACTTCGACCGATTGTCAACTCGCCCAGGGGACACTTTCGGCAGGCCAATGCCTTGGTTTTGTCATGGTGCAGCTTCGTATTGCCAGTGTTTCCTGGGGCCAATTGAGCTAGCGTTTCCGAAATGAAGAACGCCCTCCGAGTCCACGAAGTGGCAGCGCGCTGGTTGCGTCGACCGGATCGTAGCCCTTTTCGTCGAAGCGGATGCGAAAGGGGGGCAGATGCTCGCTGGCGTTGAGCACGCAAGAAGTCTGTGCACTGGAGCGCTGACACCAAGGGGGCTACTTGCTGCTATATCCAAGCAAGCCTTCCATTTGTATTTGAACAGCATGTCCCGTTTTCTCCAGCAGAAGTTCCGAGGTTTCCGCATCATATTCAAACCTATCGGCCCCTGAAACAGAGGTGGGCTTCTGAAAACTGACCACCTTGAGCTTAAACGCGGCCTCTTCCTTCGACGTGATCTTCAGGAGCCCTTTTTCCTCGTCCATGGAGATGACGATGTCCGTGTAGTCCACTCCAGGCCCTGTGGGCTTGCGATACACAAAGCGCGATTCGCCCTCCGGAAAGATCATGATTTCCACGAGCTTGTCATCCGAGCTTTCAATTGGGATGATGGCTCCAGCCCTGACAAATATCGGGTATCTGTCGATCGGATAATCCTTCGTTATGCTGCTGGCCGGAGAAAACACGTCTTCCCTTTTCCAATAGTCGATCCACCGATCCCTTTCGGGGAACAGGATGGCGACGGTATCGTTGTCGCTTGTAATTGCCTGAACGAAAAGATCCTCGCCTAGTCGGTGGCTTTTTCGATCGATGGAACAATCCTTGATGATCGAGCCTCCGTTCAAATGCGCGTCCACCGAGTTGCTGAACAGGTAGGGGGCGAACTTATGATGAAGCTTCACGAAGTCCCGGTAGATGGAGATCGTTTCCTCGTCATAGTTCCACGGCAAATGAAATCCCATGGCGCCTTGGTTGCCTCCATTGACCATTAGCGGCGTCATGCTTGCTATCTGGGCATAGCGGATGAACGACTTTTTATCGGATGGATCCCCCCAGTATCCTCCTATCTCACAGGCGGGCGCCCCGTATCCGCTGTTTGCGGATCTATAAATGGCCGTCAGCTGGTCGGCGATTCCGGCGAAGCCCCCGGTAAAGTCCCCGGACCACTGTCCTTGGGAATATTCAACAGGGGCTAGGTCGAACTCTTTCTGCAGGGCTTGGACGTGGCCATAGGTGTAGCATAGAAAATCCGGATTGAGCGACCGGGCGTATTCGAAGGCGTCTTTGTAGTAGTACGGCCGGAATGCCTCGTTGGAAAGAGGGCCGATTGATGTAGATATATCGTCGCCGAGCCAGGCCGAGCTGATATCGACCTTCCAGCCGTCAATCCCCAGCTTCAAAACATGGTCCACCTGCCGATGCCACCACGCCACGGCAGCAGGGTTCGTGAAATCGATGTGCGCGCCTTCGCCTTTGTGCCACCAAGATAGCTTTCCGTCGTTCACGGTGTAGCCGTTGCTCAAAGCGGGATCGAACAAGGGCGACTGCTGCAAAGGCACCTCGCGCGACTTTTTGTTCACAAACCCGGTATACCACAGAACCATTCGTATGTCCTGCTGATGCAGCTGCTGAAGCAGGGCCTCGAAATCAGGATACAAGGCCGGGTCCCATTCAAAGCTGTTGTACGCGGACGACCAAGGGCTGTCGAGAATCACGGTATCGACCGGAATATCGTATTTCGAGTATCCATCCACCAAATACTTCACGGTATTGGATGTATGGATTTGATCTTCCCAAACCCAATGGCCGAAGCCCCAGTAGGGAGTTATGGCAGGCTTCGGCTGTTCCTGGGCATCTGCCAGCCCGGCCAGCATGAATAGGCACGCGATAATCCTTAGTATCTTCATCTTCTTCTAAATCGTTACAGGCGATTCGACTGGATTGATCTTGCAGTGGCTAAGGGGCGGAGAGGTGACGCGTGCGTCAGGCTGCGGAAACGCAGCTGAAGAAAAAGGAGGGGCTTGCCCCTGTGAAATCCCGCCCCGTTCTTATCAAAACGCCCTCCTTGGGAGAAAGGAGGGCGTTTGTCGTTTATATAAATGCGTTAGGAGCGAGGCTTTCTAGTGCTTGCGGAGTCGTACGAACCGAACTTCGCGCGGGCCGATCTCCCACTCGTATTTTACGTCAGTCATTCCGACGACTTCGTCAGCCCAGATGTCGTAGATGTCATAGCCTGTTTCCAGGTCGAGGAAGGAGTAATGCTCCCAGTTGACGCGCTGGGTGTAGGGCTTGTCGCCTGTATTCAAAAAGCAAACCGCGTAGTCTCCATCCGAGAGTTCCTTCACCCAGATGTTCTTGGTCGGATGATCCATGAAAAGGTAGCCCTGCTTCCCAAGCGGATCCTGATCGACGGCGATCGCTTCACGGTTGGTTAGGATATCGAGAACTTCTGGAGTCATTTCCCGCAGATCGTTGCCTGCCATCAAGGGAGCGGCGAGCATGCACCAGATCGAGAAGTGGGAGCGTGACTCGGAGAGGCTAAGGCCAGGGTTTCCGACTTCCAGCATGTCCGGATCGTTCCAGTGGTCCGGGCCGGCGTACTTTTCAAGGCCGACCTGTTGGTCCATGATGTACTTCCAGCCAAGATCGTATTCGCCTTGGCAGGTGTAGCAATCGGTGACATCGCCTGTGGTTCTCCACAGATGGCCCACGTCTTCTGCCCACTTCCAAGGCTCGTTGTTGCCCCATTCGCACAAGCTATAGACCACGGGCCTTCCTGCGGCGTGCAAGGCGTCGCGCATCGTTGAGTACGTTTCCTTGGCGTCTGCGGTGCCATGGGAACACCAGTCGTACTTCAGGTAGTCGACGCCCCAGCTCGCGTAGAGTCGGGCGTCTTGGAATTCATGGCCGCGTCCGCCTGGCAGTCCGTTGCAAGTCTTGGTTCCGGCGCAGTTGTGGATGCCGAACTTCAATCCTTTCGAGTGAACGTAGTCCGCGAGCGCCTTCATGCCGCTGGGGAACTTTTCAGGGTCGGGAACGAGGTTTCCGTCCTCGTCGCGTTCCATGGCTTCCCATCCGTCGTCGACGACAACGTATTCATAGCCGGCATCTTTCATGCCCGAGTCTACGATCAGGTCGACCATCTCCTTGAAGAGGTCTTCGTTGATATCAACTTCGAAGGTGTTCCAGCTGTTCCAGCCCATCGGGGGCGTGGGAGCGAGTCCTTCGAACTTCTGCGCGAAGGCTGTGTTGGCGCTAATAGCAAGAGCCAAGGCGACTCCTGTCGTTTTTGTTAATGAGATCATCTTTTTCATGATGGGGAGAGGGAGGGGGTTATAAAGTAGGTTGCGCATTGAGCTTGGTTGAGCTTTGGAAACAAGTGAAGGAAGGGCTTGTCCCGAATACTCGTGATGTCGTAACCATTGTCGTACCTCCGCACGCGGCTACCCTTTTGAACCCATTGACCATAAATCCATTGACCATGAAGTTTGTTACCACTCTTGCCTCCCTCCTGCTCGCAGTTCCTTGCGCCCTTTTCGCCCAGGTCATACGCGATGATCAGCCCGCTGTCGAGTGGACCGATGCCTATCCGGTCGGAAACGGCCGTCTCGGCGCGATGCCGTTCAGCCAGTTTCCCAGCGAAAAGCTGCTCATCAACGAAGAGACGATCTGGCATCGTGGCCCGGACCTGAAAACGCCAGAGGGCAGCTTCCAGCATTTGGAGACGATTCGCGAGCTGGAGGCGGCGGGCAAATTTGCGGAAGCGGACGCCTATTTCGAGAGCCATTTGCTGGCGGGCGCCTCCCCCTATAGCTATGGCTATCTCGGCTGGCTGCAGCTCGACTACCAGACTGACGCCACCCTTGTCTCCACCGAACGCCAGCTTGACCTCTCCACCGGAATCGCTTCCACCACGTACCGGCTTTCCGATGGAAACGAAATCGTCCAATCGGTTTACGCCTCCGCTCCCCAGGATATCTTGATCATCGAGATCGCTTCCCAGAGCCCCGTCGCCCTCCAGCTAAGCATCGACAATGGACGTGTCGAAGGGCGCGATCTCGTCAAGGACGGACTCGGAAACGGCGACCATCCTGAGCGCGTTCGCTATCAGGGGCGAATCCGCCTTCTCGAAGAGACGACCACAGAAAACGACCGCGTGCAGTCGTCCGCTCGCAAACGCCACACCATCCTCGTCGCCGCTGCCACAAACTTCGACCTGCACCGCAGTGGAACCATGCTCGCTGACGACTGGCAACAGCGAACCATCGAAGCCCTCGACCGAGCCAGCGAGATCAAGCCCGAAGCCCTCCGCAAGACGGCTGTGGCCGACCATCGAAACTACTTCGACCGGGTGACAATCGACCTTGGCGAAACTGCGCCCGAGGTCTCCGCGCTCACCACGCCGCAGCGGCTGCATCGTATCCAGGATGGGAGTACGGACGATCCGGACTTCATCGAAACCTATTTCCAGTTCGGCCGGTATCTGCTGATCGCCTCCTCGCGGCCGGGCACGTTCCCCGCCAATCTTCAGGGGATCTGGAATCCCCACGACTGGGCTCCTTGGAGCTCCGATTTTCACCTGAACATCAACATCCAGATGAACTACTGGCTGGCGGAAACCACCAACCTTTCCGAGCTCCACCAGCCGCTCTTCGACCTCATCCGCTATTATCAGCCAAAAGGCCGCGAGATGGCGGAGCGATTCGGCATGAAAGGCTGGTGCATGGGCCACGCCTCCGACATCTGGGGAAACGCTCGCATGATGTCCTCGCGCAGCTATTGGGGCGGCTCCTTCTTCGGTGGCCAGTGGATGACCCTCCATATCCTCGAACAGTTTCGCTTCAACCGCGACACCGACTTCCTCGCGAAACACTGGGACCTGCTCACCGCATCGACCGAGTTCGTCGATTCCTGGCTCATACCGGGGCCCGAAGAGAATCAGCTGATGGCTCGCCCCGCTTGCTCGCCGGAAAACTCCTTCCTCTACACTGACGAAAACGGAGAAACCCAATCCGCCGCCCTGTCTACCGGAAACTCATTCGACCAGTACCTGACGCTTCAGGTTTTCAGCGATTACCTCGAAGCCGCGAAAGCTCTCGGCAAAACGGACGACGCCTTCGTGCAGACCATCGCTGCAAAGCTTCCCAAGGTCTTTCGTCCTCAGATTGCGGACGACGGTCGGCTCATGGAGTGGCGTCTTCCCTTCGGCGAGAAAGAGCCGAGCCACCGCCATATTTCCCACGTACTCGGCGCCTATCCTGGAAATCGGATAAATCTGGATACGGATCTCGACCTGCGAAACGCGGTGCAGAATGCCATCGAGCAGCGTATCGAGGAGGGCGGCGCCGCCACGGGGTGGAGCCGGGCGTGGACCATTGGCATGTTCGCCAGGCTTTCGGAAGGGGAAGTCGCGTACCATCACCTGATCGAAATCCTCAAGCAATCCACTGTGGGCAATCTCTTCGACATGCATCCGCCCTTCCAGATCGACGGCAATTTCGGCTCAACCGCAGCGATCGCCGAAATGCTGCTTCATAGCCACAACGACGAGATTCGGCTGCTTCCGGCCCTGCCTCAAGATTGGGCGAATGGGTCTGTATCCGGACTTCGGGCACGCGGAGACGTAACGGTTTCCGTCAGCTGGGAGGACCATCGACTCGTGGACGCAGAGATTGAATTTGGTCCCAATAGCGCGGACGTTGCGACGATTCGATATGGCGGCAAAACGCTTGAGCTAAGCCGAGAACTTGGCCGCAACCATCATTTGGATGCATCGAACTTCTAGCTAGCGAGGATTTGCGGTCTATTTGCGGTTTTCTGCTACGTTGGAAAGCAAGACCGAAGGTTTCAGCGTTTTGCCGGGCCGCCAGGTTCCTTTTATCAGGACTTCCTTAGGAGTGGAGGGGAGACCGACTTGGTTTGTATTCAGGCTGCCGACGACTAGATCTACTGTTGCGGCCCCTACTTGCTGCAGGTTTCCGTCGATCCCTGCTGCGGTATCCATTTCTTCCTGCGTTCGGAAAAGGTAGGCGATGCCGATGTCGATCGGCGCTCGCAGCCCGAGCTTTGACAGCCAGGTGGAGACGGGGAGCTTGTAGACCAGCAGCGAGTCCGGTCGCTCTCGATCCATCCATTTGCGGAAGGCTGTTTCGGAGCCTTCGACGCTTGGCACGAAGGGGACGCAGCGGTCGGATTCCGGTAGGCTACGCTGCCAGTCCAAAGTGCCAGCGGTCCATTGGCCGCCGGAAATGCGGTTGTTGAACTCCGGCACGACAAGCCCTGTTCTTCGGTAGCCGAGCTTCCGCATTTCGTCGAGGGCGAGGCGTACATTGTAGAGTCCGTGGAAATTGGTTCGGTCCGCTTGAGCCATCCGGAAATAGGCGCTCAAGCCTGCCACCGCGAAACGATCGAGCTCGATGAGTGACTTTTGCTGCCGGTCGCGGGAAAAGCCGAGAATGACGCCGCGGATGCCGCGGTTGTAGATCACGTCGGACAATTTCTTGGCGTCGCCTTTGAATTTGGGAAGGGCGAACTCTTCGATCTTGTAACCGAGTTCGTCGGCACGTTTCGCAACGCCTTCGAACTCCCAACGGCAAACGTCTTTGGCGTGCCAATTGATCGATCCACCGTAGTCGGTGACCAGGGCGATCGTGTTGGCGGCGGCCTTGTCAAAATGGGACTTACGGCTGCTCATCAGGGCGCTGACCAGCGGATTGGGCCGGTAGCCGAGGGCTTCGGCCGCTTCTTTGATGCACTCGCGCTTTTCGGCGCTGATGCGGGGATCGTTGCGGAGGGCGCGCGAGACGGTGGATGCGGATACTCCAATTTCGCGGGCGACGTCTGCCATAGTGATGGTCGAGTTCATGCTCAAATATGACAGCAGGAATCGTGCGCAACGATGTGCGCATGGAACGCCGCTCATCTTTGATCAAATTCGGTCTCATGGCGCCACCGGTGCTAAATCCATGCAAAATCGAGACGCCTGCTGGCGGTCGAGATCCTGAAATAGAAACATAAAACTAATCCATTACATCATGCCAAAAGTAGATAAACCGATGCACAAGGACGGGGACTTTCTCGTCGATTACGAAGAGAAAGTTTTCGAGGACGTCAAAGCGGATCCAGGCGAAAAGGCCTTGGTGACCTTTCACACCGTCGCCTTCGAAGGCTCGATCAGCATCGTAAACACGCTCTCCGCGACCCGTCTCCTTCGCAAGGGCTACGAGACCTCCATTCTCCTTTATGGACCGGGTGTCACCATGGGCTTCCAGCGCGGCTTTCCGACCTTGGGCGATGAAGCGTTTCCGGGGCATCTCTTCGTTAACCAGCGTCTGGCCAAGTTCATGGAGGAGGGCGGCAAAGTCTATGCCTGCCGCTTTTCGACCCAAGCTCTCTACGGTCAGACGGAAAAGGCCTTTATCCCGGGCATCATCCCGATCAATCCGCTCGACGTGCTCGACTGCATTCTGCTGCACAAGAAGGCGAACGCGGTGATCATGGACTCCTGGACGGTATAACCTTCAAACGATTATCAGATATGATCCGAGCCGCCGCCATCCAAATAGCGCCCGACCTGAAAAGCGGGGCCGCAACCGTCAGCCGCATGTGCGACGCCGTCTCCGACGCGGCGAAGGAAGGCGTGCGGCTCGCTGTCTTTCCCGAGACCTTCGTGCCCTACTATCCTTACTTCTCATTCGTCGATCCGCCTGTATCCACGGGGCGGGCACATCTTTCCCTTTACGAAGAAGCGGTAGTCATCCCGGGGCCTATGACCGAAAGCCTGTCTCGCTCCGCGATTGATTTCGGCATGGTGCTTTGTGTAGGAGTCAACGAGCGGGAGGGGGGATCGCTTTATAATACGCAGCGCATTATCGA
>JBNKSG010000123.1:0-11555 GCA_050297195.1 Opitutaceae bacterium | reverse complement strand
GAGGCTCGAATTAGAACTACTCAAATCAAGCATCCAACCGCATTTCTTGATGAACACGCTGACCTCCGTAATGGAATGCGTAGAAGCAACCCCGGAAAAAAGCATCCAGTTCATCGACTCACTCGCCCGAGAATATCGCCTTCTCTATGACGTTGCCAGCAAGTCAACGATTCCGCTCTCGAAAGAGCTCGAGCTCTGCCATTCCTTTCTTGAGATCATGCGATTCCGCAAGGATATCGACTATCGGCTCAACATAAGGAACATAGATCTCGACAGCGAGATACCTCCCCTCGTTCTTCACACGCTTTTCGAGAATAGCATAACGCATAACCTATACGAAGAAGGACAAGAAGTCGTATTCGACCTAAATATGTCGGACGATGGCGAAAAGCGACGCATTACATTCCATGCCCCAACCACAAACCATTCCGCAAAAACAAGAGCCGCTGGAAACGGGATGGGACTCAAGTATGTACGGGCAAGGCTGGAAGAGAGCTACCCCGAGGCCTGGTCCTTGAGCGAAACCCAAACACCAAGCCACTGGGTGACGACAATAGAAATCACGAAACGCCCCAAGCCTCAGTAGGACTGGTCAACAAAACTCGAATTTCCAAACCACATGCATATCGCCATTGTCGAAGACGAATCAAAGGTCGCCCAACGAATCGAGCGACTGACTCGCGAAATCCTGCAGAGCGAAGTCTCAAGCATCCAGCGGTGCGCATCTCTGGATAGCGCATTGGAAAGCACCCAAAGCAGACCCTTTGACCTAGTCTTCCTCGATCTCAACCTGAACGGAGAAGACGGCTTCGACTTGCTCGCCCAGTCAGCGGCCAGTTCGTTTCATACCATCATCATATCGGCAAACGCCGACCAAGCGATCAGGGCATTCGAATTCGGCGTGCTCGACTTCGTTCCCAAACCGTTCACCAAACAACGGCTTGCCCAGGCCCTCGACAAGCTCAGCGCGCAACGCTCCGATGCCGCGCCAACAACAACCCAGAAGCTCGCCTTTCGTATCCACCAGAAGATCGTTTTGAAACCCTTGACCGAGGTGATTTTCATCAAAGGGGCTGACGCGTATTCAGAAGTCCACTTCAAAGACGAAACAACTCTATTGCACGACAAGTCGCTATCCCAATTAGAGCACGTACTCCCCAAGCATTTCACCCGCATACACAAATCATACATAGCAAACCTATCTCTTGGCAACGAGCTGATCGTAGAACCAAACCACAAATATTCGCTTTGTCTTTCAACTGGGAAAACGATCCCTATCGGCCGCACTCGTTACCAAGAGCTCAAGTCAAACTGGATCTGATCGATCAGATTTCGACGCCCCCCCCACTACAAGCCGGACGGAACAGAGGAAGGCAACGAAACCGGCAAACTCATCCAGCAGATGCATGAAGAGCTCAATCGAGTTAGCCGATCAGAACCGTAAAAGCCAAACGCGAACCTGACGATCGGAAGCGCAGATACGCGGAAGCCCGCGACACCTCAATCGTAGCTCAAATCCATGGCTTTCCCCCGAAACACGCGATAGGCGAAAATCGTGTAGCCGATCAAAAAGGGAAACACGATCGAGGTGCCGATCAGAATCACGTTAAGCGATTCCGGAGCCGCCGCAGCTTCCACGATGAGCAATTGGCCCGGCACGATGTAGGGATAAAAACTATACACCAAGCCCACGAAACCGAGCACGAAGATCGAAACGGAAAGAGCGAACGGCATCGCCGCAAGGCGGTCGCCAGCCATCGGCAAGGCCCCCAGCAAGAAGTGCATCACCACGGTTAGCAACATCGACACCAGCGGCATCGCGATGAGCAAGGTCGCCTCTGGAAAAGAGAACATCCGATCATAAATCCGCGTATTCACAAACGGGGCGATCGCGCTGCTCAACACCGCACCCGCTACCATCGCCCAAATCGCCCGGCGCGACCATCGTACCGCGAAACGCTGCAGCTCGCCTTCCGTCTTCAGGATCAACCAAGTCGCCCCCATCAGAGCAAAACCCGCAACCACCAGAAAGCCAAAGCAGATCGAGAAGAGCTCGCTCACCCAGCCCGATTGAAAGCCGACCACGAAACGGCCCACCATGTAGCCCTGACTCAAAGCCATCACCAACGAGCCAAGAAAAAACGTCACATCCCAGCGTTCCTGCTTTTCCGGCACCACCTTCTTACGGAAATCGAACGACACTCCGCGAAAGATCAAGCCAACCAGCATCAAGGCGACCGGTAGATAGAGCTCGCCTAAAACCAGTCCGTGAGCTGCCGGAAACGCGACCAACAGCAAACCAACGCCGAGCACCAGCCAGGTTTCATTAGCGTCCCAAAACGGACCGATCGATCCTACCATGCGATCCCGGTCGGAACGCTCCACGAAGCGCGAAAGCAATCCAACCCCGAGGTCGTAGCCATCCAGCACCGCGTACAGCAACATCGAGAAACCGATGAGGAAAGCGAAAACGAAGGGCAGCCATGCCCCATCTTGTATCAAGTCGTTCATTACAAAGTCCCTTTAAAACCTTCGTGCCTATTCGTGCGCTTCGTGGGCAAAAAATTCACACTGGATTCGGTTTACGATTCACGTCGGCCGTCTGCGTCGCATGACGGGTCAGATAAAACAGGGCGACCACATAGGCCGCCAAAAGAAAGGCATAGGTCAGCAAATAGGCGGTCAAAGTCATGCCCACATTTGCCGGAGCCACGTCCGCGACCGCATCCTCCGCTTTCAGCAGCCCTTGCACCAACCAAGGCTGGCGACCTATTTCAGTCACGTACCAACCGGAAACCGTAGCCACCCAGCCCGAAAAGGTCATCCCATACAGAAGCTGCAAGTAGCAACGCGGCAACTCCCGCCTTCGCCAAAGCAGAAAAGCTCCGCCAAGCCCTATCAGGATCATCAGCGTGCCCACTCCCACCATGATGCGGAAGGACCAAAAAACGGGAGCCACCGGCGGATGCGCGTCCTCGAATTCATTCAGGCCTTGCACGTATCCATTCGGATCGCGGGCGATGATCAAACTCCCCAACTTCGGTACCCCGACCTCGAAACGATTCTCGCGAGCCTCCTCGTCAGGCAAGGCAAACAGCGTCAACGGCACACCCTCGCCGCTCTCCCAGAGAGCCTCCATCGCCGCCAGCTTCTGCGGCTGATGATCTCGGGTATTCGTTCCATGGAGATCCCCGATCACCAATTGCAAGGGAGCTAGGATGGCGGCCAAATACAGGCATGAGCGCAAGCCAGCTCGCGACGCCGGTCCCAAGTTTCCACGCAGTTGCCGGTAGGCCATCAAGCCCGCTCCCAGAAACGCGACCGTCAAACCCGACGCCATCAACGCGTGGGTGAAGCGATACGGCATCGACGGGTTGAAAATCACTTCCTTCCAGCTGGTTGCATGGGCGACTCCATCGATCATCTCAAACCCGGTAGGCGTATGCATCCAACTATTCAGAGCCAGTATCCAAAAAGCGGATAAGGTCGTGCCTGCCGCCACCAAGAAGGTGGCGATAGTATGCACCCAAGGCTTTACGCGTCGATACCCAAAGAGCATCACGCCCAACATGCTCGCTTCCAGGAAAAACGCCGTCAGCACCTCGTAGGCCAGCAAGGGCCCCGCGATGTTGCCCACCGTATTCATATAGCCAGGCCAGTTCGTACCAAACTGGAAGGACATCGTAACCCCGCTCACCACGCCTAGACTAAAAGTCAGGGCAAAGATCTTCGTGAACAGGAAATAAAGCTCCATCCACTTCTCGTCGCCGCTTCGCTGGAAACGGAATTTGAAGTAAAGCAGCAGCCACCCCAGCCCGATCGTGATCGACGGAAAAAGGATGTGAAACGTGATGTTTGCGGCAAACTGGAGACGTGAGAGGACGAACGCGTCCATGGCAATACGTGGTTAGGCGTTTCTGTTGGAAAAGGCTCGCCCAACCCAACGAAACACAAGCCACACATCCAGCATAAGAGAAAAACTATAAGCCCCACTTAGCGCCGCAAGTCTCTCCCCTCATACATGCCCGTACGCAACCCTCCGCCAAACCACAGGCCTTGACAGGTGAACACATTTACTAGACCTGTTGGTCTATTATTCATGAGCACCTCTGCGAAAAGCAAACCGAGACGCGGCCGGCCACCCAAGGCCCCTACCGACGCGGAAGCGCGCCAGAAGCTTGTCCGGGCCGGCTTGGCTTTCCTCACCGAACGCGGATACGCCTCCGCAGGGGTCAACGAAATCATCGCCGAGGCGGGCGTTCCCAAGGGCTGCTTCTACCACTACTTCAAGAACAAGGAGGATTTCGGCGACCAATTGATCGAAGCCTACCAGAGCTACTTTTCCTCGAAGCTCGATCGCTGCTTTCAGGACGATTCCATTCCTCCCCTGCAACGCCTACAGACCTTCGTAGACGAGGCGGCGAAAGGCATGGCCAAACATGGCTTCAAACGAGGCTGCTTGGTAGGCAACCTAGGCCAAGAGATGGGAGTCCTGCCCGAACGCTTTCGCGAACGCCTTCAGAGCATCTTCGAGGATTGGCAGTCCCGCACTGCCCGCTGCCTCGCCAGCGTCCAAGCCGCGGGTGAGATCGACTCGAAACAAGACCCGCACGAACTCGCCGCATTCTTTTGGATCGGCTGGGAAGGCGCGGTCCTACGAGCGAAGCTCGAGCGAAGCGACGCGCCTCTCACCCTTTTTGCCAAAGTCTTTTTCAACACTCTCAATCAACCAAAAGTAGAAAAATAAGATCATGTTCCAAGGAATTCTCATCGAAAAGACGAACGATACGCAAACCGTTCGCCAAACTTCACTCAACGAAGCAGACCTGCCCGAAGGAGACGTACTCGTAGATGTGGCCTGGACCACACTCAACTACAAGGACGCCCTCGCCTTGACGGGCAAGTCGCCCATCATTCGGAAGTTTCCCATGGTACCTGGTATCGACTTTTCCGGTACGGTAGCGGAGAGCAACAACGGCTCCTTCAAGCCTGGAGATCGCGTCATCATGACCGGCTGGGGCATGGGCGAAAAGCACTGGGGCGGCATGGCTCAAAAAGCCCGCGTCAACGGCGAATGGCTAGTCGGCCTCCCCGAGGAACTGAGCCTACGTCAGGCGATGTCGATCGGCACCGCTGGCTTTACCGCAATGCTCTGCATCATGGCGCTCGAAGCGCACGACATTACTCCCGACAGCGGCGACATCCTCGTCACCGGAGCCTCCGGCGGAGTCGGCAGCGTAGCGACCTCGCTACTCGCAGGGCGTGGTTACTCAGTTGCCGCCGTAACGGGACGCACCGAGGAAGCAGCGTATCTCAAGAAACTGGGAGCCAACCAAATCGTAGATCGGGAAACGCTCAACGCACCAGGACGCCCCTTGGCCAAGGAAACATGGGCCGGAGCCATCGACGTGGTCGGCGGCACCGTACTGGCAAACGTTTTAGCAGGTATCCGATACGGCGGCACCGTCGCAGCCTGCGGTCTCGCAGGCGGAATGGACCTCCCTGCCACCGTGGCCCCCTTCATTCTCAGGGGCGTGACGCTTGCCGGTGTCGACAGCGTCATGTGCGATCGAGTCAAACGCGTACTCGCCTGGCGACAGCTCGCTCGCGAACTAGACCTGCAAAAGCTCGAGAGCATGATCAATGAAGTTTCCTTCGACAACCTCATCGCATCCGCCAACGACATGCTCGCTGGCAAGATTCGTGGACGCGTCATCGTCCCCGTATCCAAATAATCTAACAAGCGCTACCCTCACAAAAAACGCCCCGTTCTTCCGAACGGTGCGTATTTTTAATTTAACTACACTTGTCGAAGCTTAACCGTCTACAGCGATCTTTGCTATTTCACAATACGGATAAATCAAACAAACAACTTCTACTGCTTCAAGGCAGCATAAAGCTGGAGCGAGGACCTAGAGAAGGCTTTTCGGCCCCTCCCTTTAACTTATGCCGAACCCAGATTTCAGATACCAACCGAAACGAGCGTCGCTTCGGATACGAAATCAATCCGAAGCGGAACGAATCCCCTCCCGAATCCGATCTAGGTCGTTTGTTCTAGGCATAACAACATAGCCCTGCTTGTCGTAGACAGTGGCAGTCCTACCACTTCCACGGTAGAGAAACTCGACATCGAGATAGCCATTGGCCAGAAACTTTACTCGATCAGCGAAATTCTTGTCACCATTGCCACACACAATGGTTATTTTCCCCGGAACTGTATAGCTATTGCGGTACGCGTTTCGCGGTCGCTCGCTTGAGCTTACTGAAGCTTTCGATTCCGATCGTTGATACACATTGGTCACTTGAGAGATAACCTGCTGCCGGGGAACCTTCGGCGCACTTCGAGTAATGCTTGCAGACGGACGAGGTTGCACGACCGCCTCCCCTTCCACAAAGTTTGGGTCCACATAGACAACGTAGCCATTTTGCAGCTTGATCGTCGATCCGTCGAACACGAGGTGCAGCACCCCATTCCTCTCAAGTTCACCTGAAGGCTCTCGTCCCGCTTTCGCTCGAACTTCCTCCAGCGTATCCCCTATGCTAACTTTTTGGGGCTGCGCTTTCGAATCCGTTTCCGTATCCGTATCCGTTGCCTGATTATCGTTGGTTTCGTTGCATCCAGACAATGCAACGAATAGCGCAAAGGACGCGAAAAATGCGGCTAAGGCCTTCAGGGTTTGAGTCGCTTTCATGGGTTGAAAAGTAGAATTCCGTGGACTAGTAAATCCATCAATGGATATCGGTAATCGATCCAACCCCTTTAAGCATAATTTGCTCTTCCACCCGCTCAGAATAACCGTAGCCCACACAAACAAAAAAACGCCCCACTCTCGCGAGCGGGGCGTCCCAAAATTTCAACTACACCTAAAAGAGCTTAACCGCCCACAGCAATCTTCTTCATCGATCCCATGTAGCCGCGGAGCACTGCGCCGATTTTCTCGACACCGTGGCTGCGGATCTTGGCGTTGGCCGCCACGAGCTCTTGGTTGTCAACTGCGGTGCAAGAGCACTCGAGGCCCTTGCCGATCACGTCGGTCTTGATGCCCTTCATAAAGTCGCCGAGAAGAGGAATCGCCGCGTTGGAGAAGAGGTAACAACCGTATTCAGCCGTGTCGGAGATAACCTTGTTCATCTCGTAGAGCTTCTTGCGGCCGATCGTGTTGGCGATGAGTGGCGTTTCGTGGAGAGACTCGTAGTACGCGGACTCAGCCTTGATGCCTGCATTGGTCATGGCTTCGAAGGCGAGCTCAACACCGGCGCGAACGAAGGCGACCATGAGGATGCCCTTGTCGAAGTACTCTTGCTCGGAGATTTCAACGTCGCCCGCAGTGGACTTTTCGAAAGCGGTCGTGTTGGTCGCTTCGCGCCATGCGAGCAGATCCTTGTCGTCATTGTCCCAGTCAGCCATCATTCCGCTGGAGAACGCGCCGGACATGATGTCTTCCTGATGCTTGTCGAAGAGGTCGCGCATGATGTCCTTCAATTGCTCGGAGAGCTCGAAAGCCTTAAGCTTCGCAGGATTGCTGAGGCGATCCATCATGTTAGTGATGCCACCGTGCTTGAGCGCTTCGCAAATCGTGTCGAAAGAATGCTGCACGAACTTGGACGCCCAACCGGCTTCGATGCCCTCTTCGATCATCTTGTCGTAAGCGAGGAGCGAACCGGCCTGAAGAAGACCGCAGAGAATGGTCTGCTCGCCCATGAGGTCGGACTTCACTTCAGCGATGAAGCTAGACTCGAGACAGCCAGCGCGGTCGCCGCCAGTGGCGCAAGCGTATGCCTTGGCGATGTCCCAACCCTTGCCTTCCGGGTCGTTTTCAGTGTGGACCGCGAGAAGCGTTGGAACGCCGAAACCGCGCTTGTACTCTTCGCGGACTTCCGTACCTGGGCTCTTAGGAGCGACCATGATAACGGTGAGGTCCTTGCGGATTTCCATGCCTTCTTCCACGATGTTGAAACCGTGCGAGTAAGCGAGGGTCGCGCCCTGCTTCATGAGAGGCTGGACCGCATTGATAACCGCGGTGTGCTGCTTGTCGGGAGTGAGGTTGAGCACGAGGTCAGCGCTTGGGAGCATCTCTTCGTAGGTGCCGACTGCAAAACCGTTCTCGGTCGCGTTCTTCCAAGACTGACGCTTCTCTTCGATCGCCGCGCCACGGAGCGTGTAGCTGACGTCGAGACCAGAGTCGCGCATGTTGAGGCCTTGATTGAGACCCTGAGCGCCACAGCCAACGATGACCACTTTCTTGCCCTTGAGTGCTTCGACTCCGTTAAACTCGGAGGAATTCATGAAACGGCAACGGCCGAGTTGCTCCAGCTTTTGGGCCAAAGTCAGTGTGTTGAAGTAGTTTTTTCTGCTCATGGTTAGCGTGGTCTAAAATTGGGAAAGCGAGCACTATGCCTTCCTCTTCCCTCGGGTAAAGCGCTTTTTCGCGCTCTAATATATAGACTTGCCTAGCCCCAATCACACCGGTTTCCGGGCAACCCACAGCCGACAGTCTTCCGAGAAATCTAAAACGGCCGCCGACTCGCGAGCGATTTCGCTGCGCATCGCGTCTTCCACCAACTCGAAACCGGCTAACTCAAGGTCTTCGACCACATCGCTTCGCAGCGGCACATGCATAAAGGTGGTACCGTGCTCCGTCTGGAAATGCCTATCCCCAAAGTCGATCAGCTGGTCGTTCTGCGACAGGTCGTGCTCCGGATCGTCCCGCACCGCAAAGACCTTGGAATACAGCCGATCCTCGCGATCCAAGGTTGAGAAGATGAAGGGTCCGCCGGGACGCAGCACCCTATATATTTGCTGCAGCGCCAACCGACGCGCCTGCCGCCCAGGGATCTGCATCAAGCCATTGAAGGCGAAAACCGCCCCGTCGAAGCTGCAATCCGCAAACGACAGATTCGTCGCGTCCTCCCTCTGGAATCGGAACGGACAGCCGAGGCAGTCGGCGATTTCCCTCGATTCCGCCACCATCGACTCCGCCAAATCCGTCCCCAAAACGTCCTCAAAGCCCTCTTCCCAGAGCCCGATACTGGCCCGGCCCGCTCCGCAGCCCAGATCCAGCAATTTTTCTTTGCTCGAGAAGTACTTGCTGAACAACAGCTTCTCAGATTCCCAAAGGCCTACGTTGGCCACAGCCTTAGCATAGTGTTGCACTGTGCCTGCCTCGTTGAAATAACCCCGAACTCTTTCTACATCCATTTACAGAAAATTTTCCGATAAAAAGATTGATCAAACACCGCAAAGCGACCTTATTACGCGGTTTCCAATTTTTCCGATGAAAGCAACCATTCAAACACAGGGCAAACAGTACACCGTAACCGAAGGCGACGTTCTTATCGTGAACCGCTACCCAGAAACGGAAGCTGGCCAAAAGCTCGAAATCAACGAAGTCCTTACCGTGGGCGAAGGCGATGCTTTCAAGCTCGGCGCACCTTTCGTCAGTGGCGCCAAGGTCTCCGCAACGATTCTCGAAAACAAGCGCGGTCGCAAGATCGTCGTCTTCAAGAAGAAGGCCAAGAAGGGCTACGAGCGTCGCCGCGGCCATCGCCAAGAGCTCTCCGTCATCAAGATCGACTCCATCGAGTCCTAAACACAACCCCTTTAGCTAGAACATAGCACCCTCCAGTCATGGCACACAAAAAAGGACAAGGAACTTCCAAGAACGGACGCGATTCGAACCCAAAGAACCTCGGTGTTAAGAAGTTCGGTGGCGAAACCGTAATCGCGGGCAACATCATCATCCGTCAACGCGGCACCCGCTTCCACGCTGGCAAGAACGTCGGCATGGGACGCGACCACACCCTCTACGCTCTCGCGGACGGCAATGTCGTTTTCGACAAGGAGCACCGCAAGGTAGCCGTCGAAGCCTAAACGCCTCGCAAGCAAAGCAATTTCCAAAGCCCTTCCCGCTCAAACGGGAAGGGCTTTTTTGCATCCCGCCACAAGCAATCCCCTCCCCGCCAAGACTTAACCATCCCAGCTTTCTGCCGATGCCAAGGAAGACAACGCCATGGACAGCGAACGACTCCAAAAGCTAAAACAGCAAAAGCAGCTCATCTTGGAGCATCTGGACTGGATCAATCAAGAAATCGACCGGGAAACCATCGCGTCGATTCCCAGCGTCAGCCCGAAGACCAACAGGCTGATCGAGGCCATCCCAAAGGAAAAAGAAGTCGCTTCCCGCCTGGAGATCGAATCAAGCCCCGCCAATCAAGTCGCCAGCGACCTTTACAGCGAACTCGGCCCCGACACCAAAAGCGCAGTCGCCGATACCAAACGTGGTTGCCTGATCATCAGCGGAATCGCATTCGCCAGCCTTGCCGCTGTCTGCGCTTGGGTCGTCTACTACTACTAACTCTAAGGCACGTGCCTCACCCCTTGAGCACGTGCTCGTTGGCCATGACGACGCCGCTGAGCATACTGCCCACGATCCCCAAGTAACCTTGGTCCGTGCCGCAAAGAAAGAGATTGTCCCACGAAGTTCGGCCATCTTTCACCTTTTCAGGCGAACCGTAGATCGCGCCGCGCGCCCGCCGCGTAAACTTCTTAACCGTCCTAGGCGTAAACATATCCGTGGCCAGCAACTCGCCCGAATACTCGCGAGTCGGGGCCGGCATCATGGGAAGTATCGATTTTTGGATACAATCGAACCACTCTCCCTTCGCAGCTCGATACTCTTCTTCGGAATACCCGCACCAAGTGTCATGGTTCGCCAAACAAGTAACCCGAACCAGACCTTCCTGCAAGGGACGTTCCCCAAACTCGAAATTGTTCGGCAAACAAATCACCCCGCTCCTTAAATCGATCGGATCCGCAGGGCTCCGGTACTCGAAACGCGGCGCGTTGTTGAAGAATACGATAGTGTCGTCTCCCCACCCCCAAGTTTCCGGCAAAGTCCTATAGACCGCGATCGTCTCGGAAAACGAAAGCTTGCCGGCTCGCTCCGATTCGTCGGGAACGAGAGAGTTGTCAACAAGGGCATACGTTTCCGGCAAGCCCGCGCAGGACAGCACCACGTCCGCCGTAATCTCGGAGCCGTTCTCCAAAACGATTCGAGAAATCCTTCCTCCCTCGACGACGAGACGCTTCACGCCCGTCTTCATCTTACGAATACCACCGAGCTTGCGATAGCGATCCAAGACGACGCGAATCAATAGGCGAATCCCTTCCGCCGGTCGCGCCAGCCCCTCGTGAAAGATGGAGCGGAACATGATCACAAACTGGCCCACGTCCATGTCGTCCTCTACCGCGGATCCATAGTACATGAGCGGACAGAAAATCATCTCCTCCAACAAAGGGTCGGAAATGAAGCCCTTGATCCACTCGCGAGTGGAGGCAAACGGCTGATTCAAGTCAGCATCCGGATAGTTGCGAACCGCCGCGCTCAAGCGGATAAAACCGTCGATCTGATCGGGAAAAAGCCCTTCCACTTCGCTTTCCAGCAAACTCTCGTCATTGCCGAACCGAAGGTTCGCGCCAGGGAACGCAATGCGCGAAGACTTTTGCTCGATGAGGTCCAGCTCGGACCGGTCGATTCTCAACTGGCGCAGAAGCT
>JBNKSG010000122.1:0-11664 GCA_050297195.1 Opitutaceae bacterium | reverse complement strand
GTGACTCACTAGGATGATAGTCCCATCGAAGGCCTTGATCGCGTCCTGCAGCGTTTCCTTGCTGCGAATGTCCAAGTGGTTGGTCGGTTCGTCGAGGATGATAGTATTCGCTCGCTTCATCAAAATCTTCGCAAGCGCCAAACGGTTGCGCTCGCCACCCGACAGCACGGTCGTGGGCTTAAAGACGTCGTCCTTGCGGAAGAGCAACGCTCCCAATACCGCGCGCGGATTCGCATCTTCGTGCCCGGCATCCGCCGCAGCGGCTTCCACCTCCTCCAGAGCCGTCTTCTGCGGATCGAGCTCCTCCGCCTGTTGCTGGGCGAAGTACGCGAGCACCGTATTCAGCCCGACCACGCGCTCGCCCGACTGGAACGGCTCGATACCCGCCAAAACGCGAGCGAGCGTGGACTTACCCGCGCCATTGACACCGACCACCGCTATCCGGTCGCCCTTGTCGATGTGGAAATTGAAGTTGTTGAAGACCTCCAAGTCGCCGTAGGACTTCGACATGTTGATCAGCTCGATCACCTTCTGGCTACTAGGAGGAGGCTCGGGAAAACGGAAAAACATCTTCTTTTCCGTCTTCGGCATCTCGATGATCTCCAGCTTGTCGAGAGCCTTGATACGGCTCTGCACCATGGACGCCTTCTTCACGTTGGAGCGGAATCGGTTGATGAAATCCTTCTGGCGCTGGATCTCCTTTTCCTGGTTGGCCTTCTGCTTACGGAGAGCATCGAGACGGGCCTGCGACTCCTTCACGTAGAAGCTGTAGTTGCCCTTGTAGGAATTGATGTTGCCCAAGCTCAGGTGCAGGGTGCGATTGGTCACCGCATCGAGGAACGCGCGGTCGTGGGAAATGACCATGATCGAGCCTTCGTAGCGCTTGAGGTAGTCCTCGAACCAGTTCTGGGCGATGATATCCAAGTGGTTAGTCGGCTCGTCCAACAAGAGCAAGGACGGCTGACGCAGCAGCAGCTTCGCCAGAGCGATACGCATCTGCCAGCCTCCGGAGAACTCTCCCGTGTCGCGATCCATGTCCTCGATCGCAAAACCGAGGCCCAAAAGCACGCGCTCGATCTTCGACTTCATCTTCTCCGGCTCGTACTCCTCGAGCTTGTGCTCCCAGCCGCCGATCATGTCGATCATGTCGTAGTACTCCTCGGAGCTCGTATCCATCTCGGCGAGTTTCTCGTCGGCCTCCTCGATCTTAGCCTGCAGGTCGAGAGCGTCGTCAAACGCAGTCTCCACTTCCTTGAACAAGGAGCGGCCCTTCACCTCGATCCCGTCCTGCGGCAGGTAGCCGAGCGTCACCCAGTCCGGCTTCTCGAACTCGCCGCGGTCGATCTCCACCTCGTCAAGCATCAGCTTGAGCAGCGTCGACTTCCCCGCACCGTTGGATCCCACGAGTCCAATGCGGTCGCGTACGCCGATCGTGAGCGATACATCGCCGAAAATTACTTTCTCGCCGTAGCGAAGATGGAGATTCTTGAGTCCGATCATGGTTCTTAAAAAGCGCAGCACCCTAGCAAGGGAGGAAAAAAAAACAACGGCTCATTCAGAAAAATCGAATGAGCCGCAGCGCGGTAAACAGATGGCGAAACCTGACAGCCTGATCCCTCGGGGATTTCCTCCCTCGGCCTCCGGCCCAGGAAACGCTAGTGAGCGTGACCGAGCTCGTAGCGAGCGGAAGTGAACTCGGTGAGCTTGATCCAGGATTTCCACATCGCTTGGAGCTCCTTCTTCTGCTGCTTGATCTCGATCTCGAGCAGCTTGCGGCGTTCGTCCGTAGTGCTTTTCAGCTCGCGGATCGTCGCCATCAGAGAAGCCGCCTTCTCCTCGAAGCTGTCGGAAAGGTGCTCGAGCTTGTTGTGCAGCTCCTTGGAAGTCTCGTCGATCTCGTGGCGAATACGCTCCAGAAGCAGGCTCTTGTCCTTCTTCACCAGCATTTGACGAAGCTTTACATCGCTCACCCAACGCAGATCCGACACGAGTCCGAGCTTGGACGAAGTCCAGATCAGCCACTTGGTCGGATCGAAGTGGTACCAACGAACGCCGTTTCGGTAGTCGTTCGCCATGGTGTGGTGATAGTTGTGGTAGCCTTCCCCGAAAGTGAAGAAAGCCAAAATCGCGTTATCCACGGCCGTCAATTCCTTGGCGTAGGTGCGGGCACCCCAAACGTGACAGAGGCTGTTGATGAACCACGTGCAGTGGTGGATGGCAAAAAGTCGCATGAAGAAACCAGCGAAAATCGCCGCGATCGGATGCATGAAGAAGCAGCCGATTCCCACGACCGCCACATTCACCGCGATCGTGACGAGGGCGTAGTGGTTGTGCTGGAACATCACGCGGGGGTTCTTGAGCAAGTCCTTTACCAAGCGATTGTCGATCGGCTCGTTGTAGCTGAACATCCACCAGATGTGGGCGTACCAGAATCCCTTTTTGATACTGTAAGGGTCCTTGTCCGTATCAACGTGGCTATGGTGGATACGATGGTCGTGCGACCACTGGAGAGCCGAAGATTCGATCGCCAAACTTGAGGAAAGCAAGCAAGCCCACTCGTAGACCGGCTTGGCCTTATAAGTGTTGTGCGAAAACAAGCGGTGGTAGCCGGCCGTGATCGAGAAGACCGAAATCGCCCAAGTCACGCCGAAGAGCACCAACGACTCCCAGCTGAAAACCGATATGTACGCCGGCAGCAATGCGAGTAGCAGTACGTGGTAACCGACGATGAAAGCGAATATTCCCCAATTTTTAATGCGCATACTTAAATAGACTAAACGACGCAATAGGGCGCGAATTCACCTCATTGGCCAGCCTCGTTTCCCTTTGAGACAGATTTTTTAATAAAGCTCATTAGGCAAAACCTCCCCTAATTAGACCCAAAAACGAATTAAACGCAAAAGCGAATTGCCAAGAATCCCCGAGGTCGCCACCCACTTCCACCAAGAACGACATGGAAGCATCACCTAGCAATATTCGCGGCCTACTCATCGACATGGACGGCACCTTCGTCGACCACATCCAAACCATCACCCGCTGCTTCCAGTACGCATGCCGGGAACTTGGATTCCAGGAGCCATCCGCCGAAAAGGTTAAGCGTAGCATTGGTGGTTCCATGCCAGTCACCATCCAAAAGTTCCTCCCGGCCGAACAAGTCGAAGCGGGCAAGGAAATCTGGCGCCGCCGCTTCGAGGAAATCCATCTGCAAGGCGTGGTCGTCCTCCATGGAGCCGAAGAGCTGCTCGACCACTGCAACTCCAGCGGGATCAAAGCTGCCATCTTCACCAACAAGACCGGCCTCCACTCCCGAGCCATCCTGGAAAACGAAGGCTACGCAGATCGCTTCGACTTCATCCTCGGCGCCGAGGACACCCCCTACCGAAAACCCCAGCCAGAATACAGCGCCGCTGCCATCGAGAAGATCGGCATTCCCGGAAACCATCTCGCCATGATCGGCGACTCGCCTTTCGACATCGACGCCGCCCGCGCCGGCGGCATGGCCGCTATCTGCGTCACTACCGGCTCGCACAATCGCGAGGAGCTCCTCAACGCCGGAGCAGACAAAGTATTCGACTCCCTCTCCGAAGTCGCCCACTGGCTGGCCTTCGGATAGGCTCGTCGCGAGCGCGCGCCCGCCCCGCGAAATCGCCCGAGATCGAGCAATCGCTGTTGCACGCGGCGACTCAAACGCCACCCTACCTTCCACCTTGCCAACCCCTGCCAACACAGAGTCCCTATCCGGCGTCCTCGAACGCATCATCTTCTTCAACGAGGAGAACAACTACACCATCGCCGAACTCCGCCCGGGCAACAGCTCGGAAAAGATCACCATCACCGGCCAGCTCGGCGGCGTGCAATGCGGCGAAACCCTCCGTATCCAAGGAACCTGGACCAAGCACCCCACCCACGGCCCGCAGTTCAAGCTCACCTCCTTCAAATCCGAGCTCCCCGCATCCATTTACGGGATACGCAAGTACCTAGGCAGCGGACTGGTAAAAGGCGTTTCCAAAGGCCTCGCCGAACGCATCGTCGAACGCTTTGGCGACGACACCCTGCGCGTCATTTCCGAAGAGTCCGCCAAGCTCCAGGAAGTCAGCGGCATCGGCAAGCAACGCGCCCGCTCCATCAAGGAGGCTTGGGACGAACAAGTCGTGCAACGCGAGCTATTTATCTTCGGCCAAACCTACGGTCTCTCCCCTGCCCTCTGCCTGCGGATGTACAAGCAGTTCGGCCCGGAAGCCACCCAAGTCCTGCGAAACGAACCCTACCGCGCCGCCCGCGAAGTCCAAGGCATCGGATTCAAGACCGCCGACAAGATCGCCATCAATACCGGCATCCCCAACGACAGCCCCCAGCGCATTGACGCCGGCATCGAGTTCGTCCTGCAAGAGCTGCAAGACGACGGCCACACCGCCTACCCGCTCGAGGATCTCGGAGGCCTCGCCTCCGAAAAACTGGAAGCGGACCTTGGCATCATCCAAGCGGGCATCGACCGCCTCCTCGCCTCCAAGTCCATCCGCGCCACCGAAGCCCTCAACGGGCACAGCTACCTGCAGCTCCCCTACAATTTCTTCGCCGAAGAAAAGATCGCCCTCGCCATCAAGCGCCTCAAGGAAACCGAAAGCGGCCTGCCGCCCATCAAACGCGACATCGCCGTTGATTGGGCTCAGGAAAAAGCGGGCTTCGAATTCGGAGACTCCCAAAAGGAAGCAATCAAGGGCTCGCTAGCCAACAAAGTCTTCATCCTCACCGGCGGCCCCGGAACCGGCAAGACCACCATCCTGCGAGCCGTCGTTTCCATCCTGAAAGCTAAGAAGGCCAAGATCCTCCTCGCCGCCCCAACCGGCCGAGCCGCTCAACGCCTCGCCGAATCGACCGGCGCCTACGCTCAAACCATCCACCGCCTCCTCAAGTTCGATCCCTCGGAAGGTGGCTTCGTGATGAACGAAAACAAGCCGCTTTCAGCCGACGTCGTCATCGTCGACGAAGCCTCCATGCTGGACGCCCGTCTCGCCGCCGCCTTGCTTTCCGCCATTCCTTCCCGCGCTCACGTCATCCTCGTGGGCGACATCGACCAGCTCCCCTCCGTCGGAGCCGGCAACGTTCTCAAGGATCTGATCGCGTCTCGAAAAATCCGATACGTCACGCTCGACGTCGTCTTCCGCCAGCAGAAGTTCAGCTCCATCGTCCACTACGCCCACGCCATCAACAAGGGCGAAGTCGCTCTCCCGACCGCACTGGAAGACGTGCGTCTGCTCGATCCGAAAAAAGATTTCCAGTTTGTCGCCGCCACCGACCAAGCCGACGCCGCTCAGAAGGTAGCCCAAGTCTTCGACACCTTCATCCGCGGCGAGCTCTGCCTCGACCCCATCGCCGATGCCCAAACTCTCGCCCCCATGCACAAGGGACTCGCCGGAGTCGGCAACCTGAACCAAACCCTGCAAGCCACCCTCAACAAACGCAGCGAAGCGATGCCCTTCGGCCAACTCAAGTTCAAGGTCGGCGATAAGGTCATCCAAACCCGCAACAACTACGACAAGAACGTCTTCAATGGCGACATCGGCATCGTCACCGGAATCGACGGCGTGAACGGTTTGCTGGACGTTGACTTCGACGGAATCGACGCCACCTACGACCGCTCCGAAATGATCGACCTGCAGCTCGCCTACGCCGTCAGCATCCACAAATCCCAAGGCAGCGAATACCCCGTAGTGGTCATACCACTACTCAAGGCCCACTTCATGATGCTGCAGCGCAACCTCATCTACACCGCCGTCACTCGCGGAAAAAAGAAGATCGTCATCGTGGGCGAAACTGCGGCCTATGCCATGGCCGTGCGCAACTCCGACGCAAAATCCCGCTGCACCCTCCTACAAGAATTTCTCAGGTAGCGCGGAGCTTTCGTATCTCGGCGAAGCTTCAGCGAAGACGGAAGCCCGCGACCGCAGTGCAGGATCAAAAAAGGCTACACCTTCCGAAACACCAGCGAGACATTCGCCCCGCCAAAGCCGCTGCTATTGCTCAACGCAATTTCCGGAGCTTCATCCAGAGTCTGGCGAATCACATTCACCCCATCGAACTCTGGGTCCAGCTCGCGAATGTGAGCCGACCCCGGAGTCAGCCCTTCCTTCAAACTCAGAGAAACAATAGCCGCCTCTAAGGCACTCGCCAACGACAAACCATGCCCTGTCAGAGCCTTCGTGCTCGAAACCTTCGGCGAGTGTCCTTGTTTCGTGAATACTTCCTTTATGGCTCGGCCTTCGCTCAAATCTCCAATCATCGTCGAAGTCGCATGGGCATTGATGTAATCCACCGTCCCCGCATCGACCGACGCAGAACGCAACGCTCGCTGCATCGCCTCCACCAGCCCCACCCCTTCCGGGTGAGACATTGCCACGTTATGACCATCGCTCGCTTGCCCCCAGCCCAGCAGTTCCGCATACGGAGTCACGCCACGGCGAAGCACTTCCTCTTCGCTTTCCAGAACGAGCACGGCACCCCCTCCTGTACTGACAAAACCATTACGGCTCTTATCAAAAGGACAGGACGCCTTTTCCGGATCGCCTTCTAAAGACAATGCCCGCATCCCTGCAAACGGGAGCAACGACTCGTCGTTCAAGTCCTCACCCGCCGCCACAAACATGCGCTTCTGACGCCCCAGAGCGATGTCATCGAACGCAAACCCGATCGCATGCCCAGACGAGGCGCAGGCCGAAGAAAAACCGCAGGAGTTACCGCGAATCTTAAACTGAGCTACCAGGTTAAAGCTCAGAGTCCCCGCGATCGAAGCCACGATCCCCGTTGGCGGGCAACGCATCGGTCCGAACTGATGAAGCCGCGTCATGTTCTGGTGAATCAAACGCGTCGATCCACCCGAAGAAGTGTAAATCCCTGTATCCAGATTCGAAATATCAGATTCCTCAAGGCCAGCGCTTTCGATCGCTTGAGCCATCCCCACATGCACATAGGGCCCGTGCGGAGGGAGAGAGCGCATGACATCGCGACGGATTCGGTAGGGCGCCGGCAAGGTCCAATCTTCGAAATCAGACGAACTGACATCGAAGCCCTTCACCGTTCCGGCCAACTTCACATCCGTGGGGATCGTTCCATTCTGCGGGACGAAGGCTTCGAAACCATGCTTCAAGCCACGCAAGCTATCCAGCACCGATGAAACATCGTTCCCAATGCTGCTTACAATTCCAATTCCCGTTACAAATACGCGCTGAAGTCCCATGAAGCCTGCTTCGTTCAGCAACGAAAACACGACGCCCGACCAAACAAGTCGAGCCTAAGCTTAGGCTTCCTCGCCAGCCGAAGCTGCTTCAGCAGGAGCGACGACCAAGGAGATCTCCTCCGCAGTAGCCGCCTTCTCTCCGCCCACCGTAATCTTGCCCGAATAAACCACCATCGGATCGCGGCGACGCTTAAGCTCCACGCTGAGCTCGAGCGTATCGCCGGGCTTGCAAACGCGACTGCACCGAACGCCATCCGCGCCCGTAAAATAGATCGAGCTGACCGCATTTCCTGGGGCCGCCTCCTCCGTCGAAAGAAAATGGAAAACGCCCAGCTGGCCGAGAGCCTCCAACATGATCGAAGCCGGAAAAACGGGGTTGTCCTTAAAATGCCCCGCCAAAAACGCTTCCTTCCCGGAAATCGTATAGGCTCCAGTCGCCTTAGCCCCATCGATTTCCGCAGACTGCAAAAACAAAAACGGTTCTTGCTGAGGCATCACCGCCGCTATCCGCTCGATCGGATACGACTTGGCCTGAGCCACCACTTCCACGCCAGAGAGCTTGGCCGCGATGAAGGCCTTCAAGTCCCCTACCGTGCGCAGATCCCAAAGCTCCTCGTTCTTGATGCTCACCCCAAGGGATTCCTCAACCATCATGATAGCCTCGAACATCGTCAGCGAATCCATGCCGAGATCTTCCATGAACTTCACCGAGTCGTCGCCATTTCTCAAGATGTCTATAACGTCAGGCTCCAAAAAGCGCTCCACGATCCCCAGCACGACCGTCGGAACCAAGCTGACATCCCCGCTCTGGCGAAACGCGAGAGCAGCAGTGATCGTCTCCGGCGAACACCGCTTCAGCGTCTCCTTCAGGAGATCATCTGCGCTCGGTTCAGCAGGACTGGGTATCTGGTTCGTGTTGGTGGCCTCGTTTGACATCTGGAGCGTGTAAAAAAGGACTGCCGCATGCCCATGTAAACAGCAAAACACAGAGCGGACCTACATCCTCCAGCGCAACACCCACTTCCGCGAACTCCCATTAAGGGACTAGCCTAGCTCCCAGGGGCCGCTTTTAAGATTGATTCACCCATGCAGTTTGCCTGCAATCCTGCCCGACCCCGGACAGCTTACGAGCAAGCTGCCGCCTCCTCTTAAAAATGGAAATCGCCGCCAGCGCCCCGATCCTCATACTCACCCACGAGTTCGCCCCCACGAAGGGGGGGATCGCTACCTTCACGGAAGAAATGGCCCGCGCCGCCGCAAAGCTGGGACGCACCGTCGAGGTCTGGGCCCCCAAGGCCGAGCAACACCAGGACTCCGAATTCCCCTTCAACATCCGCCGCCTCGAGCTCAAAGGCAGCCAGGACCTCACCTGCCAAGCCCGACTCGCCATGGAAATGATCCGAGAGCGCCGACGCATCCGCAAAGCCATCGTCTACCTCTGCGACCCCGGTCCCGTCCTGGCCATGTGCTACCTGCAATTCTTCAAAACCTTCAAGCCGGGCAAACTCATCCTCACCTTCCACGGCACGGAAATCCAAACCTTCGCCGCCAACCCCGGCAAACGCATGGCCGTCAACGCCCTCATCAAACGGGCCGACCGCATCAGCACCCCCTCCGAGTACACCCACGGCCTGCTCAAGCAGAACTTCCCCGAAGCCAAGCGAAAAACCTTCCTCACCCCCTGCGCCCTGCGAGCCGACTTCGCCGAACTGGCAACCCGCCAAAGCCGCAACTCGAAAAAGGTGAACATCCTCACCGTCGGACGCCTCCACCCACGCAAAGGACAAACCTTCATCCTCAACGCCCTCGCCCAGCTTCCCCGCCAGCTCCGCCGCCAAGTCAACTTCTGGATAGTCGGCACCGGAAAAAAGTACGGCTACGAAACCGAACTCCGCGAACTCGCCGACAAAATGGACTTCTCGATCACCTTCTTCGGTGACGTCGCCACCGAGGAGCTCGAAGACATCTACGCCCGCGCCGACATCTTTTCCATGACCAGCGTCAACTTCCGCAAAAGCGTGGAAGGCTTCGGCCTCGTCTACCTCGAAGCCGCCGCCCACGGACTCCCCATCATCGCCCACCGCATCGGCGGCGTCGCCGAAGCCGTATCCCACGGCGAAAACGGCATCCTCGTCGAGCCGGGCGACCAAGCCGAGCTCACCGCCGCCTTCGCCACCCTCATCCAAGACCGCGAGCGGCGCGAAAAAATGGGCCGCAACGGCAAGAAATGGGCCCGCCGCAACACCTGGCTCCAATCCGCCGACCTCCTATTCAACCGCTGGGACATCACCATCGACCCAACCCTCGACGAGTCCGAGCAAGCCATCGAGCTCTGCTCCTAAGAAGGCAAACAATAGTGGGAGCATGCTCTCGACGAAGCGTAGTTCGTTCGCGAAAGAAGACTGTTGTCACGCTAATCGTTAGAGCTTTGTCTGCCTCCTATGATTGAAAGCGTCACCACAATCCAAGTACGCTACGCGGAAACCGACATGATGGGCATCGTCTATCACGCCAACTACCTGCCGTGGATGGAGATCGGCCGCACCGAGCTCCTCCGCGAACACGGACTCCCTTACAAGGAAATCGAGGCCCGCGGCCTCATGCTCCCCGTCCTCGACGTCAGCGTGCAATACAAACGCCCGGCCCGCTACGACGACACCGTCACCATCCGCACCCGCATTGCCGAAAAGCCCTACCTCAAGATCAAGATCGCCTACGAGCTCACCCGCGGCGACGAGCTACTCGCCACCGGCAGCACCACCCACGCTTTCATGACGCCCGACGGCCGCCCCACCAAGCCCCCCGCCTTCTTCCGCGAAGCCATCGACAACAAATTCACCCCGTAGCGCGGAGCTTTCGTGTCTCGGCGAAGCTTCAGCGAAGACGGAAGCCCGCGTCCGCGCTGCAAGATCAAAAACCGTCCCCTCCTCCACCGAGCCCATACTCCTCCATCACCCCCTCATCCATTTCCCCAGCCCTCGCCTTCGCCAAAAGCACCTCCGCCTCGTCACCACAAATCTGATACACTGCCCAAACGGCGTGTCCACGTACCAGAGCGTCCTCATCGTTCTCCGCCATCCTCACCAGCTCCGCTTTCACCTCCGCCAAAAACGCGTCCCGTTCCCCTACGCTCGCTCCCTTCGGCCACCAGTCCTCGCAGCGTAGCAAGTTCCCCGCCGCCACGCAGGCATTGCGACGCAGCCCGCTGCGCTTCGTCCGCTTCTGCGGCATCTTCCGGAACAGTTCCTGATAAGTCGCCACGTCCAGCCGCAACAACTCCAGCAGCCCCAGCTCAGCCGGGGCATAACGAGCCTCCAGCAATTGCAAACGCCCCGCCTCTGCAAAACGATTCCACGGGCAGGCATCCAAGCAAATATCGCAGCCGTAGACGCGTCCGCCAAACTTCGCCCTGAGTTCCCGAGGAATCGCCCCTCGATTTTCAATCGTCTGATACGAGATGCATTTCCGCGTATCCAAAATCCCAGGCTCTACGATCGCCCCCGTCGGACATGCATCCATACAGCGGGTACACTTTCCACAAAGCAACCCAAGGTTGTTCGACTTCTCCGAAGGCGAATCCTTCTTCAGTCCCCCATCCGCCTCGATCTCCATCGAGATAAACACCGACGCCAACAGCAGCCAGTTCCCATGTTTCTTCGAGATGAGCATGCCATTTTTCCCCTGCCAACCCATGCCCGCAGCGGCTGCCCAACCACGCTCCATCACCGGCCCCGTATCCGTATAGTAGCGATACTCCTTCGGCCCTAAGCCATACCGCTCCTCCAGCATCTCACCCAGCGACCTAAGGCCAGTCACGACCGTGTCGTGATAATCCCGATACAGCGAGTACTTCGCAAACCCAGTTTGCGACCGAGCAACGCCATCCTCCGGCGGCAGGTAATTCACTCCCAACATGATCACTGAGCACGCCCCCTCCAAAACCAAGCCCGGGTCCAAACGCTTTTCGATGGAACGTGCCAGCCAATCCATATCCGCATGGTAGCCCGCCGCGATCCATTCCTTCAGCCGCTCATTCGAAACCGGACTCAAATCCGTGAAGCGAACCGCGTCAAAACCCAAGCCATGGATGGCCTCCCGAAGCTCCTCCTTATCCGCGCCCGCGATCATTTCCCCTCCGTAGGGCTGCCGCTTGCGGCACGCCGCAACGAGCTTCCTATCCTGCTCATCAACCTCATTTACCCCATTGAGCCGCCTCGAGCTTGTACGAGCGACACACATGGCTCACCACTTCATTCACTGTACGCCCCTCGGTCAAAATACAGCAATGCGCCTGCTGGTAGATCGGATCCCGCACCGCCAACAGCTTCTCGATTTCCGCCAACGGGTTCTCCACTTGCAGCAAAGGCCGATTCGTATTGTGACGCGTCCGCTCGTAAATTCCCTTCGCCGAGGCGATCAATGAAAACACC
>JBNKSG010000121.1:0-11675 GCA_050297195.1 Opitutaceae bacterium | reverse complement strand
GCTTAGCCTAGGGGGATCGTAAAAGGGGTGAAGGCCCCCCCAGCTTGTTTATTGGGAGGTCTGCAAATAGGCCCGCCATCCCCCGAGGCCGGTCGCTTCCGGCGCGTTAGCGGTTGCCCAAGCTTCGCAGGAGAATCCTTTCACGAAGGAGCCGTCCTCGAGTTCGATATTTCCGATCCCGAGCGGAGAGGGGATCTGTTCGATGAACTTGGCCCATTGCGTTTTTGGCAGGTCCCAGACTTCCAATTCGATGGCGGCTCCTGCCGCCTCGTCGCGGATCATGCCCGGCTTTGCAGGAGCGGTGCCTGGAAGGGCGAAGAGTCGATACTTGGGGCTGGTGGATGTCGCTCTGTTAAAGGTCCCGCCGAGCTCGGTGAGCTGGTGGTTGAGGGGCAGGCCGCTCATGTGAGCGCCGCATACGGCGATGGGCAGCGTCTCGAACTTGGCGGGTGCGAGGGATTCGTAGCGTTTGTGCTCGGTGGCTCCCAGTTTGAGGTCGGAGGCTTGCTGGAGCTTGTCGGCGATGGCGAGCAGCTTTTCGTCGTGGAAGGCGGGAGCGATGACGGTGATGCCGAAGGGGAGCTGCTTCGAGGTGAAGCCTGTGGGGACTGCGACCGACGCGAGGTCCAGAAGGTTCATGAAATTCGTATAGTATCCAAGATTCGAATTCAGTTGGATCGGGTCCGCTTCCACTTCGGCGATTGTGTAGTGGGTGCCGGCTGTGGGGGTGGCGAGGAAGTCGACGGTTTCCCAAAGGGGGAGAACTGCTTGCCGGAAGGCTTGCAGCTTGTAGGCCGCGTCGAAGGCATCGACCGCGGTGCCGTCGATGCCTTTTTCGATGATAGCCCGCGTCGTCGGATGCAGGGCATCGGGCGCGTTCTTGATCAAATCTTGGATTGCCCAGTAGCGTTCCGCGACCCAAGGGCCTTCGTAGAGCAGCCTCGCCGCCGCGAGGAAGGGCGAAAAGTCGATGATTTGCTTCTTGAAGCCGAGGGCTTCCAGCCGGGCGACGGACTCAAGGTAGAGGTTCAGGTAGTCCTCATCGCCGAAGAACTGGAGTTGCTCGGGCAAGGGGACTCCGAAGGTCATGCCTTCTCGAAAGGCGCGGCGTGGCGTCTCTAGTTCGAGAGGATTGGGACGGGAGTAAGCGTCGCTCGGATCGTAGCAGGCCGCCGCGCGAAGGGCGGACTGGGCATCGGAGGCGTTGAGGGCGAAGATGGAGATGCAGTCGAGAGACTTACAGGCTGGCACGAGCCCTGTGTTGCTGAGCAGGCCGCGTGAGGGCTTGAGGCCGACAAGGTTGTTGAAGCAAGCGGGAACGCGGCCAGAGCCAGCGGTATCGGTACCAAGGGAGAATGAAACTTGTCCTAGGGCTACGGATACGGCAGAGCCGGAGCTTGATCCGCCGGGAATGTAGTCCGGGTTGAAGGCATTGCCCGGAATTCCGTAGGGCGAGCGTACGCCGACGAGTCCGGTTGCGAATTGGTCGAGGTTGGTCTTGCCGACTGGGATCGCTCCTGCGGCCCGGAGTTGGGCGACCACCGTGGCGTCGTGGTCGGCGAAATAGCGGTAGTCGGGGCAGGCGGCAGTCGTCGGAAGCTTGGCGACATCGATATTGTCCTTAACGGCAAAGGGAATTCCGTAGAGGGGGAGAGTGGAGGGATCCTTGCCTTCCAGCTCTTTCGCCTGGGCGAGAAGACGGTCCTCGGTGTCGACGCATATCCAAATTTTGGAGTCGCTTGATTCGATTCGGGAAAGCGTCTCGCGGATGATGTCGGTGGGCGTGAAATCTCCGGCGAGGTAGCCTTGGCGGAGGGTGGTGATGTCGAAGGAGAGGGTCATGTGTTATTTTCCCACGAAGGACACGAAGTTCACTAAATCGGGAATGGATTTGGGATGAATGGGTTGCTCTTTTTTTTACCGCAGATGGATGCAGATGGGGAGGCTTGTGTTTGGTGGCGGTTGTGGGATTGCTCTGATGAGCAAGGTAGCGTGTTGTTGGGTTGTATTTTTTTTCCTGTGACGGGCACGAAGGGCACGAATTGATTTTAAAAGTATGAGTGAGGATTCGTGAGATTGGTGGGTTCACGAAGTTTTAGTTTTTCTTAGTGCTCTTCGTGTGCTTCGTGGGCGAAAATTTATGTTCTAAGAATTACTAGGTTTTGGCCTTTGTTGGTGGGGGATCCTTCTTTGGTGAGGAGTTGTTCGATGGAGCCATCAGCGGGGGCGGTGATGTTTATTTCCATTTTCATGGATTCGACGATGAGGAGCACGTCGCCCTTTTGGACGGTGTCGCCTTCCTGTACGCAAATTTTCCATACGCTTCCGGGGACGTGGCTTTGGATGGCTCGGCAGCCTTCGGGGATCTCGCTCTCTTCGATGGCTCCGAGGGCAGCCTCGTCGGCTTCGTAGGTGGCTTGTCCGGTATCGATCCAGCGTTGGCGCTCGGCCTCGAAGGACGCTTGCTGCTTGTCCTTGAAGGTCTTGATGTCCGATTCGTTGTCGGAGAGGAACTTGTTGTATTGGGCGAGATCGAAGGTGGATTCTTCAACCTTTAGCTCGAAGCGACCGTGGATGAAGTCTTCTCGCATGGTGAGAAGTTCGTCAGCGGATACTTCGTAGAAGCGGATTTGGTCGAAGAAGCGCAGGAGCCAAGGCTTTCCTTCCTTGAAGTTCTTCGTCTGCTTGTAGCGATTCCACATTTGCACGGTGCGACCGACGAACTGGTAACCGCCGGGGCCCTCCATGCCGTAGACGCAGAGGTAGGCTCCGCCGATGCCGACGGCGTTCTCCGGAGTCCAGGTACGGGCGGGATTGTACTTGGTAGTGACAAGGCGGTGACGCGGATCGACGGGGGTGGCCACGGGGGCGCCGAGGTAGACGTCGCCGAGCCCCATGACAAGGTAGCTCGCGTTGAAGAGGATGTCCTTCACGTCTTGGATGGAGTCGAGTCCGTTGATGCGGCGGATAAACTCGATGTTGGACGGGCACCAAGGGGCGTTTTTGCGAACGGACTCGTATTTCTTGATCGCGAGCCGGGTGGCTTCGTCGTCCCAGGAAAGGGGGAGGTGAACGATGCGGGTAGGCACTTTCATCTCGGTTATGCCTGGGAGTGCGTCCTCGATCTGCTTCAGTCGGTCAACGAGTTCGTCGAGCGGGAGTTGGAGGCTCTCGTAGTGGATTTGCAGCGAGCGAATGCCGGGAGTGAGTTCAAGGATGCCTGGGATCCCTGCGGATTTGACTGCGTCCATGAGGGCGTGCGCCCGGAACCGAAGATTGAGTTCCAACTTCATCTCGCCGTATTCGACGAGTAGATACTTGTCGCCGGAGCGGCGGTAGCAGACCGAGGGGCGATCGAGTTGCGGGATTTCGTCTATGAACTCGAGGATGGCGTCCTCGGCTCCGTAGCGGGAAGTTAAGAGAGCGGGGTGGGAATCGCGACCAAGGTCGTGTTTCGTCACATGTTCCTCAAGTGTCGCATCCGCTCGGTACCTACCTTGAAAGACTTGTTCGTGCTCGATTTCGAGTTGGGTGGCGGTGCTTTGGTCGACCTTTTCGAAATGAACGGTATCGCCGGGCTTGAGTTGGCCCATCATCCAAAGGTCGGCTTTGATGATGGTAGCGGGGCAAACGAAGCCGCCGAGGCTGGGGCCGTCGGGGCCGAGGATGACGGGCATGTCACCGGTGAAGTCGACGGTGCCGATGGCGTAGGCGTTGTCGTGGAGATTAGACGGGTGCAGACCGGCCTCGCCGCCGTCGGTGCGGGCCCACTTGGGTTTCGGTCCGATCAGGCGTACGCCGGTTCTGGCGGAGTTGTAGTGGACTTCCCAATTCGTCTTGAAGAAGGTTTCGATGTCTTCGTCTGTGAAGAAGTCGGGGGCTCCGTGCGGTCCGTAGAGGACGCGAATATTCCAGTGGTTGCTGTATTCGGGGACTTGGAATTCGGTTTTGGGTAGTGGGGGCTGGGCGCTGGGCTTTTGATGGAAGTGGAGGACGTCGCCGAGCATCAGGGTGCGGCCGCAGTGTCCGCCGAATTGGCCGAGGGTGAAGGTTGATTTGCTGCCGAGGTAGTCGGGAACATCGAGTCCGCCTTGCACGGCGAGGTAGGCGCGGCATCCGTTTTCGGTGACCTTTCCGATGTCGAGTTCGTCGCCGACGGCAACCTCGATCGCTTCCCAGTAGGACACGGGCTCTCCGTTGAGAGTCGCGTTGGTGGTGGCACCGGTGAGGGCAATCGTAGTGGCGTGGTTGAATAGAAGGGTCGGCCCGGTGACGGTGATTTCGAGTCCAGCCGCTTTTTGATCATTCCCCAGAATCTTGTTGCCCAAGCGGAAGGCATAGGCGTCGAAGGGGCCGGACGGGGGAACGCCGATGTCCCAATAGCCGACGCGGCCCGGATAGTCTTGGATGGTGGTTTGGGTACCCGCTTCCAGAACGTCGATGGTACTCGGATGATAGACGAGGCTGTCGCAGAACTTGGTCGTGTGAGCAGCCTCGAGGAAGGTCTCGGAGGCGAGGATGTTTTCGAGGTATTCGAGGTTGGTTTCGATGCCTTCGACTCGTGAGGCCGCTAGGGCGGTGGCGAGCTTAGCGACCGCTTCTGAGCGGTCGCTTCCTGTGGCGATGACCTTTGCGAGGAGCGGGTCGTAGAAGGCGGAAACTTCGCTTGAGGTTTCTATCCACGAATCGACGCGTACGTCGTTGGGGAAACGGACTTCGGTGAGAAGGCCGGAGGAGGGCTGGAAGTTCTTGTTTGGGTCTTCCGCGTAAACGCGGGCTTGGATAGCGGCACCGGTTGGCTTGATCGCGATGCTGTCGAGATCCTGCATCTCGCCGGCTGCTTGTTTGATCATCCATTCGACGAGGTCGACTCCGGTGACCTCTTCGGTGACGCAGTGCTCGACTTGGAGGCGCGTGTTTACTTCCAGGAAGTAGAAGGCGGAAGCGTCGACGTCGTAGACGAATTCGACGGTTCCGGCGGAGCGGTAGTTGACGCCCTTAGCGAGGCGTACGGCTGTATCGAGAAGATCCTTACGTTGCGCTTCCGAAATGGCAGGAGCGGGCGTTTCTTCGATGACCTTCTGGTTGCGGCGTTGCACGGAGCAATCGCGTTCGCCAAGGGCAATGACCTTGCCCGCTCCGTCGCCGAAGATTTGAGCCTCGATGTGGCGGGCCCGCTGCACGAACTTTTCGAGAAAGATCCCGCTGTTGGCAAAATTGTTTTCGCCGAGACGTTTGACGGATTCGTAGGCGTCCTTGAGTTCCTCTTCGTTCCAGCAAAGCCGCATGCCAATGCCGCCGCCGCCCGCTGTTGACTTGAGCATGACGGGATAGCCTATGCGGTTGGCTTCGGAGCAAGCTTCGTCGAGCGTATCCACCAAGTCGCTACCTGGGAGCAATGGAGCTTCGTTGGCGATGGCGATTTCGCGAGCGGTGTGCTTGAGGCCAAACTCGATCATCTGCTGAGGAGTGGGCCCGATGAAGGCGAGGCCAGCGGCTTCGACTTGGGTGGCGAAATCTGCGTTTTCGGAAAGGAGGCCGTAGCCAGGGTGGATGGCTTCCGCTCCGCTGGAGCGGGCGGCTTCGAGAATGGCCGGTATGTTCAGATAGCTCTGTTTAACGGGAGCCGGACCGATGCGGATCGCTTCGTCGGCGAGGTCGACGTGTTGGGCGAAACGGTCGGCATCGGAGTAGATGGCAACCGAGCCGATGCCCATTTTGCGAAGAGTGCGGATGACGCGACAGGCGATTTCGCCGCGATTGGCTATGAGAACTTTTTTGAACACGGTGGAGAGTGATCGGGTTGTTTTTTTGGCTGCAGATGGCCGCAGATGGACGCGGATGGGTCCGTTTGGATTTTGGACGCGTGAACTGATTGCTCTGATGAGCAAGGTTACGGTTTTTTCTTTATTCTGTTTCTAGTACTCCGCCGCTTGCGGCGAGTCGAAGGTCTTGCGACCTTCGCTACTAGATAGCGGATTGTTTCGTCGTAGTCGCATCAAGTCTTCGGTACGCTTGTGCTTGTTTAGTCCCAGATGATGGCTTCGACGGGGGTTGGGTTGTAGGCGTTGCAGGGGTTGTTGAGCTGCGGGCAGTTTGAGATGAGGGCGATGACGTCCATGAGGGCGACCATTTCGACGTAGCGGCCGGGAGCGCTGATGCCGTCTTCGAAGCTGAGTCCGCCTTCGGGCGTGACGGGCACGTTCATGAAGAAGTTGATATTGCAGGTGATATCCCGCTTGCCGAGGTCGTCGGAGTGGTCGTGCAAGCCGCAGATGAAGGAGTCGCGGCAGGCGTGCATGGGCTCCTTTTCGATGGCGTAGCGCATGGTGTTGGATTCGCGGGAGCAGGCGCCTCCGATGGTGTCGTGGCGGCCACAGGTGTCGGCCGTAATCTCGAGCAGGGCGTTTCCACCCGTGGACATGAGCTTGCTGCCGGTGGTGAGGTAGAGGGCTTGCTGGCAGCGGATGGTATCGCTGGCGGAATAGCGGTCGACAGGATCGTGGGCGTTGTAGAAGAGCGTATCCGCGGCTTGGTTACCTTCGAGGTCGAGGATACGGAAGGTTTGGCCCTTCTTTATAACGTGACTCCAGTGGTCGCCAGCCTTGATGACTTGGCGATAGACGGCGTCGGCGGGATCGAGGGTAGATTCTGTTAGCATTTTTGAAAGGATGAAGGGTGAAGGATGAGGGAGTATGGATCGGGTTGATGTGGACGCGGGCTGAAGCACCGCGCTACGGAATGACTAGAAGCGGAGTTTGTTGTAGACGGTGGTGTTGTAGAAAGCGCGCTGGTTTTCGGAGCGGACTTGGAGGGAGGGGTCGTCATCGGTGACGGGAGCGGCCTCGGAGATTTCAAGCTCTACGGGCTTGGGCTGGTATTGAGGATTTGGATCGAAGGGGTGCGGGCAGGTGTTGAGGACGACTAGGGTGTCGAGCTCGAAGCGGAGTTCGACGCTGTCGCCCGCTTTGCTGTGGTTCTCGACGAAGCTGAGTTTTCCTTCTTCGTCCGCTACTACCTTGGAGAACCAATTTATGTTGGGCACGAGGTCGCGTTTGCCGAGGCCCCACTTGGCGAGCTCGATGAGGAAGCACTCTTGGGCGTTGCGGTGGAAGTCGTTGCGCAATTCTTGGTAGTCGCCTTGCCCGTATTTGCTTTTTACGGACGCTGCATCGGATGCTCCGCTTACGGTGTCGTGCCAGCCGGAACTTTCCGCTGTGATGGAGGCGAAGATGCGTCCCATGTCCGAGTGAAGGCAGTAGGGGGCTTTGAGGTGGAAGATGTATTGGCCTTTGAGGGTGTCCGGCATGTTGTAGCGCTCGTGCTTCTCGTAGGCATTGTAGAGCAGCATGCCGACGTTGGCGCCGCCTTCGAGGTCGGTGAGCTTGAGGGTGCGTCCGCGTTTAATGACTTTGGACCACATACCGGCTCCGGTGAGTTTTTCTTTGTGGATGAGTGACATTTTGAAGGATGAATGAGTTGAAATTACTTCTGGTGGAGAGGGGGCATGATGGTGGAGGAAAGGTTGAGCTTCCCGGTTTTTACGCCTTTGCAGGTAATAAGTTCGTTGGCGATGGCGCGGAGCTTTTTGGAAGGGCCCTGGACCACGAGCACTTCCATGATGTGGTCGTCCTCGAGCTGCACGTGCAGGGAGCTGATGACTTCGGCGAGGTGGGTCCGCTGGATTTTGCTCAGCGTACCCAATAAGTTATTACGTCGCGTACTGTAGAAAAGGGTGATGGTACCGGCCATGACCTGTTCGTCCAGGTCGCCGCTCGCTTCGATAATTTCGCGGTTGAGAATCTCAGCAATGGCTTGGGAACGATTCGGGAAGCCGCGCCTCGAGAGCATGCTGTCGAACTTTGTGAGCACAGAGCGAGGTATGGTAATGCTGACGCGTTCTGCCGGGTCGTTCATGTTTTCTTGATTCATAAGTATTACGAATTAGAAAAAACGTAATACTTAAGGTGTTGGTTTCGGCAAGGTTTTTCTTGAATTAGTAGAGGCGGGCGTAGCGATCGACTTCCCACTGGCTGATGCTTTGGTGGTACTGTCGCCATTCCTCGGATTTGTAGGTGACGAATTCGGAGTGAAGCGTATCGCCGAGGGTTTGCTTGGTGAAGGGATCTTCGGTGAAGGCGGTGACGGCTTCCTTGAGGGAGGTGGGGAGTTCGCTGATGCCGCGCTCTTTCATCTCCTCGGGGGGCAGCTCGTAGAGATTGACTTCCTGGGGTTCGCCTGGGTCGAGCTTTTCGCGGATGCCTTCCAGACCGGCTGCGAGGGCGAGGGTGGCTGCGAGGTAAGGGTTGCAGGCGGCGTCGGCGTTTCTCGATTCGACGCGTCCGCCGGACATGGGGACGCGAAGTGAGTTCGTTCGGTTGTTGCTACCGTAGGAATTGAAAACGGGAGCCCATGAATAGTAGGCCATGAGTCCGCGTCGTACCAGTCGCTTGTAGCTGTTTACGGTCGGGGCGAAGGTGGCGCAGAGAGCGGGACCGTGCTTGAGGATACCGGCCATGAATTGGTAGCCGAGCTCTGTGATCCCGAGTCCGCGCGGGTCTTCGGAGTGAGGACGCTTGAAAAGGTTTTCTTTGGTTTCGAGATCGTAGAGCGACATGTTGAAATGCGCTCCGCTGCCGGTTTTGTCGGCGAAGGGCTTGGGCATGAAGGTGGCGACCAGTCCTTCCTCTGCAGCGTAGTGCTTGGCCATCATCCGGAAGAAGGTGAAGCGATCGCACATGGTGAGGGCGTCCGCGTAATTGAAGTCGAACTCGAATTGGGAGTTCGCGTCTTCATGGTCGAGCGAGTAGAGTCCCCAGCCGAGGTCGTCGATGGCGGTGGCCATCTTGTCGAGCCAGTCGTAGCGATCCATGAAGCGCTTAATGTCGTAGCAACTCTTGGTCAGGTTGTCGTCCGTATTCGGAATTTGGAGGCGTCCGTATTCGTCCTGTTTGAGAACGAAGAGTTCCGCTTCGATTCCAAGGTTCATGCCAAGGCCGAGCTCTTTGGCTTGAGCCAGCACCTTTTGCAGGGCGACGCGGGCACTCACTTCGTAGGGCTTGCCATGCAAGGTATTGTCGGCGGGTATCCATGCAACCTCAGGATTCCAGGGGAGGGGAATGATCATGCCCAGGTCGGGAACGGAGGCGATCTCGTCGTCGTTGGGAGCCTGTCCTAGGCCATCGAGAGCGTATCCGGTGTAGAGTTCCGAGCCATGGGCGAAGTGGTTGAAGTGGGATAGGGGAACGAACTTGCCTTTGGGCGTGCCGTGGATGTCGACGTAGGAGCCGACGCAGTATTTGACGCCTGCTTCTTTGAGCGAGGTCTGGATGGCGTTGAGCTGGTCATCGCTCCATGGATACGTTTCTTCGTAGGCGAATCCTCGCGAAGTGCTGTGGGTTTGGTAAATTTCGGAAAGGGTGGTCATTTTGCCTCTGAATTTTGAAAGTATGAATGGGGGAGGGGTGGCGTTTCACGGATGCCTTTCTCGATCAGAGCGATGAGTTCGGTTTCGAGACGTTGGTAGAGCGAACTCCCTGCTTCTGCGGTGGCTTGGCTAGGCGCTCCGGTCACTCCGTTCAGGCTGGTACGATTGACCGGGTAGGAGAATACGCAGTTTTTTGTGCGATCTGGATCGTCTGAGGTAGCGATCTTTTCCTGTCGCGCGGCGGTTGGGTCGAGGTGGAGAATGAGGCTCGTTTCCGCGGAGTTGGCATGCCAATCGGCGGCGTCCGCGGCAAAGGTTTCGGCTATTTCAGGGGTGAGTTTCCCGGTATTGAATAGGGCAATACAAAGGTCGTCGTAGCGGGCTCTTAGGATTTCCAGAGCGCAGCGAAGCGGCGCTTCGTTGGTGACGTGGGAGTTGACGATGAAAAGCTTTCGAATACCAGCTGGGTAGAGCCAATCGGCGATGTCGGTGACGACGGAAGTGAGCGTTTTGGGACTGAGGGCGAGGGTGCCGGGCCAGCGGTGGGAGTGTCCGAGGGAGCAGCCGTAGGGAAGGAGGGGAAGAGTGGGGACGCCCGTTTCCTTGGCGACGCTGGAGCAGAGATGGCGGCCGAGGAGCGAGTCCATTCCCACCGTGAGATGAGGACCATGCTGCTCCGTAGCGCCCACTGGGAGAATGGCAGCGTCCATGCCGGAAGCGACCATGGACTGGATCTCCTCCCAGGTAAGCTCTTCCCAGTGTTGTGAGGCAGCTGTATTCATCTTCTGGATTATTCGACTTCGTCGTTAACGCTGGTCATGCGAACGATGGGGAGCGTTTCGACTTCCTCTTCTGGCGCCTTCGGGTGGATCAATTCCTCGAGACGTTGCTTGGTAGCGAGGAATTCGGGGCTTAGCATTTGCTCGGGCTTGCGAGGTCTTGGGACCGGGACCTCTATGAATTCTTGGATTTCGCCCGGGTTGGCCTTGAGGACGAGGATGCGGTCGGAGAGGTAGATCGCTTCGTCCAGGTCGTGCGTGACGAACATGATGGTAACATCGACGTTGTGCCAGATCTGCAAGAGGTGGGCTTGCATTTGGCTGCGGGTGTGCGGATCGAGCGCTCCGAAGGGCTCGTCCATGAAGAGGATTTGCGGTTGGTTGGCGAGCGACCGTGCGATGGCCACGCGTTGCTTCATTCCGCCCGAGAGTTGGCTTGGGTATTTTTCGGCGGCGTGGGAGAGGCCGACCAGGTCGATCCATTGCATGGCCTCTTGTTCGAGGGCGGCCCCGGATTTTCCGTTCACCTCGAGGCCGAACATGACGTTCTTCTTCACGCTGAGCCAAGGGAAGAGGGTGTAACCTTGGAAGACCATGCCGCGGTCGGCGCCCGGTCCGCTCGGTTCCTTGCCATCGAGCAGGAAGGTGCCGCCGGATAGGGTTTCCAAGCCGGCCAGCATGCGTATCAAGGTCGACTTGCCGCAGCCCGATGGCCCGATGACGGAGATGAACTCGCGCCGGTGGACATTGAAGCTGATGGGACTGAGCACGTCGACGGTGCCCTTGGCGGTGGTGAAGCTCTTGCTGAGTCCTTCGACTTCCAGCTTGATGGGGCGCTTATAGATGTCTGCGAAACGCGCTTTGACGGCTTCGCTTTGCTCTTTGTAGCTCGGTAGCTCGATGGAGTCGCTCATTATTTAGCCTTTCCGTTTAGAGGGGTGCTGTAGGCGTTGCGGTCTACGAGCCAGAGGAAGAACCGCCCGACGAAGCCGTGTTTCTTCTCGGAGGCTTCGGGAGTCCAAGGGAAAAGGTACTTTCGTAGGGACGAAAGGAATTGGTCGGTGACGAATCCGGACATGCCGATCAGGATGATGATGGGGAAGACGCTATCGAAATTGCGCCAGCGGCCTTGGGTTTCGAGGAATTCGGTGAGGCCGCTTTTGACGCCGATCAGTTCGGCGATGACGAGCCAGGTCCACGCCCAGCCGAGGAGGATTCTGAGGTCGTTGTAGAGATTTGGCGTGATGCCGGGAAGGATGACGCGGCGAATAAGGGTGAAGTTCTTGGCGCCGAGCGTTTGGGCGGCTTCCAGCAAGGAACGGTCGAGTTGGCGCGTGGTATTGGCGACAACGAGTACGAGCTGGAAGAAGGTGCCGACGAATACGAGGGCGATTTTCGGGGCGTCGTGGGCGAGGAAGACGGCGACCAGCAGGGTGCTGAAGGCGGGGGCTGGCATGTAGCGGAAGAAG
>JBNKSG010000120.1:0-11676 GCA_050297195.1 Opitutaceae bacterium | reverse complement strand
TACGCCCAGCGACCGAGAAAGACCTCCACGCCTACCTGCACGACGGACGCGAAGCCTACCTCGAAGTCTCCCGCATCCCTCTGCAAGACGCCAACGGAGACCTTAGCGGCCTCCTCGTCACCTACTCCGACGTCACCGAACGCCACACCGCCCGCAAATACGCCGCCGAGCAACAAGCGACCCTAGAAGAGCGAAACCGAGCCATCGAGTTCGATCTCGATTCCGCCGAACAAATCCAAAAGCTCCTCATGGGGAAACAAGCCGAGACCTGCCCCCACCTCGACGTCGCCTTCCAATATCGCTACATGGACAAAGTTGGAGGCGACTACCTCTGCTTCCGTTCCCTCGAAGGCGGAGCCTACTCCATCCTGCTAGCAGACTTGACCGGCCATGGCGTCACCGCAGCCCTCTTCATGGCGCTGCTCAAATACGTAACCCAAGAAGCGCCCGAAGAAGTGCGAGTGCTTCCCGGATACTTCCTGAACTACCTCGACATGGAGTTCTACGAACAAATCCCCAACGGATTCTTCACCGCATTCGCCGCCACCGCCCATCACAACGCCGAAAAGAAGCTCGTGGAGATCGACTACGCCAACGCCGCCCATCCCGCCTCCATCATCGTGCGCCAAGACGGCAGCTACGAGCTTCTCGATTCCGGAGACTTCGCAGTCGGCCTACTCGATCTCGTCGAAAGGAAGCCCCACACGATCGAACTCCAATATGGAGACAGGCTCTACGCCTACACCGACGGATTCCTCGAAACCATCGATCCAGATGGCAACGAGTTCGGACTCGAACGCTTCTGCCAAGCGCTCGCTTCGCACCACAAGCTCCCCATAAAAGCGAGTATCCAAAAAGCGTACGACGCGCTCGCCGCCTACTCTGCAAGCGACGAACCGCAAGACGACATGACCATCCTTGCCATCCAAGCCAAAGAGCCCGCCGAGATCCCCACTACCCTAAGCGAAGGGGACGATCCCTGGGGCTTCAATTGATATGAATCGCAGCGAGATCGAAAATCCGCCCCGAACGGAGTGCCGATGCGAAGTACAAAAGACAGTATCCAACTTACGGTTACAACAAAACAACCCTACCACCCCAATCAATCGGAGTCACGCCCCCTACGACTTCGCCAGCACGATCAAAACAACCCCCAGCAAGATCCCGACGATACAAGGCGTCTTTGCCCGATAGTTGCGCTCCTTGAAAAGCAGGTAGCCCGAGGCGAAGCTCACCAGCACGCCCCCTCTCCTCAAGCAGGACACCACCGAAATCATGGCGTCCTCGTCCCTCAATGCCTCGAAGTACAAGTAGTCCGCCACCAGCAGCGTGACCCCGATCAAAGGGATGGTCCAACGCCAGAAAAACGGCCCCCGCGGCCACCAGCGCTTCCACCAGCCGATCATCATGGGCAACATCACCACCACTAGGTAGATGGAAAACCAAGCCTGAACCGTAGAGGCGCGATAGCCAACCGTGCCCATCAAATACTTGTCGTAGAGCCCGCTCACCGTACCGGCCAAGGTCCCGCCAATCATCAGGAAGACCCACTTGTTCTTGTGGAAAACCAGGCCCTCGCGCCGCCCCGCGAACGAGAGCGCCACGAAGGAAGCCAGCGTCACCACGATCCCCGCCCATTGCATCCCATTGGGTCGCTCCGCAAAGATCACCACTGCCGCCACGAGCGTCCAAAGCGGCCCCGTCGCCCGGATCCCACCCGCTAAGGAAACGGGCAAGTGCTTCAGAGCGAAGTAGGCCAACACCCAGGAAACAGCTACGATGGTCGACTTGAGCAGCAGCCTCAGATGGTCCACCCAACCCAAGGCATCGACTTCCAGCATCGCGTGAGGCGCCTTTCCCCAAGCCGAGAGGACGACCCACGGGGCCCACAAGCAGGCCCCCGTCAGCACGCTGATGAAAAGGGTCGGGATCACCGCATTCCCATTTACGGAATACTTCTTGAACACGTCGTACACGCCTAGAAACAAGGCGCTGGCTACTGCTTCATAAACCCAAGTCATCTATTGCGGCACCACTAGCCACAGCTCGCCAAGCGCCACAACAAGATTTGCTGGAAGCTTGCCGGGAAATCCGCTTTCTGCATCGCTCTCTTCACAACGATCAGCAAAATCCGCTGAAAATCATGAAAGAATCCCTTCTCAATTTCATCAACGAGAGCAGCCAAGGCCTCATCAAGGCAAGCGTTACCCTCCTCGTCCTCATCCTTACCTACTTCTCCGTCCGCCTCTATCGCCGCTACATCGATCACACCAGCACCCGCCACAACTTCGCGCCCCAGCGCAGCGCCGGGATCTCCAAGGCTGGACAAGCCATCATCTACCTCATCTCCGTCGGCGTCATCTCAAACGTGCTGGGCTTCGGCATCCAAGGCATCTTCGTGGCTACCAGCTCCCTCTTCGCGATCGTAGGCATCGCCTTCTTCGCCCACTGGTCCATCCTCAGCAACGTCACCGCCAGCATTATCCTTTTCTTCACCTTCCCCTACCGTATCGGCGACCGGCTCCTCGTCGAGAACGAGCCTAGGTACAGCGGCATCCTCAAAGACGTCACCCTTATGTACCTGAAAATCCAGACAGACGGCGGCTCCTACATCACCTTGCCGGCCAACGTCGCCATCCAGAAGCTCATCACCACCCTCAGCAAGTCCGACTACGAAAAGCTTTTGGCCGAGCAGGAAAAGGGCAAGAATGGAGCCGTTTAAGAACTTCATCAACGCAGCGGTCGTTCGCACCCTCGCGAAGCTCGTCAAAGCCGCGTATCCGGAATTCGACGACAGGAGATTCCAGAAACACTGCCTCGCGACCTTGGACGACCTCGAGCTGAAACAGCGAGCCATCCACATCGGCGAAACGCTGTGGAGCGAACTGCCAAACGATCCCTCCCGCGCCATCGAGATCGTGCGGCAGGCCATCCTGCCCGTGCCCATCCTAAAGGAAGACGACTCCTTCGACGGCTGGCTGTTCATGCCGCTCAATTCCCTCCTCACCGCCCACGGCCTCGAAGCCGTCGACGCCTCCCTCAAACTCGTCCCAGAAGTCACCAAACGCTTCACCGCCGAGTTCGGCATCCGCGTCTTCCTCATCCACAAGCCCAAGAAAATCCTGTCCCACCTAAAACGCTGGGCCAAGGACAAGGACCCCAACCTCCGTCGCCTCGTCTCCGAAGGCACCCGTCCCCGCCTCCCCTGGGGCGAGCAAATCGCCGCCTTCGTCGCCGACCCGAGCCCCATCCTGCCACTGCTCGAACTCCTCAAGGACGATCCATCCGAATACGTCCGCCGCTCCGTCGCCAACAACCTAAACGACATCTCCAAGGACAATCCCGAGCTCATGCTCGACGTCGTTGAAAACTGGTTACAAGACGCCGACCAAAATCGCCGCCAGCTCCTCAAGCACGCCTGCCGCAGCCTCATAAAGCAAGGCCACCCTCGCTGCCTCCAGCTCCTCGGCTACGGGAAACCCCAACTCAAGGTATCCGCCTTCACCGCCACGCCGAGCGCTATCCAGCTCGGCGAGAAGCTCGTCCTCTCGCTCGAACTGGAGTCCACCGCAAACAAGCCACAAGACCTCATCGTCGACTACCGCTTCCACCTCGTGAAAGCCAACGGCCAAACCGCCCCAAAGGTCTTCAAGGGCAACAACCTCACCCTCGGGCCCAAGGCAAAAAAGCCGCTGAAGAAGGGCTTTCACTTGAAACCAATCTCCACCCGAAAGTACTACACGGGGGAACATACCGTCGAGCTACTCATAAACGGCCAGTCCCTCTCCTCCGCCACTTTCCAGCTCAAGGTGTCCTGATTCCTTCGGAAACGCCTGATCCTATTCCACAAATGTCCAAGAAGACAACCACAGCACCCAAGCCACCTCGCTTCAAGAAGACCAAACGAGCCACCCTCATCGCAGGCGGGCTCCTCTTGGCAGGTGGGCTTTCCTTCCCTATCTGGTCCGTTTGGCTGGCCAAACCCATCGCGGCGATGGCCGGCGTCGATATCACTTCCGTCGATTCCCTTTCCTGGGACCGCTGGCACATCAAGGGCCTTTCCCTAGAAAAGAAAGGCCTCAGCCTAAAAGCCAAAACGATCGAGCTCCCCTCGCCCAGCGCAATTGTCCTGCAGTACCTTTCACCATCCCCTGCGGAACAATCTCTCGTCGTCAAGAAATGGGCCCTGGCCACGGACTCCTCCGCGGCTCCCCAAGAAGAGAGCGGCCCCACGCCCACCCTCGATTCGCTCCTCGCGCTCGTAGACGATGGCCTCACCCAACTCGGCGGATTCCTCAAGGAGGTACAGCTCACGGACGGCGAGATCACGCTAGACGGGACGAAGACCCTTGGAATCTCAAGCCTCGTCCTTACCCCCGAATCCCTGCAAGCCGAAGCCAACTACCTGCCGGAGGATATCGACGCCTCCCTCGCAGTGGCCTTCGCCGAAACCTGGACCCTGAGCAGCCGAATCCCGAAGCTCAAGCTCGCCACCGACCTGACGCTTCTCCCCACCCCAGGCAACCTGACCTTGGACGGGAACATCACCACCGCTGGCAATCCCATCGCCATCCACTCCCGCTGGGCCTCCGACGAGGCGGACTTCCTGCCCCACTCCGCAACCCTATCGACCCAAGGCTTCGTCCTCGACAGCCGCTACGCGCCCTGGGAGGACGTACCGCCGCTCTACCTCGATTCAGATGTCGAATGGGCGGACAAGAACATCAGCTACCGTATTCTAGGCTCGGATACCGCAGGCCCGATCACTAAGCCTCAAATCGAAATCAGCGGCAACGGATCCCTCGAAAAGATCATCGTCGAAACCGCGAGAGTCGATCTCCCCTGGCTCGAACTCCGAAACGACAAAGCCATCCAGATCGACCCAAGCCTAGAAAACCCACTTACCGACGCCCAACTCACCGCCAAGCTCAAGCTCGACGAATTCCCGTTCGCCAACGCAAAAGGCGATGTCGTAGCCCACCTGCGCACCAAATCCTCCCAAGACAAGCTCCCAATCATCGCAGCCACGCTTCAAGGATCCGCCATCTCCTTCTTCGATACGACGATAGACAAGCTAAACGGGGAAATGGAGCTTCATGGAAAAACGCTCTCCCTACACTCCTTCGACCTGGAAACCTCAAACGGATCCACGCTCTCCGGCCAAGGAGGTTACGACATAGCGACGCAGCAAATCCCTGCCAGCCAGCTGGCAATCGCCCTGAAGAACGAATCCGAAATCCTGCGAAACCTATTGCCTACCGTCGAATGGGAAACCCTGAACGCAAACGTCGAAATCCAGGGCCCCCTCGATCAGCTGGCTTTCCAAGCCACGCTCGACTCGCAGGACCTGCTCCTCCCAGGCACCCAAACCTTCTCCTTCGAGGCGGACGCCAGAGGTCAACTCTCTCAAATGCAAGCCAAGCTCAAGGCCAACAACGGCAGCGAAACCTTCTTGCTTGAGCTAGAGACTGCGACGGAGGCATCCGACACCCTCATCACCCTCTCGAAGCTGGAGCTGCAGACAGAGGACAAAACATCCCTGCTCAGCCTGGATTCTCCGCGAACCGTACGTATCCAGAATTCGGACTCATCAATCTCCCTGCCAGAGCTAACTCTTTCCGGAGCGGACGGACTGGCCATCGCCTTGAACAACATCCTCGTCAGTCCCGAGAAGCTTAGCCTGCAATCGGAAATCCAAAACTTCGCCCCCAGCATCTTCGAAAACTGGCTCGCGGAACCGCTCCCTCCGATCGCCCTTCAATCCCTTTCCGCGAATCTCCTGCTCGACCCAGCCGGTTCCGAAACATCGATCTCCGGCCACGCCACCTATTCCCTAAACGAAACCAGCTCAGTCGACCTCTCGTGGCTGGCCAATACGAACCACGACCATCCGGACGACTTAACCATCGAGCAGCTCCTCGTCAGCTCGAGCGAAAAGCATATCTTCGCAGCCAACGGCACCTTCCCCGTATCCCTCGCATGGGTACAAAGTTCCCTGAAAGCGGAACCCCACCTGGACGAACCCTTCACCTTCAACCTCAACTCCTCGCCGCATCCCGACTTTTGGAGAGCGCTCGAGGAAATAGTCCCCGTATCGATCACTCGACCTCAACTCGACGCCGCCCTCACCGGCACGATCAACCACCCCAAAGGGCACTTCAACCTCAAGCTGGATTCCCTACAGTGGAGCGACCCTCAAGACGCATCGAAGTCGCTAAACGTCGAGCAGCTGCAAGCAAGCTTGCTCGCCGACTCCTCAAGCATCTCCATCGAAACCCTCGATGGGCGAGTCGGCCAAAACCACATCAAGGCGAACGCGACCCTCCCGCTGAAAGGACGCTCCCTGGTCGCGCTGCTCAAGAGCCCCGACTCCCTAGACACGAGCGACCTCACCGCGCAGGCCGAAATCGAGGTAACCGAGCTCGCAGCCCTGAAGGACTGGCTGCCCCCTATGCTACGCCACCGCGGACAAGCCAATATCAAGCTCCTCGTCGACTCCGGAAAACTCACCGCGAGCGGCCGCCTCGAAGACCTCGCGACACGACCCATGCCACCCTTGGGAGCCCTTTCCGGTATCTCTGGCTCCTTCCTTTTCGAAGACGGCATTTGGAAGACGGACGGGATCACCGGCACCGCCGACAAGAGCCCCTTCACCTTGGTCGGACAAGCAGACCTCAACTCCCTGGAAAAGCCTCTCTTCGACCTAAACTTCTCCAGCAAGGAATTCCCGCTCATTCGCGACGACGGCCTCATCCTCAGCGGGGACATCGATATGAACCTCGTATCCACAGACAAAGGACAACCCCAGATACAAGGCGAATTGATCCTGAAGAAGGGACTCGCCCTCGTAGAGCCAGACCTATTGGCAAGCTCCACCAAGACCGTCAGCACCCGCCCCCCCTACTTCGCAGTCGAGCAAGAGCCTTTCAACGACTGGGGCCTCGATATCGACATTCACGGAGAGCAGTTCCTGCGCGTATCGAACTCCTTCTTCCAAGGAACCCTATCCGCCGAATTCGTCCTAGAGGGCAACCTCGGCGCCCCGATTCTAATCGGCAAAGCCGAAACCTACGGCGGACAGGTCTTCTTCCCCGCTAGCTCGCTCAAGCTCAAAGCGGGGCGTGGCTTCATCACCCGGGACCGTCCCTCCGACCTGCAAATCGAAGCCGTCGCAGAAGGACGCCTCTTCGGCTACGACATCAATCTCGACGTTCGCGGCACGGCCGACAACCCAGAATTGGTCATCACCTCCAACCCGGCCCTCACTCAAGTCCAAGCCTTGCTCCTGCTCACCACCGGGGCGACTCCCGATGGCGGCGGAAGCCTCGCCCAACAGTCCGCAACCTCCCTAGGCGTGTTCATCGGAAAAGGTCTCTTCAAGAAATTGACCGGCGGAAACAGCGACTCTGCCAGCAAGCTGAACCTTGAAATTGGCCAGGAAATCTCCCTCCAAGGTAAAAAGACCATCGATGCCAGCTACCAGCTCTCCGAAGACCTCCAAATCGAAGGCGAGTACGACAAGCGCGACGAATTTAACGCCAACCTGAAATGGACCATTTTCAAACGATGAAACCCGCTCATCCAACCACGAGAACGACCGCTTCGCGAGCCTGCCTCATCGCCGCCCTCCTCATTTCGCTCTGCGCTTTCAACGCGTCCCAACTGGCTGCTGCCTCCGTGAAAGTCCGCGGATTTGGACTCTTCGGAAACGTGGAACTCAAAGGCGCCCTAAAGCTCCTCGAAATCGAAGACGGCCCCATCGACGCGAGCAAAATCGACGACGGAGCATTCCTCCTCCTCACCCGACTCACGCAAAACGGTTTCCTCGACGCAAGCGTGACGGCTGAATTCGAATCCGCTTCCGGCGAAAAAGGAACAGCCAGCTGGACCAGCCCCTTCGAGCCACAAATAGAGGAAGAGGTATCGGTAGAAAAACTACAATACACAACCATCCCCGGGATCCTTTACCATTACAACACCGTTTCCATCGACGGACTCCAATCCATCGAAGTCGAAGACGCACAGTCCTACATCATACCCGACTCCGCGCTCATATCCCGCAAGAAGGATCGCTCCTACTCCGACAGCATTCTCTCCAACCACCAGAATCAACTCGCGGCCGCCTTGGCTGCCCTCGGACGAATCGACGCTAAAGTAACTGCGAGCTCCGTCGAGATCGACAAAGCCAGCGGAGCCGTAGACGTAAGGCTCCTCGTCGAAGAAGGCCCCCTCTATAAAGTCACCAAGGCCGAGGTCAGCCGCATCATGGGCGAGAGCGTAGACGTGACCGAGATGGAACTAGGAGACACCATCTACACGCGGACCTGGGTCGAGGACCAGACAAGCGCCCTACGGAACGAATACTACCATCTCGGTTATCCTGATACAAAAGTCTCCAGCAAGATCATAAAGGCAACTCCCGAAGGCGACACCGTTTCCGTACACATCGGATTCGAGGTAAAGCCCGGCCCTCCCATCATCCTATCCAAGATAGAACACAGAGGAGCAACCGACACCTACCACACCATGCTCGACCGGAAGACCCACCTACAGACAGGCGTCCCCCTCGACATCACGGAAGCCGAAGCCGCCCGTCGCCGACTCTCCCGCATCGGAATCTTCGAACGCATCGACCTGACCTACGAACCCGACGGAGAAGGACAACGCAAAGCAGTTTTCAACTACAAGAACGGCAAGCGAGTCGAAGCCCAATTGCTCTTCGGCTACGGAAGCTACGAACAATTCAGAGCAGGCCTGCTCGCGCGCAAGGAAAACATCTTCGGCCGAGCCCACACGCTCACCTTCTCCGCGATCCGCTCCATCAAATCCTCAAGCGGAGGCCTCAACTACACAGTCCCCGAACTCCTCGGCGAATCGATTTCCGGCAACGTCGAAGTAAGCTACCTCGACCGCGAAGAACTCTACTTCGACCGAAAGGAACAAGGGGTCTCGCTCGGCCTCTTCACCAGCCTGCCCAAGCTCAAACTGGACATCGGTCTCGACTATGCCTTCGACCGCAAAGAGTCGAGCGATCCGCAATTCAACACTGAGTTGCGACTGGAAGACACAAACATAGGCAGCCTCGCGTTTCGTGTCTCGCGCAGCACTCTCGACAATGTCCTGTACCCTACAAGCGGATACATACTGAGTGGAGCCGTACGCTACGCTGCCAAAAGCCTAGGCGGACAAACAGAATTCATCCGCCCCGAGCTCAGTGGAGCCTATCACAAGAAGCTCGGCGAACGCATGCTCTTCCATATCGGAGCCAAAGGCGGAATGGTTAGCAGTCCCGGCGACAACATCACCGAGATTCCCTACGGCGAACGCTTTCTCGTTGGCGGCGAAAACTCTATCCGCGGCTACCGACGCGGCGAAGCAGGAACGGTCGACGACAACGGAATCCCAATTGGGACCGAAGCCTTCGCCTTGCTCAACCTAGAGCTAGAGTATCCGATCCTGGATCAGCTCAACCTGGTTGTATTCGCCGATTCGGCTCGAATTTGGGAATCAACCGGAAGACTAAACGTCTATGAAGACCTGACCAGCGTCGGGCTCGGCTTCCGCTACAACACCATCGTTGGGCCAGTCCGCCTCGAATACGGCCACAATATCACCCCGCGGCCCGAGGACCCCAAAGGCACCGTGCACCTCTCCATCGGCTTCCCCTTCTAGAGAAGCCAGCTATTTGCTGCCTTCGAGCGGCTCCTCCTCGGAGCTCTCGCTCAGTTCGCGATCCTCGTTTTCCCAGAAAGCCTGGGCAAACGTGGTCTTGTTTCCTGCCAAAAACTCGCGAAGAACCCCTCGTCGCGGGCGGGAACCGTTCCATCATTTGGATTAGCGAATTTGATAATATTGTTAAAGAAATCGGCACCGATTGAAAAAACTGTCTTTTGAGGCAAAATGCGGAGGTCCCCCCACAGCGGAGCTGAAAACAAGCAATCGACTCGCAAGACTCAATTGAGCGATCAAGCATCCGATGTAGAGCGGCCGAACTCTTGCTTTCCCATGCTCAAACGCCAACTAGCCTTCCTTAGCTTCGCAGTATCTTGCTCACTCGCGACATACATCCACACCAGCACGGATGAAAGCAAACCTGTTGAGCAGGTAACCGCCATGAAAATGGCGAATCAAGCAGCCGCCGCAACGAGCGTCGCCAGCGACCGAAGCGAAGAGATGGGGCAGGTCCAAAAGCTGCGGCAGCTCGCTGATTCACTTTATATAGGGAAGCTCAGAAAAGGAACTCAAGCCCACCATACCTTGCACGCCCTCTTCGTTGAATGGGGAGCCGCTGAGCCTCACTCCGCCATGGCGTACCTCGAGCAAGCTCCCCTCGGAATCCAACGCTTCAGTCAAGCAGTCCTTCGCGGATGGGCCCAATCGGACGACATAGCGAACGCCAAAGCATGGATCGAAACCAACATTTCACCCACCCTATCCGCCCCCTATTACGAGGCTATGCTCGATGGGCTTGACGACATAGGCCACTCCCAAAGAGCGCTTCAGTTCGCTCTCAACTCGGGAACCAACGCGCAAGCTCCCCTCGCAAGACACGCCATCGAAAACTGGACCACAAGAGACCTGCCGGCCGCCACACTCTGGATCGAACAAACCGAGGCTAATCTTTCTGAAGACCTGCGCGCAGGCGTACTGAGCGGATACGCCCGAGCCTGGTCTCGCCAATCCCCACAAGCCGCCTCCGATTGGGCGCTCTCGCTTCCGAGCGGGCACACACGCGCAACGGTGCTCTCCGCTGCAGTTGACAGCTGGATACAAACCGACTCCAGCGCTGCTGGATACTGGATTTTTAGCCAAGAAAAAGACGACGCGATCGAAGCGATTCTGTCCAACAACGCTCACCAAATTTCGCACGTCAACCCGAGCGCCGCCTTCGAGTTCATCGAAAACGATCCGCTGAACGAAGAGGATCCCTACCGGATGAGCGGCCATCTAATAATGGCCTTGGACAACGTCATGCGAAAAGCTCCCGCCGCATCAGTCCCCTGGATAAAGCGAGTGGAAGCTCAAACCCTAGCCGCCGCCAGCGAAGGACTCACCCACAGCGCCTATCAAGTTCCCAAAAAGTCGTACGTCGAAATGATAGACCGCTGGGCCGCCGAGGACGAGCAAGCCGCGTTTTCCTACTTGGAAAACGCCAACCAGCTTGACGAATCAGAACGCCGCGAAATCGAACGACGCGCCCTCGACCGGCTGCAAACAACCGATCCCGAAAAAGCCGCCTACTACCTGTTGAAGCGATGGAAGGACTCCGATCAGGCCAACGCCATGGAGTACGCCGAAACGCTCCCGCAAATGCACTGGGATATCTCCGTATCCAATTTCAAGACACACTATCAAATGATCGCCGAAGCTTGGGCGAAGTCGGAACCGGAAAAGGTCGGCTTCTACCTCGAAAGGCAAGAAGTCCTCGCTCCCGAAGAAACCGCCGAGCTACTCGTCGCCATTCAGCCCTTCGAAAGCTGAACGATTAAAAGGTAGCGGCCGCAGCGCCGCTGCGGCCACACCTGAAATACCTTCGCCCTCCTACCAAGCGTATTGCCAACCGAGAGTGAGCGCATCCTCCCTGTTCATACCGACTCCATTGAGCTGCTGGTAAATCGGCTCGCTGTACTCGAGAGCAAGCCGGTGCCCTTTCAGGGCTCCATCCGTCCAAAGGTA
>JBNKSG010000119.1:4755-11800 GCA_050297195.1 Opitutaceae bacterium | reverse complement strand
ATGAGGATGCATCGACGGTAGGGGGCATCGACAATCAAGATCGGATCGATAGATTTATTAGCGATTTTCAGTTTCGTAATGGCTACGGGGATACGACCACCGACGATTTAAGAGATGATCGCTATTTGATCAATTTGGAAGAGGACGATGTGCTGTACTATTTTCACGACTTTACCCCGCTTTCGAAAGGACTCCTTGTCAATAGTAAGGACGGTGGTTTTAGGGAGAACCTGAGCACGTTCATCGACAACGGAAATAGTGACTACGTCCAGAGTTACCTGCCTTTCGCAAAGCTTTCGGCAAGTGGTCTGAGTACTCCCGAAGACTACAATCGTAACGTTTTTCCAATGAGGCCAGCGAGGGATGGAATGCCGGCCATACATCCCGTTCTTACTCAATTCAATTTAAACTATACGGTTTACTTGGAGGATGTAAGCGAGACAGATACCCCTGAATTCAATATGCGGATCGCATTTGCCGCAGGGTTCGAGCTTTGGAATCCGTTTTCCAGTGCGCTTGAAGCTCACCCAATTCGATTCGAAGTGAAAGGGCTTCCCTGCCTATCCGTGAATGTAAGTCCGAAATGGGAAAAAGAGCTAAGCGAGTTTTCTAAAACTCCTAAATTCATCACTCCGGCTGTGGTATCCGGTGATAATCGTTGGAGACCGGGCCAGATAGCGGTGTTTTCAGGTCCAGAACAAGACAATGCAACAGGAAATGGACCGTATTTACTAAGCCAGGATAGTGTCTATGTCACCGATTCGGTAAGTCGAGTCATCATAGAAGACGATCAGACCATTAACGGTTATGATGCCCCTACATTTTCCTTCAGTGCTGAGGGAATTCCTGCCCCTGCTTCGATTTCTGTAGAAATGTATCTGCATGATCCAGATGAGCCGGAAAACGATGAGTTGCTTGCTACTTATAGTATTGAGTCTGTTAAGTTCGAGGCCCAGCAGGTGCCTTTCGAAGATATTCTTAGACCGGCCCAGCCAACGTTCGGATTTTCTTGGGAAATCAATGACACACAAGTTCCTTACAGATCGACGTTTCCGCCTGCTTATTACCACCCTTTCAACGGTAGTCTTTCCAAGGTTGCGTTGAAAGGTTTCTCGGTCTTTGCCAATGATTCGCCCAATGTCCCTTCCGATCCGTTTAGACCCGCTGCTAACTCACCAGAGGTTCACTTGCTGGGCTACAATAAGCCCGAATCAGCAGGGGAAGGGGAAGTTGAGGAAGTCATTAATACGAAATATGATCTAAGTGTGTTCCAATTGCCCAAACAGCCCGTAACATCAGTCGGGCATCTTGCTAATTCGTTTGGCGGCGAATGGCAGAGCACTTTGCTGGGCGAATATAATAGTGACCGAAACGATTGGTTCGATCGTTATTTCTTCACTGGACTGGATGGCGCATCTGAGGGGGGAGGATCGTGGACGATTAGCGATCCCCTTCCCAATAGTGCCTACACACCTATAGAAGGTGCAACGGAGTCGGACATCAAGGGAGCAGATGCTGCTCGTTCGCTTTGGGTAGAGGGTATGTTCAATGTAAACTCGACCTCCATCGATGCTTGGAAAGCAATTCTCAAGAGTTCACCCGTTGCGAGCCATTCCTACTGGAGCCAGTTTTTTGCAGATCTCAGAAGCAGAAGCGAAGACCCGGAGCAAATACCGAATTCCAATGACTTATTTCTTATGTTCAATTTTCCCTTTGGGGCGGAGGATCGTTTCGAGTTTGAGCCGTCGGTTACGTCCAACGATGCGTTGAGATATAGCTTAAGCCAAAGCATGTTTGTCCTGGAAGGGAGCCAATTGGACAAACTTGCAGAAAGAATTGTGCGCAACATCCGCAAGCGTGCTCAAGGTGTGGATCCGTATGACAAGACTCAGAGCGATCAGGGGCCAATCCGTTCTTTGGAGGATTTCGCTGAATCACTGGTGTTGCGACAAGCAATCTTAGAAACGAACGATGATCTTGGTCTAGAAAACCTGAATCAGAGTTGGGTCACTTCAGGAACCCCTGCGGAGTTTAAACCATCGACTATTCTAGGGCTAATCGCTCCTTACATCAGCGCTCGCAGCGATACCTTTCTCGTTCGGGCTTATGGTGATGCGGTGAATCCCGCGGCGAGCGATCCGGCGAGTTCCTCTGCCATTTGGGCACGCGCTTATTGCGAAGCGATTGTACAGCGGGTGCACGAGGAGTATGGAGACACCGCCACTAACCCAGCCGACACAGATCGGAAGTTCGAGGTCGTGGCCTTTCGCTGGCTTTCCCCCTCCGAAATATGAGAACGTTCGGCATGTCATCTCTTTGGGCTGTGGCGTTCGCTGTGGTCTCGCTTCTCAATGGCCAAGAGGAGGTCGAACAGAAGCGCTTTCGCGTGCTTGGTTACGGAGATGGCCTTTTCCAGGGCATCTTTTTTGAAAGGGAAGGATTTGAGGAGGAAGTGGAAAAGGTGGAGCTCGTCTTCTCCCCAGATCGAAAATCGAGACCTTACCAGCTGCCTGCTAGCCAGAATCGGGTCGTTTTCTATCGCGAGGTAGAAAACGGGGACAAACCGAGCGCTCGCGTCGAGGTCGGGACGGTGGACTGGAAGTCGGAGTCCACGAAGGCAACCTTGGTGTTCCTCGAGCCACTGGACTTTGTGGAGGGGCAGGAATACCGGATCCTCTTTATCGACGAGTCGCCAGCGGTCTGGGGGGCTGGGTGTTTTCGGTTTCTCAATCTCTCCGGAGCGGCTCTGGAGGGGCGACTCGGTAATCGGGGGATCGAGCTGGGGCAGGGCTTATCTGAAGTATATTCGATGGCTGGAGAGGAGCGGAAACCGATTCGCTTGAGCCTCTTCTTGGACTGGGAAGGGGAGCGGAGCATGGTTTATTCTGCGCGAACCATTCCGGACGCGAAATTCGGCAAGCTAGTGGTGGTCAAGCCACCGCTCGAGCTGGGGTCATTGCGGGTGCGGGTGGACACTCTTTGGTAGATGTCTCCTGACGGTGCAGGTCAGCAGAGCGAGGACCTAAGCGTTTGTTCCATTTGGTAAAAAGTTGGAGAAAGGGATGGAGGGCTGATGGCCTTGGCTACATAGAGGAAGGACTGCGGCCGATAGAGTATCTGCTCTATTTCTTCTGGAAAAAGGGCGTAGCAATACCCTCTCAATGCATCGCGATATCGAATTTCCCTCTAAACGAAGTGAATCGGAGGAAACGGCAGCCCCGTCTGTTACCTTCTCGAATGGCCGCATAGGATCGTCGGAGCTACCTGTGCTGAAAGAGGGGACCCTCGCGAGCAAGCATGTCGCGTTTTTTATCCATGGAACTCCGGGGGAGGCCGAGGACTGGCGATTGGTTTGGGACGCGCTGGAGGAGCTTCAATTCGAGTGCTTTCGGATTTCCCTGGATCGTCCTGGCTTCGGCGAAAGGAGCGATTGGCTCGACGCGGAAGACTGGGACGAGCAAATCGATTGTTTCGAAGAAACTCTCCTTGAGGAAATGAAGGGGGAGCGATCGCTGCTCGTGGTGGGCCATTCCTATGGGGCGGCGCTTGCGATGGGCTTGGCTCAGCGCTTGGACGCGGCGCATCGCGTGTCGGGGCTGGTGCTCGTCTCGGGCGTTTTGAGTCCGCTTGAGAGGCAATGCCGCTGGTACCATCGCCTGCTGCTGCTGCCGGTTCTTTCGAGTTTCTTTCCCAAAAGCTACGTGCAATCCGCCAAGGAAATGTCGGCTGTGGGGCGACACTTGGAAGCGTTGGATAAAACGTGGGGTCGGTGCAGATTTCCTGTGAGTTTGATCCATGGAGACGAGGATCGGGGTGTGCCGTTAGGGAACTCCGAATACGCGGCAGAGCGGCTTGTGAACTGCGATCCTCATTTGATTCGAGTGCGAGGAGGCGAACATGCCTTGACGCGAACGCACGCCGCATTGGTCGCGAAGGAGATCGTGGCGACCTTTTCTCGAGTGCCTACGAAGGAGGAGGTGAGCGATGAGCGCTAAGGGGCCGTCCATCTTGGAAGAATCTTTTTGTGAGCATCGGCGGTGCCGTGTTGGTCGCAGGCTTGATGTATTTGCTTTTCCAGAACCTGTCGAAATTCGACTATCCAATGCGGTCCCGCTTGCCCACAAGCTGCTCGATCTGGTTTTCAATCATGGGGAGAACTTTTACGGTTTCCGCGGAATTCGTTCCTACAAGGATCGCTTCAACCCCGAGTGGGAACCCATCTACGTGGCGAGTCCGGGGAGCTGGCGATTGCCCTTCGTGACCGCTGACGTCACGCGTGTGGTTTCCTCGCGACCCGATAAGCCGAGAGTGGGCATGCCTGAGCTATCGCTAAATTGAGCACCCTGGACGGTTCTCAGAGGGGGAGGCGAAATTTGTTAAAATTGGGGTTGAAACCGGCGGCCAGACCGTCGAGCTTCTCCAACGGCCAGGTCCTATGCGATGCTGGACGGGCGAATCCCGCCAGGACCGGAAGGTAGCAACGGTAGTCGCGTTTCACATGCGCCGTAGGGTGCCTGGCCACCTTTTTTCCCTTTTCATGGGTGTCTTCGGACAAGACGCCCCACCCATTTCCCATTTCAATGAGCCAAGGCTATCAGGTAATCGCCCGCAAGTGGCGTCCGCAGAAGTTCGACGAGGTCGTAGGACAGGACCATGTGGTCCGCACCCTGAAGAACGCGATCGAGCAAAACCGAATCGCCCACGCCTATCTCTTCGTCGGTCCCCGCGGTACTGGAAAAACAACTACCGCTCGTATTTTCGCGAAATGCCTCAACTGCGAAGGCGGTCCGCTGTCGGATCCTCCGGAAGACTCCGAGATCTGCAAGGCGATCATGAACGGTACCTGCATGGACGTGCTGGAAATCGACGGCGCCTCTAACAACGGTGTCGAGCAAGTGCGCGCCCTGCGCGAGGATGCCCAGTACGCCCCCAGCCAAGGCAAGTACAAGGTCTACATCATCGACGAGGTGCACATGCTTTCGACGGGCGCCTTCAACGCCTTGCTCAAGATTCTCGAGGAACCGCCCGAGCACGTGAAGTTCGTCTTCGCGACCACCGAGGCGCACAAGGTATTGCCCACCATCGTCTCGCGTTGCCAGCGTTTCGACCTGAAGCCGATTCCGGAGGAGCTCATTCGCGAGCGACTGGCCTTGATCTGCCGGACGGAAGGAATCGAGGCCGATGACGAGGCCCTCAAGGCGGTGGCTCGCCTCGCCGATGGCGGGATGCGCGATTCGCAGTCCATCCTCGACCAGATGATCGCTTTTTGCGGCACGAAGATCAGCGAGCCGGATGTGTTGCAGGTTTACGGACTCGTTAGCGGTGAACACATCAACGAGTTGGCCAAGTCGATTGCTACGGGCGACCATCCAAGGCTCTTGGAGCTCAGCGACCAGTTCGACGCGTCCGGACAAGATTTTTATCGCGCCCTTGTGGACCTGCAGGCCCGCGTACGGCAGGCCCTTTTGGAAGCGGTTCGTGGAGGAGGGAAGACTTCCAGCTTGGGCGAAGAGCTCAGTACCGAATCCCTTACACGCCTCCTCGACAGCCTGCGCCAGAGCGAGTCCGGGCTGAAGTTTGGCCTCAGCGAGAAGGTTAACTTCGAAGTCGCCTTGCTGAAGGCTTCGGAAGAATGCCGCGCTCGCGCCATCGACGGTTTGATCCGCGAGCTTTCCAGCATTGCGGAAGGCCTGCCCGAGACCGAAGACGAAAAAAAAAACGACTAACGGTACCGGAGCGTAAGCCCTACGTCACCTCCCAGATCGCTCCCGCTCCCGAGCGAGTCGCCCCTATCGGAGCTCCGGAGGCGAGCCCTTTCGAAAGCAGGGAAATCGAAGCAGACGAGGGGTACATCGATGCTCCGAACGAATTCGACCTCGCGGAAGAATTGGGGAGTTCGATGCCCATTCGCGAGGAGGACATCATACCGGATGATGGAGCCGAGTTGCCGTCGCTGGAGGCGGTGGAACAACGGATTCCGGAAAAGACCCGTGTATTGATGGAAGAGCTGCTCCGCGCTAAGCTCAACAAGGTGCAGCGCGTGAACCCGAAGAAGATCAAGTAGGCTTGTAGCGCGGAGCTTCAGCCCGACGCAGATCTTGAGCTTAGTCGAAAGGCGTCCGTGGGGAGCGGATCCTGCAGCGCGGACGCGGGCTAAAGCTCCGCGCTACAAGCCTTTCGAACGCGGAATCTTGGCGAGCCAGCTTTTGAGCGGGGCGAGGTCTTCGTCGGTTTGGCTCATTTCGAGGTAGCTTTCGTCGAGGCTGAAAGAGGTGAGCAGGTGGGCCTTTGCGGTATCCACGTCTTTGTTACAGCAGGCGTAGCAGCCGAGATTGTAGTGGATGATGGCCTCGCGAGGGAATTGCTTCGATGCGTTTTCCAGAATGATTCGCGCTTCGTCTAGACCGTGAGATCGACGGGTGATGTAGGCTAGATTCACGAAATTGCCTGGGTCCGAGGCATGGTTGGAGGCCAGCGTATTGGCGATCGGCAAGGCCTCGTCCCAGCGTTTCGCCTCCATGAAGATGGCGAGCCGCATCTGCTGGTGCTCGAGCCTCGAGGCGAACTTGTCGTCTAGGGCTGAGAGTTCGCCGAGGGCGTCGTCGAACATGCCAAGCTCGCGATAGCCATTGGCGTAGGTGAGGGCTTTTTTGAAGATGATTTGGTCGCGTTCGCTGAGCATGCTTTAGGGAACGAAGCCTAGGATTCCGGAGCTTTGCTTGGCAATTGCGAATAACACGCAAACGGGCCCAGCCTGAGGCTGGACCCGCCGTGTGTGTTGTGTGTGGAAAATATCCTCTTCGCTAGGGGAAACGGTCGAGAAGCCCTCGCGATTGCCGGTAGCGCTATCCGCTCACGGTGCTAAACGCCTTATGCGGCATCGTCGGAATCTGGCCTTGGAGGGCTGCGGCGTCCGCGTTCGTGCATGCCCTTGAGGGCTTCGAGCAGTTCCTCGGTGTTCAGTTCGCCGTCACCGCTGGCGTCAAAATCCTCGATGAGCGTTGGGGCGATTTCCTCGGGAGGCGGTGGTCCGTGACGCCCTCCC
>JBNKSG010000119.1:0-4745 GCA_050297195.1 Opitutaceae bacterium | reverse complement strand
TCCCTTGCGTGGTTTCATGGGACGATCTTCCGGGGTGCAGCCTTCGGGAGCCTTGCGGGCGATGCGAGGACGGTCGCCCCTGCGTTCCGCCATGTGCTTTTCGCGGATTCCTGTCAGGGCCGCTACCAGTTCGCTTTCGCTGAGGCTGCTGTTTTCGTCTGCGTCGTAGTCCGTGAACATCTCAATGGCCACGGTCTCGGGATCGGGCCGCGGGGGCGGGGGCGGACCCTCGGGGCGAGCTGAAAGGTTGCCTACGAGCAGGCTGGTTCCTGCGAGGGTGAGGGCGAGTAGTTGTGTATTCATTACGTTTTTTGCTTTCTTTCTATGGTTTTGAATGGGACGGCTTGGTTGCCGTTCGATTTGATGGGGCTATTTAAGCGGCTGGGCATTACCGCTTCATGACCGCGTTGATTACAAAATTGTAATGAACAGCGCCCTTGATTGGCATGGGCTTTTTCTGCAGCGTGATGCGATGAAGGTGCTGCTCGTTGAGGACGAAAAGAAGATCTCGGACTTCGTGGTGAAGGGATTGAAGGAGCAGGGCTATGTCGTTGAGTTGGCTGAAGATGGAAACGACGGTTACATCCACGCCAGCACGCAGAGTTACGATGTGGTGGTGCTCGACATCATGCTGCCGGGGCGCGATGGCTTGAGCATCCTGAAATCGCTCCGCAAAGCGGGTAATACCGTGCCGGTCATTTTGGTTACAGCTCGCGGGGAGCTCGACGAAAGGCTGGAAGGGCTGAATCTGGGAGCGGACGACTATCTGACGAAACCTTTTTACCTGGATGAATTGGTTGCTCGGATACAAGCGTTGCACCGACGCTCTAGCGGACAATCGCTTAGCTTGATGCAGGTCGAGGACCTGACGGCGAATTTGAGCACCCGCGAGGTATCGCGTGGCGAGGAGTCCATCGACTTGACGACGCGGGAATTTAACTTGCTCGAGTACTTGATGCGCTCGCCTGGGCGTGTGCTGACACGTACCCAAATACTGGAACATGTTTGGGGGTACGACTTTGATCCAAGTACGAATGTAGTAGATGTTTGTATACAGAGGCTGCGGAAGAAGATCGACGCAGGGCATGACCTTCCCTTGATCGAGACCGTCAGGGGAGCGGGTTACCGGATGCGCAAGGCATGAAATCGTTTCGGCTCAGGATTATCGTTTGGACTAGCGTCATCGCGGGGACGGTGATGCTCGCCTTCGGCATAGCAGGAAACCTGGCGTTCAAGCATATCAAGGAGAATCAGGTTGATGGCACGCTGCGCCTGCTGGTCGATCGTGCCAGCCCGCCACCGAGCCATGGCCGCTTTTGGAATCGCTTCGGACCGGACACCCTCGAGGAATTGCAGAACCGCTTTGGCACGGAGGTCATGCTCGCCGTTTATGGGGAGGAAAAACGAGAAGTCGAAGGCATGGATACGGTCGAGCCGGAACTGATCGTTGTATCTTGGGGAAGCTTCGGGGCCTTGTATCCGAATCGCGAGGACCTGCCCGAAGTCGTCGGACAATACGATCCTTTCGAGGAGCGCCTGCGGGGTCCGCCATCGGGACTCGGGGGATTTAATGGAAGGGAGCGTGGCCCGCGCTCCCTGCCTCCACCCACGGTTCGGTTCTTTTCAAAAGTCAGTAGCAGGGACGGCAGCCACTGGAGAGTTTCGCTTGTCGAGTTCAAGGGCTACAACATCCTGGCCGGCGTGAGCTACAAGAAGATTCGGGAGGATACCGCTCTTATGAGAAAAGCGTTCGCGATCGCCTTCCCCGTTGCTCTGGTTGCGATGGCAGTCTGTATTTGGATTTTTGTTACGAAAGCCATCTCTCCGGTACGCCGCTTGAGCGACACGATAGCGACGGTATCCGCCAAAAGCCTAGGAGCTCGCTTGGATAGCTCGGGCGAGTACAGCGAGTTCGCGGCGCTGATCGAGCATTTCAACGGCATGCTGGAGCGCTTGGAGCGCAGCTTTACGCAGGCCACTCGCTTCAGCGCGGATGCGGCCCATGAGTTGAAGACGCCGCTAGCTATCTTGCAGGGGCAGCTAGAGGTGGCGCTTCAGCAGGCCGAAGACAAGAGCGATATCCAGCGGTTGCTCGGAGGATTGCTGGAGGAAACGCACCGCTTGAAGTCTATCACCCGTAAGCTCCTGATATTGGCGAAGGCCGACGCTGGGACGCTCGAGATACAGGCGGAGCGCGTGGACCTGAAGCGTTTGGTCACGGAGATCGTCGAACTTGCTCGAGAGGACGACCCTTGTGTGGCCTTGGAAATCAAGACGGATGGGAATCGGTTTGAGTCGCTATGCGACGAAACCTTGTCGCGGCAGATCATCAACAATTTGATTGGAAACGCATTGAAGTATCGCGAGCCGCAGAACTCGAAGGTCGAAATCCGCTTGCTCGCCGGTGAGGCGTTTATCGCGTTGGAGGTATGCAATCGTTGTCCCTCGATGAGCGCCGAAAGGCGTTCTCGGTTGTTCGACCGTTTCATCCGGGGAGATGCGGCCCGGAACCGCGCAGTGGACGGAACTGGACTCGGGCTGAGCTTGTCCTTGGAATTCGCCAAGGTTCAACGGGGGAGCTTGTCCTTTGTGGAGAGCGGCGAAACGGACCTGCTGCGCGTCCGTCTGGAGCTGCCCGCATTTGAGCCTGCGGCTGGATGATCGGGTTGACCAGCCGGGTGGAATTTTGTAAGCGGTGGTTCGTTTATGAAATCCAAGCTTTTCTGGTTCAGCGGTTCGTTTCTTGCCCGCCTTTTGGTGGGGGCTTTTGTCGTGGCAGCGCTTTTTGTCGGCGTCGATTCTGCGGAGGCCAAGAAAAAGAAGAAGTCCGAGTATACCTCGAAGTTTGGAATCATGGCGCCTGGCCCGAGCGGGGATTACCGGGTCTACGCGGAAACGACCTATATCTACCGCAACGTGGACAAGGACTATATCCATGGTTTCGAGGTCGCGCGGAAGGATCAGCAGCGATTCATGGGGTACTTTGAGATTCGCTTCCCCGAGCCGATCGAGGTTACCCCCGAACTGGAGAGTGCCTATACTGTGATGGAAGGCGGCAGGTTTATCCGCTCAACCGCTGACATTCATTGGAAGCTTTATTCGTGCCCGTTTTGGTTCACCGAAGACGATCCGCTCGGGCAATACGAGATCTCCATCTTCATCGATGGCGACTTGTATCGAACGATCAAATACGACGTGGTGCCATTCGAGAGCGGACTGTCGTTCTAGGAATGGGCTCTATTGCGGTGCCAGAAGGCTTTGTCGGAAATGTAAAGCCGACCATTGCGTTTTACACTTTTTTTAAACTCAAAAAGAGTACGCAAAATCAACAATCCTTGTAAGTTTCTCTTTTTTAAAAGGTTATAGCTGGCAAGTACGTGTGGGGTGAATTGATGGCATATCAGTTGCTCATTCCAGTGCAATTAGTCGAATTTTTGAATATGAAATCATTGAAAACCCTTAAAATTGCCACAGCCGCGACGGCTCTGCTCTCCGCTCATTTCGCTTACTCGGTAAGCCTGCAAGACCTCACTCACGGATACGACGTGTTCGTTAAGGAGGATGCTACGCTTAACGCGGCGCACGTTGAAGGTTCGATCGCGGTTGGTGGCGCATTGAAACTGGAAGGTAACCAGAGCGAGTTTGGCCGCCGGGCGATTGAGAGCGACTACCTCGTCCTTGCAAACTCGGTTGTCTTGAATAGTGACGGTCAGTACGTTGGTGGTAGCCCTTCGCCTTACCAAACGCGAGTCGGATCCCTAACGGGCGACCAGTCGATCAGCGGGTCATCTCTCCGTGATTCGGTCACAGGCAAAGAGATCAAGTTTGGGGCTCTTGGTGGTGCTGTGGAGCAGCCCATAGATGCGAATTTCTTCAACACGTCATTCAATCAACTCAGTGGTTTGTCAGATGATCTGGCTGGATTGGCTCCAACGAACTCGGTTGGAGACTATATTTCTGGTCAGAATCTTGAATTGAAATTCGGCGAAACAGCGGGCGTTAAAGTCGTGAACACGACTTGGTCTAGTTTTGCATCGATCAGCAATTTGGTTGGATCCGGCGTAGCTCTTGCCGGCGAGGTTTTCGTGATCAACGTCGATCTTACCGGGATTGGGTCGAATAATTTTGTTCCAGGTGGATTCAATAACAACCTGTCGCTCAATGGTGAACCTGTTGCAGACTATTCAGACTGGGTCCTTTGGAACTTTTTCGCTAATGATGGAAGTTCGCTGAACCTGAACAAAGGCTGGAGTGGCAGCATCCTAGCCCCGGATTTGGACGTAACCAACACTTCGAATAACGTTGAAGGGATGATCGTTGCTAAAAGCTTGGTTTATACAGGTGGAGAAATGCACGTGGATCGTTTTGATCACGAATTCCCCAGTTCCAAAGTTGCCGATTCCGGTTCTACCGCGTTCTTCGCTCTGCTGACGCTCCCAGTGTTTTTCGCTTTGCGTCGTCGCATGAAATAAGCGGACTTGAAGAAGACGAATTTTCAAGAAGGCGAACCTGCTAATGTGGGCTCGCTTTTTTGTGCTCGGAGAATTCGGGACGCGAAGCGAGGCAACTGGAGGCGCGAGGCGTTGGGGAGAGGGGGGCACAGCCTTTCGAGTGTATTGATCCCACGGCTACGGTTCTGGCTACGTCTCGAAATGCCTAGTGGGGGTGTCTCACATGTAACCGTGGAGAAGAGGGAATCCCCATGTCAGGTGGGGGAGTTAAAGCCCCTGGCTACCCGATTTCGA
>JBNKSG010000118.1:0-11837 GCA_050297195.1 Opitutaceae bacterium | reverse complement strand
CAGCTCGATCCGCTTCCCTTCCCCCAATCCCGGGTCTTCGTGAAGCACCTCCATCGACTGCCAAGGCGGGGCCAGCCGTCCGAAAGCTCCAGAACTCGCATGCCAATCGAAAAGCTCTTGGGCAGAGACCGGCATGGGACTGCGTTTTTCAAATTTCATATCAATCAAGACCTCATGTCCGCGTAGGCGTCCAAGGCGGCTTGCCGGGCCTTCGCATGCTCAACGATTGGCTTCGGATAGGTATTGCCCAATTCAATACCGGCCTTTTCCAGCAACTCCGCTGGAGCTTCCCACGGCTTGAAGAGATACTTGTCCGGCAATCCTGCGATTTCGGGCACCCACTTGCGGGTGTACTCGCCGTCTCCATCGAAGCGCTCCCCTTGCGTGATCGGATTGAAGATCCGGAAATAAGGAGCGGCATCCGCCCCGCAGCCCGCCACCCACTGCCAGCCCATCGTATTGTTGGCCAGGTCAGCATCCACCAAAGTATCCCAAAACCAAGCCGCTCCCGCCTGCCAAGGCTGCAACAAATGCTTCACCAAAAAGGACGAGGCGATCATGCGTACCCGATTGTGCATCCATCCCGTATGCCAAAGCTCCCGCATTCCCGCGTCCACGATCGGGTATCCCGTCATTCCCCGCTGCCACGCCTTCAGCAAGTCTCCATCCTCCTTCCACGGAAACGCCTCGAACTCAGGACGTAGCGGTTTTTGGGGCGTATCCGAAAAATGGAACAGCAAATGATGCGCAAATTCCCGCCACGCGATCTGGCGCAAAAAAGGCTCGTGCTTCTTCCTGTCCATAAAATGCCAAACCTGATTCGGGGACAATTCTCCGAAGTGCAAATACGGCGACAGTCGCGACACGCCTCTCGCCGATGGCGTATCCCGCATCTTCGAATAGTCGGCGGCAGCTCCATCTCGAAACGCTTCAAGCGCCGAGCGGGCGCCGCTCTCCCCCGGTTCCCACTCCGCTTCAAATCCATCCGCCCAATCCAGCTTCGGCAGAAGCTCGAAGGAATCGAGCGACTCCCCTTGCGGCCACGTCTTCGGTGTCGCAAACGCCTCGGGCTTGTCCAATGGCATCCGCGTGCTCAAATTTTGGATATGCTTCCAGAAAGGAGTAAACACCTTGAACGGGGTTCCGGACTTGTTCGTCACGCTCAGCGGCGACTGCAAGAGCGATCCATTGAAGCTGCGGGCCATAATCCCTCGCTCAGCGAGCAACTTCTTGATCTCCGCGTCCCGAGCGACGACCGCCGGTTCGTAGCGGCGATTCCAGAAAACGCCATTGGCGCCGGTCGCCTTGCAGAGATCGGAAAGCGCCTTGCCTGACGAACCAGCCAGCAAGAGCAAACGAGAACCCGCCAGCTCAAGATCCCGCTGCAGCGACTTCAGCGAATGGTACAGCCACCACCTGCTGGCGCCTCCGTCCGGCCAATCCCCCTCCCCCTCGTCGTCGAAGATGTAAACGGGCAACAGGGGCTGCCCGCTCTCCCAAGCGTGATGGAGGGCCGGGTTATCGCCCAGCCGCAAATCGCGACGAAACCAGACGATCAACGGAGCTTGCTCAGCCATGGTTCGATCATGCAACTGAGCGTGGGCTAAAAACAAGGTTTATCCAAACGGGAACACCTTGTTTTCCAACATCTTACGAACTAGTTCAAATGCTATCGAGGTAGAGCGACTCGTACTCGGTAGTCACCTGCTTCCACGAGAAGTCCTGTTTCATAGCTCGCTTGATCGCGTGAACAAAGTCCTTCTCGTTCGCGTACAACTCAAGCGACGCGTCCAATCCGGCCGCAAAGCCTTCAACGTTGGGCTCGAAAACGATGCCGGTACCATTTTCAGGATCGGTGACGATATCGATCACCGTGTCCTTCAAGCCACCCACTCCAGACACCAGCGGCAAGGTACCGTAACGCTGGCTGTACATTTGGTTCAGCCCGCAAGGCTCGAAAATAGAGGGCATGATGAAAAAGTCGGAGCCGGCTTCCACGAAGTGCGACATCTCCTCGTCGAGCTGGATACAGATCGCCACATGCTTGGGGTGTTTTTTGGCAAAGCGTTGCAGCGCTTTTTCATAAGTGGGGTCATTTTTGCTAAGTATCATTAAGCGACAGTCGTTCCTCACGAAGAACTTGAGTTGGTCGAGCAACAGGTCCAAGCCCTTCTGCTGGGTGAGCCGCGCCACCATGCCGTAGACCGGCCCTTTGCCCTTCTTCAGGCCAACCCTCTGGAGAAACGTTTCCTGACAATCGACCTTCCCCAACAGATCCGAACAGCTGTAGTGGTTGATCAGATACGGGTCCTTGCTCGGGTTCCAAACTTCAGTGTCGATCCCGTTCGCGATGCCGACCAAATCCTCCTCGCGTACCTTCAAGGCGCCCTCCAACCCGCAGCCAAACTCCGGCGTCAGGATCTCGCGAGCGTAGTTCGGGCTGACCGTCATGATCTTGTCAGCGAAGAAAATGCCGCCCTTGATCATGCTGATCTGCTCGTAGAACTCGAGACCGTCGATCCCGTTAAACTCCTTCGGCAGGTTCGTGTACTTGAACGAAGAACGTGGATACAGTCCCTGAAACGCCAGGTTATGCACCGAGAAAAACGTTTTCAGAGCGAGAGACTTGCCGGACTCCTGCTCCTCCATGCGCAAAAAGAGCGGCAGCAATCCTGTCTGCCAGTCGTGGCAATGCAGGATGTCCGACTTGATGCCCAGCAACCGCATGGCCTGCACGACCGCCTTGCTGAAGTAGATGAAGCGACGGTCGTTGTCATCGTAGTCGCGCTCGCGCGTTCCGTACAGATTCGTGCGATCATAGAATTCGTCGCGGCGAATGATGTAGAGCGTCTGGCGCTTGCCCAGAGACAAGGCCCAAACTTCCCCTCTCAGAAATTGCTCGCCTAACTCGACTTGCAGCACCACCTTCAACTTAGCGCTCTCGAATTCCTTCGACTCGATGATCTTACGATACCCAGGGAGGAAAAACGAAACTTCGTGCCCGACACCTGCCAGCGACTTGAAGAGGGAACCGCAGACATCTGCCAAGCCCCCAGTTTTCACATAAGGGAACATCTCGCTTGCTGCATGAACTATTTTCATAGATTCCTCTGTCCTAGGGATTAGGGGCGCAAATCCAACAACAATCTGACCGCCCAAAGGCCAATAATCGGCCAATTACATAATAAATGAAACTTAGGGAACGAATCATCGCCCTCATGCAACAAGCGGACTACGCTCCGCTCGACAAGTCTGGAATCTCTTCAGAACTTGGACTCGGCAAAAAGGAACGCCGCAACTTGGACTACGAAGTCCGCCTCCTCCTGGCGAACGGAGACATCATCAGAATCAAGGGAGACCGCTTCGCGATCCCCAAGGACGTCGACCTCGTCACCGGAACCATCAAGTTCCGCCAAAAAGGATCCGCCATCCTCATCCCGGACGCCAAGAAGTCCGACCCCAACCCCAAGCCCATCCAGATCAACGCCGAGGACACCAGCGTCGCCATGCACGACGACAAGGTCGTCGTGCGCATCGCCGACTCTCCGCCGAACCAGCCCATCTGGAAAAACCGCAACAAGAAGCCGGGACCACAAAGCGAAGGCCCCTTCGGCCGCGTCATCCGTATCCAAAAGCGGGCGCGCGATACCATCGTCGGCACGCTCTGCAAAACACGGTTTTTCCACTACGTCGCCCCGGACGATCCCCGCATCATCCACGACATCTACGTACCGCCCCCCGAAGAATCCGGCCTCAAGCCCGTTCCCGTAGTTGGAGACAAAGTCGTCGCCAAGATGCACGAGTGGGAACAGCGGCACGTCAACCCCGAAGGCGAACTCATCCTCAACCTCGGCAAGACCCACGAGCCGCAAGCCGAGCTCATGGCCGTGCTGCACAAGTACAACCTCGAGACCGAATTCCCTCCCGAGGTCATGAAGGAAGCCGAAGCGGTGCCCGACAAGGTCACCAAAAACCAGCTCAAAGGCCGCCGCGACCTCCGCAAAGCCTTCACCTTCACCATCGACCCTGACGACGCGAAAGACTTCGACGACGCCATCTCGCTCGAGTATCCAGACGACAAGCACACCAAGGTCGGCATCCACATCGCCGACGTTGCCGCCTACGTTCGCGGCGGCACTAAGCTCGACAAGGAAGCCTTCGAACGCGGAAACTCGACCTACTTAGTCGGCATCGTCATCCCCATGCTGCCTCGCTCCCTTTCCAACGGGATCTGCAGCCTCGTGGAAGACGAGGACCGCCTCACCAAGTCCGTCTTCGTCACCTTCAACAAAAACGGAGACATCGTCGACGTCGACTACGCGAACACCGTTATCCGCAGCGACAAGCGCCTGACCTACAAGCAAGCCTACGCCCTGCTCAAGAACGACGACCTGCAGGTCGCCCGCGACCTCAAGCTACCGCCTGCCCACCAAACCGGCTCGACCGGCCGCGCCCTCAATACGCTCAGCAAAGCGGAGCTCTCAAAACTCCAAAAATCCATACGCGAGCTCTGGGGCTTCGCCTCCAAGCTGCGTGCCGACCGCTTCAAGCACGGCAGCCTAAACCTCGACATGGAAGAAACCAAGATCTTCGTCGACGAAAAGGGCTACGCCGACCGCCTCGAGAAAATCGTCAACGACGAAAGCCACCAGCTCATCGAAGAGTACATGCTGCTCGCCAACGAGTGCGTCGCTCGCGAGATGAAGCGCAACCGCCTCCCCTGCATCTATCGCGTGCACGACGATCCCGACGAGGAACGTCTCAACGACCTGCGCGAGTACATGGCAACTTGGGGCATCGAGACGGCCGACCTCAACAACCGCAAGGATCTCGTCAAACTCCTCGAGACCCTGTCCGCTCACCCGCAAAGCCGACTCCTGCGCACCCAAGTGCTTCGCTCGCTCAAAAAAGCCTGCTACAAGTCCACGCCCGACGGCCACTACGGATTGTGCAAAAACGACTACCTGCACTTCACGTCCCCAATTCGCCGATACAGCGACTTGGTAACGCACCGCGTCTTCAACCACTTCCTCGACAAGGTTCGCGGCGAACCCGAGCTCGCCGAACCCGGCCCCCGCTACAACGCCTCCAAGGCCGCTAGCATTGCCGATCACCTCAGCCAAACCGAGGTCAACTCCGTCGAAGCCGAGCGCGAATCCGTAAAGGTGAAGCTGCTCGAATTCTTCGAGCGCGAGCTCGACAAGAAGCCGCAAACCGCCTTCGACGCGATCATCACGGAAGTGCGCAACCACGGCATGTTCATCGAGCTCAAGGAATCGAACGCCTTCGGCATGGTTCACATCTCCGCCCTACGCGACGACCTTTACCGCCTCAACGCCAGCGGCACCGCCCTCGTCGGCCGCAAAAAGAAAAACGCGTACTCGCTCGGACAAACCATCCAAGTCGAGGTCCACAAGGTCGACCGCTTCAAACGCCAAGTCGACTTCCGCCTCTGCGCCAAGCAAAGAGCCGACAACCCAAAGCCAAAAATAATGCCGTCCGAAGCGGTCGATGTTTCCCGCAAGCCCTCCGCTCCTTCAAAGAGCGCCAAACCAGATCGCCCCAAGAAATTCTACCGCAAAGCCAAGAAGTCAAAGAAGCCCACCCGCTCCGCTTCCAGCGCCAGGCCGAAGAAAAAAGCAGCTCCCACGACCCCCAAAGCTCCCGCGCGCAAACGAAACAAATAGCGCAGCCCGATCCCGTAATTGCGATCAACCCTCCCTATCCTTCGTAATAGAAAAGGCATGAAGCACTACGACTACCAAGAAACCTTCAAGAAACTCTACGACAAGTCAGTCGAGCTCTACCGCTCCGGCAATACCGACAAAAGCGCCTGGTTCGACGCCGACGAACTCGCGTTCATCGCGGCCAACGGCTGGCGCGTGCAAGACTTCTTCGACTACGGGGAGGACCAAGTGCAAGGCGGCGAGCCGTCCTACGAAATCGCCCAGTCCATCGAACAGGTACGTCGTGACTACTTCCTGCACATCCAAAAAGGAGTCGCTTCAAAAAACCGAGTCGAAGCCTCTAGCTTGACACCAAAACCGGAAGCGCTGGACGGCATCCCTTGGCTCCCTCGCATCATCGAAAAGGCCAAAGGCAAGCTAAAGGGCGAGCTCTGCGACGAGATCATGTATTGCTGCGGTGGAGACAGGAACTTCCTCAAAACCCATGACATCCATCCTGCGGAGTTTCTCCGTGTCGTCTGGGCGCACATGGACGACACCCCCGCGATTATCGAATTCGTAAAGAGCCGAACCGCTGCGAACACCGAATCGTAAACGCCGGCTTCCTTTTAAAAAGACGCAGTCCGCGATGGGCTGCGTCTTTTCGTTTCGAGCTACTCCACTTCCACCCCGACCCAGCGATTCACGCCTCGATAGGCCACTTGAAACATGTTCTTCGCGTTCGGCTTGAGAGCTCGAGCAGCCTGTTCGTAGCTGCGGACATCCTGGCCATTGATGCTCAAGATGACCATACCCACCGGCAAGAGTCGCGCATAGGAACTGCCTTCCTCGACTTCCGTTACAAGTAGCCCTTCCACTGTGTCAGCTACCTCGAATTCCTCACGCAACTCCTCAGTCAAAGGCACCACGGTCACACCTTCGAGGAACCCTGCATCCGGATCCACGCTCGAAAGGATCTGGCCCTCGCTTTCGCGCTCCGCGAGCACCACTTCGATCTCCTTCCGAAGCTTATCACGAATAAGCGTAAGCGAAACGACATCCCCCGGCTTGCGAGCCGCGATCTGGATACGAAGATCGCTTGGCGAATCAACCGCAACGCCGTCGAGTTCCACGATCACGTCATCGGACAAAATCCCAGCTTCTGCAGCGGGCGTCCCAGGATTTACCTGGTTAACACGAGCCCCCTTCAAACTATCGACTCCCAATTGCGCCGCCAACGCTTCGTCGAGTCCACCGATTCCGACTCCGAGGAATCCACGAGACACCGAGCCGTTCTCCACCAAGTCTCTCATCACGGAATAAGCGAGGTTTACCGGTACCGCGAAGCCGATCCCAATATTGCCCGAAGAAGCGCCATCCGTTTGGATCAAGGTGTTGATGCCAATCAGACGCCCCTTGGCATCAACGAGAGCACCGCCCGAGTTACCCGAGTTAATCGGCGCATCCGTTTGGATGAAATTTTCGAAGCCACCATCGATCACTCCCATCTCTTGTCGTTTGGTAGCGGATACAATTCCCATCGTCACCGTCTTGCCCACGCCCAAAGGATTGCCGATCGCAAACACCACGTCGCCCACTTCGATCTGATCGCTATTTGCCAGCTTAACAGCCGGTAGTGGCGACTCCGCTTCAATCTTCAAAACCGCAATATCCGTACTCGGATCCGTGCCCACCAAAACCGCGTCGTAAATCCGCTGGCTATCCAGCTGAACCTTGATTTCGTCAGCTTCGCTGATCACATGGTTATTCGTTACAATGTATCCATTTTCAGATACAATCACTCCGGAACCGAGGCCGAACTGAGGTCCTTGCTGCCGCCGTGGCCTTATCCCAAACAGCTGCTCCATGAGAAGCTCTTCGCGACTGTAGGAATGGTCTAGAGACTTCGCGTACACGCTCACCACCGCAGGCCTCGCCTCTTTCAGTGATTTGGAGTAGCTGACGACCCGCCCGTTCTGGGAGCGATCGAGCGGAGTTGCGTCAACTTCCACCAGCTCAGAAACCTCAACTCGCTCTTGGGCACGGCCCAGAGGGAAAGCCGCGAGAAGGATGAGACTGACACAGGAGAGAGCTAACTTTGGTGAGGGCATAGCGATTGTGGACAGAGTTGATCTAAGAAGGTTGCAAGTCTCGCACGCCCAGCCGCCCGTTCCAAGCCTTAGAAGCCTTTTACCTCAAACAAGCTCGTGACCGACTCGTTGTTGTTGATTCGGAGAATAGCCTCGCCCAGCAACGGCGCGACGCTGAGCACCTTGATCGGCAACCCTTGGGCCTTGACTGGGATCGTATCCGTCACGATCAACTCGTCAATGGGACCGTCCTTCAAGCGCTCGTAAGCCATCTCCTGCAAGTTAGCATGGGTGACCGCTGCCAAAACGCGCCGGGCCCCTTGTTTCCTTATCAGGCGAGCCGCCGCGCAAATCGTCCCCGCCGTCTCAGTCATGTCATCGATGAGAAGCACGTCGCAGTCCTTCACATCGCCCACGATGCTCGTCGCTTCGACCTGCGTCGCGCTGTGGCGCTTCTTCGCGACGAACCCGAGCCCGCACTTGAGCATGCGAGCGTAGGCATCCGCCATTTTCACGCCTCCGACATCGGGCGACATCACCATCAGGTTTTTCAGGTCCTTCTTCAGGATGTAGTCATAGAGAACCGGAAACGCGAGCAGGTGGTCCACCGGGATGTCGAAAAAACCTTGAATCTGCCCTGCGTGCAAATCGACAGCGACCACCCGATCTGCCCCCGACGAGGTCAAAAGGTTCGCAACCAGCTTGGCCGTTATCGGTACGCGCGGCTGGTCTTTGCGATCCTGCCGAGCGTATCCATAAAATGGAATCACCGCCGTGATGCGAGCGGCGGACGCGCGACGCGCTGCATCGATCATGATCAGAAGCTCGATCAAGTTGTTGTTTACGGGCGGACAACTGGACTGGACGAGAAAGACATCCTGTCCGCGTACGTTCTCGTTGATCTTAACGAATGACTCTCCATCCGGAAAACTCGTTACGGTCGTGTCCGTCAGCGGCACACCGACGAACTCGCAAATGTCCTCCGCCAGCTGGCGATTGGAATTACCGGATATGATCTTTAGATTTTTCCCGCGCATCAAAGAGGGCTATCAGACCGGTGACGATTGCACAGGAATAAATCGACTAATCGTGCAGCAACTGCTTCTCGAGTTGGGTCAGACGCTTGAACAGCTCAGGAAGACGGCGCGTAATGACAGTGATTCGCTGGTAAGCGACAAGCGGAATAGCCGGAGCTCCCCCGTACTTGGTACCGCCTTCCAGATCCGAGTACGCGACGCATTGGCCTGCCAGTTGAGCGCCCGAGCCGATCTCGATATGGCCCGACGCGCCTGCGCGTCCACCCATCACCACATAGTCGCCTAAGATCGTACTTCCCGCGATCCCCACCTGGGAGCAAAGAATATTGTGCTTCCCAACGACGACATTGTGGCCGATCTGCACCAGGTTATCGATCTTGCTGCCCTCTCCGATTCGCGTCGGACCGAAGCGTCCGCGGTCCACCGTAGTATTCGCCCCGATCTCAACGTCATCGCCCACCAGCACGGACCCGACTTGAGGAACCTTGCGGTGCCGACCGTCTTCAAATTCGTAGCCAAATCCGTCGGACCCCAAAACCGTACCGGCGTGGATCCGTACTCGCTTTCCCACTACAGTGTCGCGTTCGATCGAAACGTTCGCCGAGAGGTGGCAATCCTCCCCCAGCTCGCAAGCAGGTCCGATGAAGCTTCCAGAACCGATCACGCATCCGGGCCCGATTTTAACTCCGGCTGAAACTGTTACGAACGCATCAATACTGGCGCTCTGGTCCACTTCCGCCGTAGGATCGATATTGGCGAGGCGATGAATACCGGCGCTCGGCTTCTCCCACATCTGCCGCGAGATCAGCTCGCAAAGCTTCGCGATTTCGATGGACGGGTTCTCGACCCGCAAAAAGAGCTGGCCCGACTTCGGCGTTGCTTCCAAGCCCTTGCTCAATACGACCAGCGAAGCTTCCGTCTTCTGGAGTTCATCCAGATACTTTGCGGAAGCGACAAACGTGGCATCCCCTCTCTGAGCGTCAGCGAGCGAAGCGACCCCTGTGATGCTCCGAACTCCTAGCTCTCCTTCGAAAGTCGAGTAGTCGATGCGATCCAGCACTGCGTTGAGGGAAAGAGAAATATCCATGATTTGATGAATTGGTTTCGAAGATTATGGAAGATGCAGGCGATACCCTCGAAAATCAACCCACTAGACTCCTAGAACAGCTACTTTCGAAATACGCTTATCGCCCAATGTGCAGCTTCGCCTACCTGCGCGAAAACCACCAAGGCAAGCGTAAGCCAGGTAGCTAAAAACAAAAAAAGCCCTGCCGCCGAGCGACAGGGCTTAAAATGAATCTCAACGAGAAAGCTTACTCAGCTGCTGGGGCCGCCGCTTCTTCTTCCTGTCCTTCAGTCGCGTTGATGCGCTCGATAACCAAAGGAGTGATGTCGTAAGAACCGTCCGTGTAGAGAACTGGAGCGCGGCCATCACCAGCGCGAGCCGTGATGTCGATCACGAGCGTAGCGTTACGATCCTTGGCGATCTCGGTCACGACTTCAGCGACTTCCTGGTAGTAGGCGTTGAGCTGCTGCTGGCGAATCGCGGCAAACTGTTGGCGGGTTTGACCCACGAACTGACGGAGCTCCTGCTCCTTCGCTTGGATTTCCTGCATCTTCTTTTGGGCATCCTGAGTCGCTTCCTGCTTGGCTTCCTCCATGAGGATGTCGCTGTTCGCTTGTTCGCGGAGCTCTTGGAACTGTTCGACGAGAGCAGTGCCTTGGGCTTCGATTTCGGAAGCCTTGGTGCGAGCTTCCTCTTCGCTCTTTTCCATTTCGGCCATGAAGTTCTGTACCTTGTAGTATGCGCCGAGAGCTTCATCGACCTTAACGGTGACGATTACATCTTCGTTCGCGCGAAGGCTTGTTGCTGCCATGGCGATGGCACTGAGGACGACGAGAAGGGATTTAAAACGTTTCATTTGATAACAGGAGTTAATGTTGTGGGGAGGCGAAGAGAGATTAGAATCTTCCGCCAAAAGTAAAGTTGAATTGTCCGCCATTGTCGTTTCCGCCCGTTTCGGACGGACCGTTTGTGGTCATAGGAATCGCGTAATCAAGACGGAGCGGCGTACCCATCATGGACATACGGATACCGAAGCCATAGTTGTCGTTCCACCCAGAGCGGCGCTGACCGGCGAAATACTGTCGGCCACCATACTCATAAATGAGCTTCTCGGCATCTATCCCAAAGTCGCCTGCTTCCTTGTTGACGAAGCCACCGTCGTAAAACGCAGCGACACGGAAGTCTTCCGTAATACCGAACGAGTATTCCGCGCCCAGCATACCGTAGGTCTTACCGCCATTTTCGAAGGGGAGACGGAAGGGACTGCCGCCTTCCAGCGGGCTGACATCTCTATATTCAAAACCACGCAAGGTATTGGGTCCTCCCAAAAAGAAACGCTCTTCCCAAGGTACAACCGGGCTATCCCCTGTTTCTTGTACGACCCCCGCACGGGCGAGAATTTCCACGGTCTGGCTGAGGCGTTCGGAAAGTGGCAGATAAAACGCGTTACGGCTCTCGATTTTGTAGAAGTCGAAGTCACCACCGAGGAAGTTGCCCGCATAGTTCAGGTCGAGCTCGAGTCGCATGCCACGCAAGGAATTGATCAAGCGGTCACGTGAATCACGCAATAGGAGAAGATTCAACTTGGAAGCGATTCCAATACTTCCTGCTAAACGCCTCTCGATGTCTAAATCCTCGTACTGGTTGAAATCCGTTTCGACGAGCGAGTACTTAAGTCGGCCTTCGATGATCTCGATCAGGCGCTTTCTAAGCGATACCTCAAAGCCTTGCTGGATCGAATTGTAGGCCTGGTTCTCGTAGTTGCTCTCGGACTTGAAGATGGAGAGGCCAAACGCCAAGCGACGCTCGAACAGCCAAGGCTCCTCGAAGGCGAGCACGATAGAAGACGAACGCCCACCCAACTGGGCCTTTAGGCGGAACTTCTGGCCGTCTCCCTGGAACGCGCCACGCCAGTTGAAGATGTCGAAGTACTCCCTGATCCCAGCTTCGAAGAGATGCTCGCCGAAAGGCGAGTATC
>JBNKSG010000117.1:0-11839 GCA_050297195.1 Opitutaceae bacterium | reverse complement strand
GAGCTGCTTGATGCGGGACTGGGCCTGGCGGGCCTTGGAGGCCTTGGCCTTGAAGCGGTTGATGAACTGCTCGGCCTGGGCGATTTCCTTTTGCTGGCTCTTGTAGGCTTTAAGCTGGAGCTCTTTGCGCTCGGCGCTCTGGCGTTCGTAGAAGCTGTAGTTGCCGCTATAAGTATAGAGGTTGCCGAGGGAGAGCTCGAAGGTGCGGTTGCAAATCTCGTCGAGGAAGCCGCGGTCGTGGGAGATCATGAGCAGCGAGCCTTCGTAGGACTTGAGGTAGGTCTCGAGCCAGTGCTGGGAGGTGACGTCGAGGTGGTTGGTGGGCTCGTCGAGCAGCAGGAGGGAGGGTTGGGCGAGGATGAGCTTGGCGAGGGCGATACGCATTTGCCAGCCGCCGGAAAACTCCTCGGTCTTGCGCTTCATGTCCTTGGTGGAGAAGCCGAGGCCGAGCAGTACGGATTCGATGCGGGAGGGGAGCTTGCCCACGTCGAGGTCTTCGAGGCGGTGCTCCCAGCTGCCGATGAGCTCAAGGGTTTCGTAGAATTCCTCGGATGAGGTATCCATCTCGTCGAGCTGGGCTTCGGCTTCCTCGATCTTGGCTTTGAGTCCGAGGATGTCGGCGAAGGCGGTTTCCGTTTCCTCGAATAGGGTTTTGCCGTGCATCTCGATGCCGTCTTGGGGAAGGTAGCCGAAGGTGACGTAGTTGGCCTTGTCGACTTTTCCCGCGTCGAACTCCTCTAGTCCGCAGAGGACTTTGAGGAGGGTGCTCTTGCCGGCGCCGTTGCTGCCGACGAGGCCGATACGGTCGTGGGAGGTGATGGTGGCGCTGATCTCTTTGTATAGATAGCGTTCTCCGTACTGGAGAGTGATGTTCTGGAGAGCGATCATGGCGAGCGGCGTTGGCGAAATGGCGGCAACTTGTGTTTGAGCGGTGGGCATCCGTCAATCGCGGAGTCGGGGCTTGTTTTATAGTGTGGCAAGCGAGGTCGGCCCTTTGGTAGCTTGCTGGGATGTTGCGCGTTTCGGGCAGAGTGGGGATCCCCTTGAAGGAGATTGAGATAAAGGCGATCCGGTCCCAGGGCTCGGGCGGGCAGCACGTAAACAAAGTTTCCACGGCGATCCAGCTGTTTTTCGACATTCGAGCGTCTTCCTTGCCAGAGGCGATCAAGGAACGGTTGCTCTCGTTGCAAGACCATCGGATCAGCGAAGAGGGCTTGGTTGTCATCAAGTCGCAAGACTCGCGCTCGCAGGAGGCCAACAAGGAGGCGGCGCTGGCTCGCTTGGCCCAGCTGGTAGCTAGCGTGCAGGTCGCCCCCAAGAAACGGCGTCCCACTAAGCCGTCGCGAGGGGCCAAGGAACGTCGCCTCAAGGGGAAGTCTATCCGTGGCAGAACCAAGAGTTTACGGGGACGCCCGAGCGCTTCGGATTAAATTAGCCTTGAAAGCTTCCGCCTGAAGGGATCTTGTGCTCGCTCCTTGTGGACCATGGTCGGCGAGGAAGGGTACTTCCGTAAGTTCCGCACCACGTCTCCGCGAAAATTGGGGGTGGCCATATTTTGGCTTGTGGGGGCGGACTTATCGAATACAACTTTATATAACTATTCATTATAGTTTTTGATGCACAGAACAACGACTACTAATAGTAGCCGTTTTTTTGTCGTGTAACCAGCACGTAACTAGCGACTTATATTTTTAAGAAAACACCAAGATTTTAGGCATATGATCGATAACCAGGAAGAAAAGAGGGGGCTCTACTGCCCGGAGTTGGAGCGCGATAGTTGTGGTATCGGTTTTGTGGCGAATTTGAAGGGCCGCAAGTCGCACGACGTGATCGAGAACGCGCTGGTGATGCTGACCAACATGGAGCACCGTGGTGGCACGGGCTACGACGTCTGCTGTGGAGACGGCGCCGGTTTGCTCATCCAGGTCCCTCACGCCTTCTTCAAGGAAGACCTCGCCAAGCGCGACATCAGCCTCCCTCATGCTGGCGACTACGGCGTGGGCATGATTTTCTTCCCGCAGGACGAGACTAAGCGTGAAGAGTGCCGCGAGTTGCTCAACCGCAATCTCGAGACGCTCGGCATGGAGGTCATCTGCTACCGCGAGGTGCCGCGCGACAATTCCGGCCTCGGCCAAGCCTCCCTCGAAACGGAGCCAAACGTGGAGCAGGTCTTCGTTGCCAAGCCCGAAGAGCTCGATGCGGAAGCTTTCGAGCGCAAGCTGTACGTCGCTCGCAACTATTCGATCCACCTCGCTCGCGAGACCGTGAGCGGCATCGGTGACGACTTCTACATCATTTCGATGTCGGCTCGCACCATCACTTACAAGGGGCAGCTCACTACGGCTCAGGTGCGCGAGTACTATCTCGACTTGCAGAGCGAGAAGGTGGTTTCCGCTCTGGCGATGTTCCACTCCCGCTTCTCGACCAACACCTTCCCAGCCTGGCGCCTAGCCCAGCCGTTCCGTTTCCTCTCCCACAACGGTGAGATCAACACGGTTCGCGGCAACATCAACTGGATGCGCGCTCGCGAAGTGCTGCTGGAAACCAGCAACTTTTCCAAGGAAGAGCTCAAGATGCTCCATCCTATCTGCGACAGCCACATGTCCGACTCGGCCAACCTCGACATGGTGATCGAGCTGCTCGTGCTCAGCGGCCGTCCGCTCGCTCACGTCATGATGATGGCAATTCCAGAAGCGTGGCAAAAGCAGGACGACATGGATCCCATCAAGCGCGCCTTCTACGAGTATCACTCTTGCATCATGGAGCCATGGGATGGTCCGGCTTCCATTTCCTTCACCGATGGAAACGTGATCGGCGCTACGCTCGACCGCAACGGACTCCGCCCCTCGCGCTTCCTCGTTACCGACGACGACATGCTGGTCATGGGTTCCGAGACTGGCAGCTTGAAGGTCGACCAGTCCAAGGTCGTCCGCAAGGGCCGCCTCCAGCCAGGTAAGATCTTCATCGCTGACCTCGCTCAAGGCCGTATCATTTCCGACGACGAAGTGAAGCACGACATCAGCTCCCGCCAGCCTTACGGCGAGTGGCTGAAGGATCACAAGATCACCTTGGAAGACCTCCCCTCTCCCGAAGGTAGCGTGACTCCACAAAGCAACTACAAGCTGCAAAACCGCCAGAAGGCCTTCGGCTACACCGAGGAAGACCTCAACCTCATCCTCGCAGGTATGGTCGGCACCGCCAAGGAGCCGCTCGGTTCCATGGGCGCGGACAATCCACTCGCGGTCCTGTCCGACAAGCCGCAGCACCTCTCCAACTACTTCAAGCAGCTCTTCGCCCAGGTCACCAATCCTCCGATTGACCCGATCCGCGAAGAGATGGTCATGTCGCTCCAGAGCTACATCGGCGGTTCGCTGAACCTGCTCGACGAGACGCCACGCCACTGCCACAAGATCGAGATCCGCCAGCCGGTCCTTTCCAGCGCGGACTTGCTCAAGATCAAGCACATTGACCACGACCACTTCCAGTCTCGTTCGATCGACTGTACGTTCCCGGCCAACGGCAAGGAAGGCGCCCTCGAGGCAGCCCTCGAGCGCATCTGCCGCGATGCAGCTGACGCGGCGGTCGAAGGTTACCAGATCATCATCCTCTCCCACCGCCACATCGACAGCGACCACGCTCCCGTGCCTTCGCTGCTCGCGACCGGCGCGGTTCACCACCACCTTATCCGCAAGGGTCTCCGCGCGGATGCGGAAATCGTAGTGGAAGCGGGAGACGTTTGGGAAACGCACCACGTCGCTACCCTCGTAGGCTACGGCGCGGCAGCGGTTAACCCGTACCTCGCTCTCGAAACGCTCAGCGCGCTACGCGACGAAGGCGTGATCGACGCGACGTTTGACGAAGAGACGCTCTACAAGCGCTACTGCAAGGCGGTTAACAGCGGCCTGCTCAAGATCTTCTCCAAGATGGGAATCTCGACGCTGCAGTCCTACCAAGGCGCTCAGATCTTCGAAGCCCTCGGCGTTAACAAGAAGGTCATCGACAAGTACTTCGCCGGCACCGTTAGCCGTATCGAAGGCATTGGCATGGATGAGATCGCATTGGAGGCCCTCGCCAAGCACCGTGCTGGATTCCCGAAGGACTCGGACATCTTCGACGAAGACGAACTCGAATCCGGCGGCAGCTACGCTTGGCGCAAGGACGGAGAACGCCACCTCTTCAACCCGACCACGATCCGTCTTCTCCAGCAAGCGACTGCGACCAACAACACCGATGTTTTCCGCGAATACGCTCGCAACATCGATGACCAGTCCAAGGAGGCTTACACCTTACGCGGCCTGATGAAGTTCAAGTCCGACCGCAAGAGCATCCCGCTCGACGAAGTCGAACCTGCCGAAAAGATCTTCAAGCGCTTCGCGACCGGAGCGATGTCATTCGGTTCGATCTCTTGGGAAGCGCACACCACGCTCGCGATTGCGATGAACCGCCTCGGTGGCAAGTCCAACTCCGGCGAAGGGGGCGAAGACCCGATTCGTTTCACGCCAGATGAAAACGGCGACTCCATGCGCTCGGCTATCAAGCAGGTCGCATCCGGCCGTTTCGGCGTTAACTCCTACTACCTGACCAACGCGGACGAGCTGCAGATCAAGATGGCTCAGGGCGCGAAGCCCGGTGAAGGAGGACAGCTTCCCGGCCACAAGGTTGACGCTTGGATCGGCAAGACTCGTGGTTCGACTCCAGGTGTGGGACTCATCTCTCCACCTCCTCACCACGATATCTACTCGATCGAGGATTTGGCTCAGCTGATCTACGACCTAAAGAACGCGAACCGCGACGCGCGTATCAACGTAAAGCTCGTTTCCGAAGCAGGCGTTGGCACGATCGCTGCGGGGGTTTGTAAGGGATACGCCGATGTTGTATTGATCGCTGGATACGACGGCGGTACTGGCGCGTCGCCGCTCAGCTCCATCAAGCACGCAGGTCTTCCATGGGAACTCGGTCTCGCTGAGACCCACCAGACTCTCGTTCGCAACCGCCTCCGTAGCCGTATCGTCGTACAGACAGACGGTCAGCTCAAGACGCCTCGCGACTTGGCGATCGCTACGCTGCTCGGTGCGGAAGAGTGGGGCAGTGCCACTGCGGCTCTTATCGTTGAAGGTTGTATCATGATGCGTAAGTGTCACCTGAATACATGTCCAGTGGGTGTTGCGACTCAGAATCGCGAGCTCCGCAGCCGTTACCGCGGCAAGGTCCAGCACGTGGTGAACTTCTTCACCATGATGGCGGAAGGTCTCCGCGAGATCATGGCAGAGCTTGGTTTCCGTACCATCGACGAAATGGTGGGCCAGAGCCAGTGCCTCGAGTTCCGCGAAGACGTTGACCACTGGAAGTACAAGGGTGTCGACCTCTCTCCGATCCTCTTCAAGCAAGACGCCTACGAAGGTGACAGCTTGCACCAGACCGTTGAGCAGAAGCACCTCATCCACGACATCATCGACCGTAAGCTCATCAAGGACGCCGCAGCATCGCTGGCCGATTGCGAGCCGGTTAAGCTTTCGTATGAAATTGTGAATACAGACCGTTCGGTGGGCGCCATGCTCTCCAACGAAATTTCCAAGATCTACAAGGGCGACGGGTTGCCGGAAGACACGATCGACGTGAAGTTCAATGGTTCGGCCGGTCAGAGCTTTGGCGTTTTCACCGCAAAGGGTGTTCGCTTCGAGCTCGAAGGTGATTCCAATGACTACTTCGGCAAGGGCCTCTCAGGCGGAACGCTGGTTGTCTACCCAGACAAGTCCGCTCCTTTCAAGGCGCGTGAAAACGTGATCATCGGCAACGTCGCCTTCTTCGGTGGCACGTCCGGTCAGGCATTCATCCGCGGTATGGCCGGCGAACGCTTCTGTGTTCGTAACTCCGGCGTTACGGCAGTTGTGGAAGGCGTAGGCGATCATGGTTGTGAATACATGACCGGTGGCCGCGCGGTAATCCTTGGCGATACTGGTCGTAACTTCGCAGCCGGTATGTCCGGCGGTGTGGCTTACGTACTGGACCGCGACGGAACCTTCGCTTCCAAGTGCAACATGGAAATGGTTCGGCTCGGCGCCGTCGAGAAGGACGAGCACAAGGACGAGCTCAAGAGTTTGGTCGAACGACACCTCAAGGAAACCAGTTCGGACGTAGCTGCCGAGCTGCTTGAGGATTGGGACGCTTCGCTCCAGAAGTTCGTCCTCGTCATGCCAACCGACTACGAGCGAATGCTCGGGCTCATGGACAAGGCCCGTGCCACGAACAAGTTCGACAACGAATACGATATCGCGGTGGAAGCCTTCGATATGCACCTCGCCTCCATGGCATAACCCACACGTAAGAAGACACCAGAAGGAGAATACAGACCATGGGAAAACCGACAGGATTTTTAGAACAAGACCGCCAGAACGCGACCGACCGCGATCCGATCCTTCGCCTCGGCGACTGGGACGAGGTGCACGAAGAGATGCCTGAAAACGAGATCAAGGCGCAGGCCTCTCGTTGTATGGATTGCGGCGTACCGTTCTGCCACGCCGGCGACTCGCAGCACTTCACCGGCATCGCTGGCTGCCCGGTCAACAACTTGATCCCCGAGTGGAATCACTTGGTGTACAAGGGCCGTTGGAAGGACGCTTTCGGGCGCCTTATGAAGACCAACAACTTCCCGGAATTCACCGGCCGCGTTTGTCCGGCGCCTTGTGAAAGCTCTTGCGTGCTCGGCATCAACCAGAAGCCGGTCACCATCAAGCACCACGAAGTTTCGATCATCGACCGCGCCTTCGAAATGGGCTGGGTGGAAGCAAAGCCCCCTGCCAAGCGTACGGGCAAGAAGGTGGCCGTCGTCGGTTCCGGTCCTTCCGGTCTCGCTTGCGCCGACCAGCTGAACCAAGCGGGCCACAACGTGGTGGTTTACGAACGGGCGGATCGCCCGGGCGGCCTTCTCATGTACGGCATTCCGAACATGAAGCTCGAGAAGGATGTGGTCCTGCGCCGCATCAAGCTGCTCGAGGACGAAGGTATCGAATTCCGTTGCGGCGTGGAAATCGGCAAGGACATCACTGCGACGCGCCTCAAGGACGACTACGATTCCGTGGTCATCTGCACGGGCGCGACCAAGCCGCGTGACCTTCCTGTTCCTGGCCGCGAGCTCAAGGGCGTACACTTCGCCATGGAGTTCCTCGGAGCCAACACCAAGAGCCTTCTCGATTCCAAGCACGAGGACGGCAACTACATCTCTGCTAAGGGTAAGAATGTCGTCGTAATCGGCGGTGGTGACACGGGTACTGACTGTGTGGGTACATCCCTCCGTCACGAATGTGAAAGCGTTATCCAGCTCGAGATCATGCCGCGTCCTAGCGAAGAGCGCGCCCCTGGCAACGAATGGCCGCAGTACGCTCGCGTGCTCAAGGTCGACTACGGACAAGAGGAAGCGATCGCTAAGCAAGGTGAAGATCCACGCCAGTACTTGGTCATGACCAAGGAGTTCCTTGGTGACGAAGACGGCAATCTCCGCGCTCTCAAGACGGTTGAGGTCGAGTGGAAGAAGAATCCAGAAGGGCGCTTCATTCCGGCAGAAGTCGAAGGAAGCGAAAAGGAAGTGCCCGCGCAGCTAGCGCTTCTCGCGATGGGATTCCTTGGACCAGAGCAAACCATCATCGAGCAGCTCGGCGTCGAAACCGATGAGCGCAGCAACGCCAAGGCAGCCTACGGCAAGTACGCCACCAGCGTAGACGGCATCTTCGCAGCGGGTGATGCTCGCCGCGGACAAAGCCTCATCGTTTGGGCGATCAACGAAGGTCGCGGAGCGGCTCGTGCCGTTGACAAGCACCTCATGGGTGAGACGACGCTCCCGCTCTAAGCGAAGCGAGTTAGTGTAATTTCAAAGGGCGTATCGATTTTATCGGTACGCCTTTTTTGTGTCGTAGCGCTGAGCTTTAGCCAGCGTCCGCGGAGGATGGATCCTGCAGCGCGGACGCGGGCTTCCTCCTTCGGCAAAGCTTCGGCGGACGCGGGCTAAAGCTCCGCGCTACGGGGGCGCTCGAGCTGTGCTGGGCTTGTTGGAGATGCGGATAGCGGGAGTTTGGGTTGCGAGCCTCTTCCCTCTCCGTCGGCCGAACAAAAAAAAGACCCGCTGCACGAGCGGGTCTTGGAGGGGGGATGGTATCGAAAGCGCGACTACACTTCTTCGACAGCGACGCTGTAGGTCTTGCCTTTGACGGCGATGTTGTAGTGGCGAGCTGAATCGCTCAGCTCGATCGTTTCGGCGGGGCCGGACTGGGCGACTGCTGTGGCGGCTTCCGCTTTAGGGGCTGCGGGCGCCGGAGCGGGCTTGTCCTTGCTTTTGTAATACGCGTCGAGTTCTTGCGGGAACATAGCCTGGATGACGCAGTGTTCGTCGTCGGTGGGCAGGTTCTTGGCCGCGAGGGCTTTTCTCAAAGCGTCCATGCCGGGGTCCTTGAGGTCGGCGGGGCGTACGGTGATTGGATCCTTGCCGGACTTTTGGGCAGCGATCTTTTGTACCTCGGGATTGACCGGGGCGGGTGTGCGTCCGTAGTAGCCGAGGGCGATGTCGGTGGCTTGGGGAGAGAAGTTCTTCCAGCGGCCGAACTTGACGTTGAGCATGGCTTGCACGCCTACGATTTGGGAGGTGGGCGTAACCAGCGGGATCCAGCCGAGGGCTTCGCGTACGACGGGGATTTCCTTAAAGACGTCCTCGAACTTGTCTTCCATCTTCTGCTCCTTGAGCTGGTTGCGGAAGTTGGAGAGCATGCCGCCGGGAACTTGGTACTTGAGGGCATCGGAATCGACGCGCTCGTTGGAGACACTGGTGAAGTCCTTGAGCTCCTCGTAGACCTTGGTGAAGTGCTCGCGCAGGAACTGTAGGGCGTCGAGGTCGTACTTGGGGCAACGCGGGTGGTTTTCCAGCATGGAGAGCATGCGGGCTGTATCCGGTTGGCCAGTACCGTTGGCGAAGGGAATGATAGAGGTGTCGATGTAGTCGACGCCGGCCTCGATGCCTGCGTAGTAGGTGGTGGCTCCCAGTCCTGCGGTGTCGTGGGTGTGCAGGACGACGGGGATTTTTACGCGGTCCTTGAGGCCTTTGATGATGTCGTAGGCTTGCTGCGGGGGAACGAGTCCCGCCATGTCCTTCAAGCAGAGGGAGCCGCAGCCCGCTTCTTCCAGCTCTTGGCCCATCTTGACGAAGGCTTCCGTGTTGTGGACGGGGGAAGTGGTGTAGCAGATGACGCCTTGAGCTTCCTTGCCGGCTTCCTTGGCGGCCTTGATGGCGGTGCCCATGTTGCGCGGGTCGTTGAGGGCGTCGAAGATGCGGAAGATGTCCATGCCGTGCTTGGCGGACGTCTTGATGAAGCTTTCGACGATGTCGTCGGGAAAGTGGGCGTACTGGACGATGTTTTGTCCGCGCAGCAGCATCATGTGCTTGGACTTGGTGCGGGAGCGGATGGCGTCGAGGCGATCGAAGGGGAACTCCTTGAGGAAGCGCAGTCCGGCGTCGATGGTGGCCCCGCCCCAGGTTTCCAGACAGCCGAAGCCCATGCCGTCGAGGACTTCCAGTGCCGGGAGCATCTGCTCGGTGCGCATGCGAGTCGCGGCGAGTGATTGGTGACCGTCGCGGAGCACGGTGTTGTTGAAGATGACTGGTTTGCTCATGGCTTTGCTAGGGTACTGGTTAGAAATGCGAGTGATTAGAAAATGTTTTTTAGCTAAGAAGCATAGGCTGTAATGGAGAAAAATCAAACGCTTATTCTGTGCCGAGATGGAATAAGTGTGACTTATTTTAGATATGAGGCTGCGGCTCGAGCTGAGTAGGAAGAGAGAGTTGGGGGTTAACAACGCTCGTTCCTCGCTAGGATCCTACCGCTTCGCTGCAGGCGATGATCCGACTGCGTCGGCGAGGATGGGGGATGTTGTTGTTTTATTGGGGGCAAATCCTTGCTCGGAGCGATGCTTGCGCGGGCGCTATCGCTAGGAGCGGAAGAGGATGCTTTCGCGCTGGAAGAAGGAGGCGACGAGGCGGATGGAGACCCAGGCGTAGGCGAGGGAGCTGACGAGGGTGACAGTGAAGAAGGGGAGGTTGAAGGCGTCGCTGAGCAGCTGCTTCATGGAGAGGGCGATGTTGAGCACGGGGATGAAGCCGACGTAGAGGGGGCTTTCGGCGTCGAAGACGAAGGAGAGGGCTGCGGGGAAGAGGAAGATGACGATGAAGGGGAAGATGTAGGCTTGGGCTTCCTTGGGGTTGCGGGCGAAGGTGGAGACCAGCAGCAGGGCGGCGGAACTGAGCAGGGCGAGCGGGACCACGATGGCCACGAGGGCGGCCAGGTTCACGTAGGAGAGAGAGAAGGATTCTCCAAAGAGGCTGGCGACGATCTGCTGGCCGAAACTGATGGCGGCGACGATTCCCGCGATGGAGCAAATGGCGGAGATGAGGCTCACGATGAAGATGGTATAGAGCTTGCCGCGTACGATGTCGCTGCGGGATGCGGGGGAGACGAGGAGGGTCTCCATGGTGCCGCGTTCCTTTTCGCCGGCGCAGAGGTCGAAGGCGGTGTTGAGGCCTCCGAAGGCGGCTCCCATGATGACGATGTAGGGGAGGAAGATGGAGAGGACGAAGCCGGAGACGGCGGAGTCTTCGGCGATGCTGGTGGAGGTGATTTCGGTGGGCTGGATGAAGCTTTCGTCGAGGGAAGCGGAGGCGAGGCGGGATTTGGCTTGCTCCTTGTTGAACTCGTTGAGGATGCCGCGGAGGCGTCCGTGGGCGTTGCCGGAGTTTTCGTTGGCTTGGTCGTAGATGATTTCGATGGGGGCGGAGCCTTGGGACTGGAAAACGGATGCGGCGTTGTCGGGAATGACCACGACCGCTCGTGTTTCGAATGACTTTATGGCCTCGATGGACGCTTCCCTGCTTTGGTACTGGGTCACTGCCAGGGACTCGTTGCCTTCGATGAAATCGGTGAGCTCGGGGAACTCAGCTTCCTGGTAGATGCCGACCTCGAGGGTGGCGGTTTGTTGCTCCACCGCTTTTTTGCTGCCGAAGAACATGACGGCTCCCATGAGGCAGGGGGTGAGCAGTAGTGGAGAAACAATGACGCCAAGGATGACGCGCTTGTCGCGTAGGGTTTCGCGGAGTTCCTTGAGGAAGATGACTTTGGTCAGGGACATGGAAGAGGGGGTGAGGGGGAGTGGTGAAGGGCTCGCTCCTGTTTTGGTTTGATCGGGCTTGGCGGGACGGCGCGAGCTCCGCGCTGTTAGGTTGCGGCTACTTGGTCGTCGAGTTGGTGGGCGATCTTGAGGAAGGCGTTTTCGAGGACGTCTTCGCCGGTTTGTGTTTTGATTTCGGATACGGTGCCTTCGGTGGCGATCTTTCCGTGGTGCACGATGGCGACTTCGTCGCAAAGGCGCTCTACCTCGCTCATGATATGGGTGGAGAAGACGACGGTGAGCCCTTCGTCGCGGCATTGCTCGATGAAGCTCATGATGGTTTGGGAGGTCATGACGTCGAGGCCGGTGGTGGGTTCGTCGAAGATCATGACGGGCGGGCGATGGATGATGGAGCGAGCGATGGAGACGCGTTGCTTTTGCCCGGTGGAAAGCTTGTCGCAGCGGCCTTTTTGGAATTCGCCGATTTCCAGCTGTTCGATGAGCTCGTCGACGCGGGAGCGTAGGGCGGCGCCGTGGATGCCGTTGAGGCGTCCGAAGTATTCGAGCATCTCGCGGGCGGTGAGGCGGCCGTAGAGGGCGGTGCCGTTGGAGAGGAAGCCGATGGAGCGGCGTACGTCCTCGGGTTGCTTGACCACGTCGAAGCCTGCGACCGTGGCGGAACCTTGGGTGGGCTCCA
>JBNKSG010000116.1:0-11877 GCA_050297195.1 Opitutaceae bacterium | reverse complement strand
TGGATCCAGTTCATGGCCGACAAGTCCATGGAATGGCTCGCAGCAAAGTAGTCGCCCGTAGCGCTGAGCGTCCCTGTCACGGCGTAGCTTCAGCGTAGACGGAAGCCAGCGACCGCGCTGCAAGATCCATTCTCCACGGACGCGGGCTGAAGCACCGCGCTACGGGGACAACACCTTCTCCACCGCCTCGATTACCGGTACTTTCCCTTCGGATACATCGCTTTCCAATTCCGAAAAGCGAACGTCAGTCGACTGCTTACGATAAAAGGCTTCGAGCACTCGCTGTTCCAGCAAGGTTCGAAACCACTTCGCGTTTTGCTTGGCCCGAATGGATTCGAAACGATCTTCCGCTTTCAGCTTGTCGCAAAAAGCCTGTACCATTTCCCAGACTTCCCAAACACCCGTTCCTTCCAGACCGGAACAGCAAACCGCTTTGGGCTGCCAGCCTTCGGTAAACGGATGAAGGTGGTGCAACACGCGAGCGTATTCGCCGCGGGCAACCTTGGTACGGCGCACGTTATTGCCGTCGGACTTATTCACCACAATCGCATCGGCCATCTCGATGACGCCTTTTTTGATGCCCTGCAATTCATCCCCAGCTCCCGCGAGCTGAAGCAACAGGAAGAAGTCCACCATGGAGCGCACCGCCACTTCGCTTTGCCCAACGCCCACCGTCTCGACAAAGATCACTTTGTATCCAGCTGCTTCACACAGGATAATCGACTCCCGCGTCTTGGCCGCCACGCCACCGAGCGTTTTGCCGGCTGGCGAAGGGCGAATAAACGCGCGCTCGTCGCGGCAGAGGTTTTCCATGCGCGTCTTGTCGCCTAGAATGCTTCCTCCTGTAACCGTACTGCTCGGGTCAACTGCCAGCACCGCCACGCGTTCGTCGGCTTCGCAAAGCAGCTTGCCAAGGCACTCCAAAAACTGGCTTTTTCCAGCGCCCGGAATCCCGGTAATGCCGATTCGAACCGAATTGCCAGAGTGAGGCAAACAACGCCGCAACAACTCCCGAGCGACCTCCTGATGCCGAGGAGCTTCGCTCTCGATACAAGTGATGCCACGCGCCAAGGCCGTGCGATTGCCAGCCAATATCCCCTCGTAGAGTTCGTCTACGTTGAGAGGACGACGGCGGGCTTTGCGTACGACTTTGATCGCGAGTGAAGCTTCGACCTTTCCGGCCATCACTTCACCCGCAAACTTTGACTTGTCGGCGTCGCTTGGATGCCACTCTGGCGATCGGGTTTTACCCTTCTCGCTCATGCGCCTTCTTCGAGCGTCTCGATAAGAGCTTCGAGAATCTTCTTAGCAGATTCTGGGATGATGGTACCGGGTCCGAAAATCGCGCTCGCTCCATTTTCATAGAGGTAGTCGTAGTCCTGCGCCGGAATAACGCCACCGCAAACCACGAGAATGTCTTCGCGCCCGTGAGACTTGAGCGCTTCCACCAGCATCGGGAGCAAGGTCTTGTGACCCGCCGCCAAGGAACTCATGGCGAGCACGTGCACGTCGTTTTCCACGGCTTGGCGGGCAGCTTCTTCCGGAGTTTGGAAGAGCGGGCCGATATCCACGTCGAAGCCGAGGTCGGCAAACGCGGTGGAAACCACCTTGGCGCCGCGGTCGTGTCCATCCTGACCAAGCTTCGCCACCATGATGCGAGGACGGCGGCCTTCGAGCTTCTCAAACTTTTCGACGAGCTTCGTTACATCATCCATTGAACTACCTTTTCCGAATTCCTTTGAGTATACGCCTGAGATCGAGCGGATCTGAGCCTTGTAGCGGCCGAAGGTCGCTTCCATGGCGTCGGAGATTTCACCCAGTGAAGCCCGAGCTTGGGCTGCTTCCACCGCGAGGCCGAGCAAATTGCCTTCGCCACCGGCTGCGCAAGCCGCCAGGGCATCGAGGGCTGCCTTGCACTTGTCCGCATCGCGGTTGGCACGGAGCTCTGCGAGGCGCTTGATTTGCGAATCGCGCACTGCGGAGTTGTCGATGTCGAGAATCTCCAGCGGATCTTCCTTTTCGAGGCGGAACTTGTTGAGTCCCACTATGGTTTCGGCGCCGCTGTCGATACGGGCTTGGCGACGAGCCGCCGCCTCCTCGATGCGAAGCTTGGGAATCCCCTCTTCGATCGCCTTGGTCATGCCACCGAGCGATTCGATCTCCTCGATATGGGCCCAAGCCTTTTCCATCAACTCCTTGGTCAAGGACTCGACGTAGTAGCTACCGCCCCATGGGTCGATCACGTCGCAAATACCAGTCTCTTCTTGGAGGAAGAGCTGCGTGTTACGAGCGATGCGAGCCGAGAAGTCTGTTGGCAGCGCGATCGCTTCATCGAGGGCATTGGTGTGCAAGCTCTGCGTGTGACCGCAGGCAGCTGCCAAAGCTTCGATCGCGGTACGGGCAACGTTGTTAAACGGATCCTGCTCCGTGAGCGACCAACCGGAAGTCTGCGAGTGCGTGCGCAGGGCCAACGACTTGGGATTCTTCGGGTTGAACTGCTTGACCAGCTTTGCCCAGAGCAGACGCGCCGCACGCATCTTGGCCACTTCCATGAAGAAGTTCTTACCGATCGCCCAGAAGAAGGAGAGACGCGGAGCGAAGCTGTCGATATCCAGCCCCGCATCGACTCCCTTGCGGAGGTATTCGAGTCCGTCCGCCAGCGTGTAGCCCATTTCCAAGTCAGCCGTGGCACCGGCTTCCTGCATGTGGTAACCGGAGATGGAGATGGAATTGAAGCGCGGCATCTTCTGCGAAGTGAATTCGAAGATGTCGCCGATGATCTTCATACTCGGAGCGGGCGGGTAAATATAAGTGTTCCGCACCATGAACTCCTTGAGGATGTCGTTCTGGATCGTACCGCTGAGTTGATCGAGCGTGCACCCTTGCTCCAAGGCGGCCGCGATATAGAAGGCGAGCACTGGTATGACCGCCCCATTCATGGTCATGGAAACCGAAACCTGATCCAGAGGAATCTTGTCGAAGAGGATCTTCATGTCCTCTACCGAATCAATCGCTACACCAGCCTTGCCCACGTCGCCGGAGACGCGCGGGTGATCGCTGTCGTAACCACGGTGTGTCGCCAAGTCGAAAGCCACCGAGAGGCCTTGCTGCCCCGCCGCGATGTTGCGGCGATAGAAGGCATTGGACTCTTCCGCGGTGGAAAAACCAGCGTACTGGCGTACGGTCCAAGGGCGGAAAACGTACATGGTCGCATACGGACCGCGCAGGAAGGGAGCCAAGCCGGCAGTGAAGCCGAGGTGGTTCATACCTTCGCAATCTACCTTGGTGTAGAGCGGCTTTACAGGAATGCGCTCCATGGTCTCGTGGGACGTTTCTTCAGGAGCCTTGCCACTTTCGGCTTTGAACGACTCTTCCCACTTGGAGGGTTGAGCGTCTGCATCGTTCGCATCAAATGCGACTGTCGAGAAATCTACTGTTTTCATCGTATAAATTTTCCAATTACAGAACACCAAGCCATTCAAGGTGGGCCTTGTTCACTTCGTAGTTGTTTGACTTCACGAAAATATAATCGTCGAGACCCGCTTCCTTGAAGGCCTCAAGGTTGTCGCCAGGGTATCCCGCGAGAAGCAATTTCATATCCGGCGCAGAATTCTTCAGGGCTGCTGCCAAGGCGGGAACCTTTTCAACGTAGTCCGGATCCGTTCCGCAGATCACTGCGATACGCGCTCCGGACTTTTTGAATTCCTTCACGCCCGTATCGATATCTTCGATACCGGAACCGTATTGACACTCGAATCCGCCAGCCGCGAAGAACGAACGAGTAAAGTCAGCTCGGATCTTGTGCTTCTTGAGCGGGCCAAGGTTCGCGAGGAAGATTTGCGGAGCAGAACCTGTCTTCTCCTTGTACTTAGCCGCAGTCGCCCGCAGGGCTTCGTAACTTTGGGCCAGACGCCAGCTCGGTAGCGGAACCTCCAACGTTTCTTCTACCGCATCGGAACGGAAAAGCTTCGTGATGCATCCAATCGTCGCGCCTCCCTCGATCGCGTCGATGAGGAAAGCGAGCTTCCCTTCTTCCGGAACGGCCTCGTAGGCCTCGCGGACCGAAGCGCAATTGTTGGCTTCGCGACGCTCCTTGGCTGACTTGCGGACCTTCGCCTTGAATTCGGAAGTCGTTACGATTCCTGCCGGCAATGGCTTCTCATCAAGGTTTGGATACTGATTGGTCCCGATCAAGCTCGCACGGCGTTGCCCCAGCGACTTCTCGCGGTTGGCACGGGTCGCGGCGAGTGTCTCTTGCCATTTGCCCGACTTGAGGGAAGCCACGATTCCTCCCTGCTTCTCGAGCTCTTGGAATGCAGCCCACACCTTCTTCGCAAGCTCGTCGGTGAGCGAATCGATATACCAGGATCCACCCGCAGGATCGATCACATGAGTCAGCTCACACTCTTCTTGGAGGATGATCTGCAAATTACGGGCAATGCGTCGCGCGAAGGCATCCGGCAAGCGCACGGTCTCGTCGAAACAACCCACGCAAATGCTAGAAGCTCCACCCACTACGGCCGAGAAGGCTTCAGTCGTCGTGCGCAACATGTTCACGTACGGGTCGAGCTGCGTCTTGTTCGCCATGCCTGTGCGAGCATGAATCGTCATGCGACACGCTTCCGGACCTCCACCAAGCTCCTTGACGACCTTCGCCCAGAGCATGCGGGCCACCTTGAACTTGGCGATCTCCATGAAGAAATTGCCGCCAATCGAAAGCGTGAAGCGCACTTGGCTCGCTGCTTCGTCGACCGAGATGCCACGAGCATCCATTGCCCGCAGGTAAGCAACTCCGGTCGAAAGCACGCTTGCGAGCTCCTCAGTAGCGCTGGCTCCAGCGCCGTGGTACGGAATGCCGCTGATCCCCGCCGCTGCGAAGTCCGGGGCGTTCTTGGCATTGTACTTTACTAGAATAGCGAGTTCGTCGAGCAAAGCGTCGAGAGACGCGGGCAATTTTCCACGGGTCGCGAGAACTCCGTAGGGATCCATGTTCAGGCCGCCCTTCACCTTCGCTACATCTAGCCCTTCGGCCTTCAACCAAGCATTGAAAAGCGCCTGTGTGCTCAAGCCCGCGCATCCGGATTGGAAATACACAGGCAGGTAGTCCGCCTTCACACCGCTAAACGCGACCTTAAGGTCGTCCAAGGTCGCAAGCGAGAGTCCGCATTCGCCTACCTGAGCGTCATCCGCCTGATCCGGGTCGATTCCCAGTTGGGAAGCCGAATCGAGCAGCGCGTTCACGGCGCTTTGCCCCGCATCCAGATCCTTGAGCAACGCCTCGTTGAAAATCTGCGGGTCGCCATAGGGCTGCTCTTGGGCAATTTCCCAGGCATTTCCGAGATAGCCGCTCGCTTCCGCTCCACGTGCAAAATTCCCCTCGCCCGGGGCATTAGTAGAGGTTGCCAACTTCTCGACATCCTCTTTTCGGTAGATCGGCTGCAAGACGATCCCCTCCGGAGTCTTCGTAAGCATACGTTTCTCAAAGGGAGCGCCCTTCAGCAACGCTTCCGCTGCCGCACGCCACTCTTCGTAAGTCGCTTGTTTAAAATCTTTTAGAAGATCTTGGTTCGTTTCTGTGCTCATGTTGAAAAGTTAATTTGCCCAAGCCGAATTTCTAACTAGACTCATTCCCCAGCCCCCAGCAATTGAGAGCCCCAAACAATAACTGTTAAATTAGTTAATGTGATACGTAAGAATGTTTGACTTTAGAATTTCTTATCGTCAAGTCTCATTTAAATACAAACCTATCATTAAATAATGATTCAGCAAATCGACCACATTGGAATCGCGGTGAAGGACTTGGAAAAGACTTCTCGCTACTACGAAGAATCGCTCGGTCTCGAGCTCCATGGCACTGAGGTAGTCGAATCCCAGAAGGTAAAGACCGCTTTCTTCGCAGCGGGAGAAGTGCACATCGAGCTATTGGAAGCGACCAGCCCCGAAAGCCCTATCGCCAAGTTCATCGAAAAGAAGGGCGAAGGCATCCACCACATCGCTTTCCGCACCGACAACATTGAAGGACAGCTCGGCAAGGCCAAGGACAGCGGCTGCGCCGTCATCCACGAAGTGCCCATCGACGGGGCCGGCGACAAGCTCGTCGCCTTCCTCCACCCCAAGTCGACCTTCGGCGTTCTCACCGAGTTCTGCATGAGCAAAAAGAGCTAAGCGCCACGAACAACCTACCTGCTACAGTATCACAGAAACACTTTTCTAATCATGAGCATTAACCCAAAATTGTTGGAAGACCTTTCCGCAAGACGTAAGACCGCCGAACTGGCGGGCGGAAAAGACAAGTTGGAAAAGCGCAAGGCCAAGGGGCAACTCTCGGCTCGCGAACGCCTCAAGGCCTTGTTCGACAACGGAGAGTTCCAGGAGTTCGGCCAACACGCCGCCCACACCTGCCACCGTTTCGGCCTCAAGGACAAGAAGCTGCCCGGCGACGGCGTGGTTTGCGGAGCCGGCTTCGTGGACGGTCGTCCCGTAGCAGCCTTCAGCCAGGACTTCACGGTCGGCGGCGGCGCCCTCGGACGCATTCACGCCAAGAAGATCTGCGATCTTATGGACTATGCTCACGATACCGGCATCCCGGTCGTCTCCGTAAACGACTCCGGAGGGGCTCGTATCCAAGAAGGCGTGGATTCACTTTCTGGATACGGTCAAGTTTTCTATAAGAACGTGTTCCTCTCCGGCGTAGTACCACAAGTCGCCATCATCGCCGGCCCCTGCGCGGGCGGAGCAGCCTACTCGCCTGCCCTCGCCGACTTCATTATCATGACCCAAAAGAACGCAAACATGTTCATTTGCGGTCCGGGTGTCATCAAGGCAGCCACCGGTGAAAACGCGTCGCTCGAACAATTCGCGACTGCCGCGGCCCACGCCTCCGTTGCAGGCAACATTCACATCGTAGCCGACGACGACAAGCATGCGATCGAACTTGCCTCGGAGCTGCTCTCATTCATGCCGAGCAACAACATCTCAGATCCCCCACACCAGCTCGATGCTGACTGGGAGATCCCGCACGACCCTCGCATGAACGAAGTCGTACCCGATACCAACAGGATGCCGCTCGATACCCACGAGGTCATTTCCTACCTAGTCGACGACGAGCACTTCTTCGAGATCATGCGGGACTTCGCTCCGAATATCATCACCGGCTTCGCCCGCATCGGCGGCGTCGTCGTGGGCATCATCGGCAACAATCCCAAGGTCAAAGCCGGCACGCTCGACATCGACTCCTCGGACAAGGGAGCCCGCTTCATCCGCACTTGCAACATCTATAACATCCCCATCGTCAACCTCGTCGATGTTCCTGGCTTCATGCCCGGGCTCGCCCAGGAACGAGGCGGAATCATCCGCCACGGAGCCAAGATGCTCTTCGCCTACGCTTCGGCAACCGTGCCCAAGATCACGCTTATCATGCGCAAGGCTTACGGCGGGGCCTACCTCGCCATGTGCTCCTCCGACATGGGAGCGGACGTGGTCTACGCGTGGCCAACTGCGGAAATCGCCGTCATGGGCGCGGAAGGAGCCGTAGGCGTTCTCTTCAAGAGGGAACTCGCGGAAGCGGAAGACCCCGCCAAGCGCACGGCGGAACTCGTCGAAGAGTACCACGACGAATTCGCGTCGCCTTACCAAGCGGCTGCCAACGCCATGATCACCGACGTGATCGAGCCCGCGGAGACTCGCTCCAAGATCGCTCAGGCCCTTCGCCTCACGCTTTCAAAACGCGACACCCGTCCGCCTAAGAAGCATGGTAATATCCCTCTCTGATCAAGTCGCTGGATAAAATCCAAGAAGTGCACACCTTAAGGCTATTATGATTCCTACTATAGCAGCATTCGCAGCCAAACCGACCCTCACGGAGAACATATCATTCATTCTGATAGGTTTCCTCTTCGTGCTGGTCGTACTGGCAGCCCTCTCAATCGTCACCACGCTGATCGGCGTTCTCTGCACCAGACTCATCAAAGAGCCTGCGGCAAAGAAGCCCGCAGCCGCCAAAGCCCCCGCAGCCCCAGAGCCAAGGGCCGACGGCATCCAAACGGATGGCGACATACCGGAACACATCATCGCTCTCATCGCGACAGCGACGCATGTCATCCTGAAAGGGCGTCCGCAGAAGATAGTGAGCATCCGAGCAGGCAGCCAAGGCTGGGCCCAAGAAGGTCGACGCGAGATCTTCTCATCCCACCGCGTCCGCTAGTCACATCAAGTATCCCTAATAAACTTACCTTTTTAAAATTTCAGACAACATTTCATATGAAGCACCTACGTATCACCATCGAAGGCAAAACTTACGACGTCGACGTCGAGATAGTTGGCGAGGAAAACGAGCCCGTTAAGCGCTCCGCAACCCCAGCTCGCTCTCGCCCAGCCGCAGCCGCAGCGCCCGTCGCTGCTGCTCCCGCCCCTGCGGCAGCCGCTTCCGCTCCCGCCGGAGCCGGCGACGTCCCAAGTCCGCTCTCGGGCAAGGTGGTCTCCGTGGACGTCAAGGTCGGCGACACCGTTGCCGCCGGCGACCAAGTGGTAACGCTCGAAGCTATGAAGATGAACACCATCGTCAGCGCTCCCACGGCAGGCACCGTAACTGCCATCCACGTATCCGATGGACAATCGGTAGACGAAGGTGGAGCTCTCCTCACCCTTTCATAGCCGGGAACTCCACCGAAAACCATCCACCCAAATGCTATGAAGCAAATCGAAGAGCTATTCTACCAAACGGGATTCTTCGCTCTCGAGTGGCGCATGATAGTCATGTGGCTCGTGGCAGCGGTTCTCCTCTACCTAGCGGTCTTTAAACAGTTCGAGCCCTTGCTGCTCGTACCGATCGCCTTTGGAGCCCTGCTCGCTAACCTGCCGACTCAAAACATGGTCAACCCGCCCGCCGGGCCGATCCTCAGCCCCGTCAGCGGAACTGTCATCGTTTCGACCGTCGAACTGGGCCAGAAGATCAACATGCCAGCAGTCGCCCATGAGATGCCGAATCTACTTGGAAAGCTGAAAGGGAAGACAGAGGCGGAAGCCTTGCTGCTCGATCAATTCGCCAAGGCAGAAGAAAGCGGGCAAACCTTGCTTTTCGTCGTTCGCCCAGACCGCCTACAAAAATTCGCGGTCGCGCCGGACTACACGGAAATCGAAGTATCCATAAACTCCGTACCTGTCACCATTCGTTCGACCGACAACCTCGTTTGGGCAAACGCCGCCGGCAGCATAGCGGAGCTCGAAGCACAAAGCGGCCAGAAAGTCGTCGAAGGCGCTCAGCTAGCCCAAGTCCACAGCCAGCATACTGGTGGATTCTTCCACTACATATCGCTCGGTATCATCTTAGAGCTCTTTCCACCGCTGATCTTTCTCGGCGTAGGAGCTCTCACTGATTTTGGCCCCTTGATCGCGAACCCTCGCACGCTTCTACTCGGCGCAGCAGCTCAGTTCGGCGTATTCGCGACCTACGCAGGGGCCATGGGAATGGGTATCTTCAACTCCAGCCAAGCTGCAGCCATCGGAATTATCGGGGGAGCCGACGGGCCGACCTCGATCTTCCTTGCGAACAGCCTCGCTCCCGAACTGCTCGCTCCCATCGCGGTCGCAGCCTACAGCTACATGGCATTGGTCCCGGTTATCCAACCGCCCATCATGAAGGCGCTGACATCCAAGAAAGAGCGAACGATCCGCATGAAAAGCCTGCGCAAGGTCTCACGTCTGGAGAAGCTCATCTTCGCCCTCATCGTAGTGATATTTTGCATACTGCTCGTTCCAGCAGCATCGCCTTTGATCGGACTGCTCTTGCTCGGCAACTTCCTACGCGAATGCGGGGTAACGGAACGTCTCTCCAAAGCCGCCCAAAACGAGCTGATCAATGTCATCACCATCTTCCTGGGAACCAGCGTGGGCATCACCATGACCGGAGACCGCTTCCTGAAGACGGAGACTTTAGCAATCCTTGGCCTCGGCATCATCGCCTTCGGAATAGCAACCGCTTCCGGCATCTTGATGGCGAAGCTCATGAACCTGTTCTCCAAGAACAAGATCAACCCGCTCATCGGATCCGCCGGCGTATCCGCCGTACCGATGGCCGCACGCGTCAGCCAGGTCGAGGGACAAAAGGCAGACTCCGGCAATTTCCTCCTCATGCACGCCATGGGGCCAAATGTCGCCGGCGTTATAGGCACAGCCCTCGTAGCGGGCTATTTCATGACCGTGATGGGCGGCGGACACTAGGTCCCCCCCCTTCAACTACACACCCCAAAGACCGCGCGGGCAATCCGCGCGGCATGAATTACCACAGATAGAAATGAAGAAGCTCAAAGAACTCACTCCCGAGGAAGCAGCTAGCTATATCACCAACGGCATGACGGTTGGCTTCAGCGGATTCACCCCCGCAGGTGCCGCAAAAGTCGTCCCCACCGCGATCGCGAAATTCGCTATCGAAGAACACAGCTCCGGCCGCGATTTTAAAATCGGCGTCGTCACCGGCGCCTCTACTGGCGATTCCCTCGACGGCGAACTCGCTCGCGCAGATGCGGTTGCCTGGCGCACGCCCTACCAGTCGGACAAGTATCTCCGAAAAAACATTAACATAGGTAAGACCAAGTTCTTCGACATGCACCTATCCCAGCTCCCGCAGAACTTGCGCTACGGGTTCCTGGGCAAGGTCGACGTTGCCGTGATCGAAGCGAGCGAAGTGCAACCTGACGGAAAAGTCATCCTGACCACTTCGGTGGGAGCGTCTCCCACGCTCGCACGGGTTGCTGAGAAGGTGATCATCGAGCTAAATACCTCCCACCAAGAATCGCTTTACGGCTTGCACGATATCTACGAGCCGCTCGATCCTCCCTTGCGCCGCCCGATCAACCTCTGCCGCTGCGACGGCCGAATCGGAACGGAATACGTTCAAATCGATCCTAACAAGATCATTGGCGTCGTCGCTTCCAACAAACCCGACGAAATCGGCGGCTTCCGCGAATCCGATGAAACGACGATGAAGATCGGCGAAAACGTAGCCACCTTCCTCGCCGGCGAAATCCGGTCCGGTCGCATACCTTCCAGCTTCCTTCCCATCCAATCAGGAGTCGGCAACATCGCCAACGCAGTACTGGGAGCACTAGGCGAAAATGACGAAATTCCGAGCTTCGAGATGTATTCGGAGGTCATCCAGGACTCCGTGATAAGCTTGATGAAGGAGGACAAGATCAAGTTCGCCAGTGCCACTTCGCTCACCTTGAGCCCAGAAGTGCTGAAGCAAACGTATGATAACTACGACTACTTCCGACGCCGGCTGCTCTTGAGACCGCAGGAAATCTCAAACAATCCCGAGGTCATCCGGCGACTGGGTATCATATCCATCAATACAGCGATAGAGGTCGATCTCTTCGGCAATGTGAACAGCACCCATGTAATGGGCAAAGAGATGATGAATGGCATCGGCGGCTCGGGCGACTTTACCCGCAACGCCTACATTTCGATCTTCACTTGCCCTTCCATCGCCAAGGGTGGTGCCATCAGCACGATCGTGCCCTTCGTGAGTCACCTCGACCACAGCGAACACAGCGTGCAGGTACTCATCACAGAACGAGGCATCGCCGACCTACGCTCCAAGGACCCGCAAGGCAGGGCCAACGCAATTCTCAACAATTGCGTGCACCCAGAGTATCACGATCAACTCCGCGACTACTTCCAAAGCTTCAAGGGCGGCCACACTCCTCAAACCTTGAAAACCGCGTTCCAAATGCATGAACGCTTCTTGGAATTCAAGGACATGAGAGGACCTCAGGTCGGCGCATAATTTCACGTTCCTAGAGCCACGAGCAGTGGCGCTTTCCGCCATTGGGGCAGTATCCTAGATCAGGATACTGCCCTTTGTTTTGCCCCGTAGCGGGG
>JBNKSG010000115.1:0-11949 GCA_050297195.1 Opitutaceae bacterium | reverse complement strand
CGCGTACCAGCTGACGTAGGCTCCGACAGGGATGGAAAGCCAGTAGACGGGATAGAGGCGAAAGAAGCGGTTCGTAGCGAAAGCCTTGATCGCATCGCTGCGAGGTCCGCGCAGGGAGCTGGGGATGACGAAACCGCTGATGCAGAAGAAGGCGACGACCCCGATGCGGCCGAAGTCGAAGTAGTTGGCGACTCGGCTCGTCCACTCGCCTCCGTCGGCGATGCTGAGCAGCGCTTCGGAGACGTGCTGCCAGATTACGAGCCCGCAGGCGATGGCGCGCAGCGAATCGAGTGAGTGGTGCCGACCTGTGGGATGGTGGGAGATGCGGCTGTTTTGGAAGAATGTCCTATGGGATACAAGCTTTGGAGGGCACGAGCAAAGAAATGGTTTGTCGGTGGAGGGGGGAGGGGCTTTGTTGAGCTTTTAGTTCAATGAAGATCGGAAACTTGGAGCTGGAGTCGCCTCTGTTCCTGTCACCTTTGGCAGGCTATACGAACCTACCTTTTCGCCTGACCGCGAAGAGCTTAGGAGGCTTGGGCCTAGTGACCACCGACTTGGTGAACGCTCGTTCCTTGCTGGAGGGGCGAGCGGTCGCATACAAGATGATCGCGACTGACGCGCGCGAGCAGCCGATGGCGGTGCAGCTTTTTGGCGGGGTTCCGGAGGAGATGAGGGACGCGGCGGTGATCGCGGCCGAGAAGGGGGCGCAGTCCATCGACATCAATATGGGATGTCCCGTGAAGAAGGTGGTCAAGACCGGTAGCGGCTCTTCCATGATGAAGGACCACGACAAGACGCGGGAGCTGGTTAAGGGAATGATCGATGCGGTGGATGTGCCGATCACTGCCAAGATGCGTTTGGGCTGGGACTCGGAGAATATCACGGCGCCCGATTTGGCGAGATCGCTTGAGGATATCGGCGTATCGGCGATTTTCATACACGGACGCACCCGCGCCCAAGGGTTCTCCGGAGGAGTGGATCTCGAAGGGATTCGGAAGGTGAAGGAAGCGGTGAAATCGATTCCGGTGATCGGAAACGGGGATGTGACCACTCCGGAGGCGGCTCGGATCATGTTCGAGCGCACGGGCTGCGACGGGGTGAGCATCGGGCGTGGAGCTTTCTACAATCCATGGATTTTTAAGCAGACGGTCCATTATCTGAATACGGGTGACTTGCTGCCGGATCCGACGTTCGAGCAGCGTGTCGAGTTGATGCGGGTGCACCTCGAGCGCATGATCGAATTTTATGGCGAACTGAAGGGCTGTATCCAGTTTCGCAAGGTAGCGGTTTGGTACGCCAAGCGTTTCGGGCCGTCCAAGTACTTCAAGGATCGTGTGATCAAGGTGGAGAGCATGGAGCACTTCGAAGAAATCATGGACGGCTATTGCCAGTGGCGGCAGCGTTTTTGCGGCGAGGACGGCGAATTGCAGGAGAAGTATCGCCCGGTGGATCCCTATTCATCGATCACCCACGAGCCGCAGGAGGTGCCCGAGAGAATCAAGGTGCCGAAGGGGCCGGTAGAGAAATGGTGACGTTATGAAGCCTCGCCTTTGGGTGTCGAAATTGTTGCTGGCCCTCTTGGCGTCGCTGGCGGTTTTCGCAGGTTCGCGGCTTACGGTGAGGGAGATCGCGAATCCGGAAGCGTCGAGTACTCTGTTCGGATGGGATACGGCGTTCTACCATATGTGGCTGCGCTCGACCCTGATGGATGGGGACGTCGATTTTGAAAACGATATCCAGATATGCGATACGTTGACGGAGGAGGACAGGGGGCTGGCTTTGCAGGGAATTCCTCGCACGGCGACGGGGATGGTTCCCAACAAGTACCCGATTGGTTGGGCGGCCTTTCACGCTCCTTGGTTTGCTTTGGGGCATGGAACAGCCTTGGGCGCTGACGCGTTGGGATTTGAGGTTCGCACGGACGGATTTGGTTCGGTCTACGAAGCTTGGCTGTACTTTGGGAGCGTGTTTTATGCGGGCGTCAGCTTGTGGCTGACGTGGTTGCTGTTGCGGCGGTTCTTTGGCGAACGCATCGCATGGGAAAGCTTGGTGTTGGTCTGGGCTTCCAGCTTTTTGGTCTTTTACCAGCTGCGGCAATACGGGATGGCGCATGGGCTGACCTACCTTTGCATGGTGTCGGCGTATTTCTGGAGTTTCGCGATTCGCGACTTTCCTCCGTTGGGCCGCAACTGGGCGCTGCTGGGCTTGTCGGTCGGCATGCTGATGGTGACGCGTTACCAGGCTGGCGTGTATTTGCTGTTTCCTGCGGCGGTGGCGCTTTGCGAGCTACTGACGCGACGGGCGGGTTTCAGGCAGGCGTTTTGCTGCGTGGCGGCGATGGCGGTTCCGATTGCCCTGCAACTCGCGGCCTGGAAGCTCCTGTTCGGAAGCTGGTTGGTTTATACGTACCAAGGAGAGGGGTTCAATTGGGAGAGCCCGGAGTGGTATCGGTCGCTGTTTGACGCGAACCATGGGCTTTTCTACTGGCACCCCGTTTTTCTGGTCGGCCTGTTGAGCTGTCTTGTATTCATCTTTTCGGGACGAGAACGATTGTCCTGGGTTTGGCTTCTTTCGATGGGGCTTACCTATGCGGTCAATGCGGCGTGGCACTGCTGGTGGTTTGGCTTTTCCTTCGGCAACAGGGCTTACGAGGGAGTGACGTTTTTCGTCTTCCTAGGAGTGGGGAGCTTGCTGGCGGCCTTGGAGGCGGCTCCGTGGGGTCGGGTTCCGAAGCGGTTGCGTTATGGTGTCGGGGGGGCGTTCGCCTTTTGGAACATCGGCGTGCTCGAGGTCATCCAGTATCCATGGGCGACGGAAATTAGCCTGGAGGGGGCGGAGTCCTACGGGGATCTGGCCCACGCGATCTGGGACCATCTGTTTTAAGGATCCGGCCCTTTTAGGGCTCGTGGGTGGTTTCGGCTTTTTCGTCGCAGTCCACGATGGTGAACTTGGCACGGTAGACTTCTTCGCCTTGGTGGCTGAGGGTGAAGACCCAGTCTCCGAGGCCGCGCTCGAATTCGTGGTCGAAGTAGTAGCCGAAGTAGAACGTGGTGGAGCCGTTGTAGACAGTCATCGGTTCGCGGCGCCGGAAGCGCTCCTTACTTTCGCCGCTGGGGAGTTGCATGCGCGGGTAGCGTACGTCGAGGTCGAGGTAGGTGAGGTCCTCGGGAACGTTGTCGAAGCGGACCTCTAATTGAAGACCGGTTTCGAGGCAGTTCGGTATGGTCCACGTGTTGTATTGAAGGACGATGAAATCGTCGTCTACCCATTTGCCGCCGGTGGGGGTGTCGTCATCGTCCACCGATTCTCCGCCGATGCGTTGGATATGGTTGTGGCTGAGGAGGGTGGCGTCGAAGGGGACTTTGAGAAAGGGGAATAGGGTGGGTGTGAGAGCGAGGAGTAGTAGGGCGACTTTCATGGGGAACCGTGGTGACGCTGTGGGGCGGGATCTGGCTTGTTAAGCATAAAATGAAGGGGGGCGGATCCTGCAGCGTGGTCGCGGGCTTCCGTCTTCGCTGAAGCTTCGCCGAGACGCGAAAGCATCGCGCTACGGCGTGAAAAGGCCCGACTCCTTTTTAGGGGAGCCGGGCTTGTGGAGGGGAGGTAAGATGTTCGTATCTAAAAAATGATTACGCGACCGAGACGAGGCTCGCTGGGTCGAGGATGAGGGCGATGGTGCCGTCTCCGAGTATTGCTCCGCCGGATACGCCGGGGATGCCTTGCATCATGCCGCCGAGCGACTTGATGACGACTTCCTGCTTGCTGACCATGTCGTCCACGAGCAGGCCGCAGGGTTTGCCGCCGGTTTCGACGACGACGACGGTGGCGTCCTTAGGCTCGGAGATGGCTCCGGGGATCGCGAAGTGCTGGTGGAGGCGGAAGAGGGGGATGACTTGGCCGCGGATGTTGAGGATCTCTTGGTTGCCTTGAACCTTGGCGAGTACGTCCGCATCGGGGCGGAGCGCAACCTTGACCGAGGTGGTTGGCAGGATGAAGCGGTCTTCGCCGACCTTGACCACGAGGCCGTCGACGATGGCCATGGTAAGGGGAAGTAGGATACGGAAGGTGGAGCCCTTGCCGAGTTCGGACTGGATTTCGACCTTTCCGCGGAGCTTCTCGATGTTTTTCTTAACGACGTCCATGCCTACGCCGCGTCCTGAGATGTCGGTGATCTGGGCAGCGGTGGAGAAGCCTGGGGCGAAGATAAGCTTGTAGATCTCTTCGTTGGAAAGCTGGTCGGTTTCGGAGACGATGCCGTTGGCGATGGCTTTGGCGAGGACGCGTTCGGGGTCGATGCCGCGTCCGTCGTCGGCGAGTTCGATGACGATGTTGGAGCCTTGGTGGTAGGCCTTAAGGCTGATGTTGCCCACTTCGTCCTTGCCGGCGGCGCGGCGTTCTTCGGCGTTGGCTTCGAGGCCGTGGTCGAGGGCGTTGCGCACCATGTGGACGAGCGGATCGCCGATTTCTTCGACGACGTTGCGGTCGAGTTCGGTGTCTTCTCCAAAGGTTTCGAAGCGTACTTTCTTGCCGCACTTGGCGCCGATGTCGCGCACGATGCGGCCCATCTTCTGGAAGGTCGGCTTCACTGGAATCATGCGCAGGGCCATGGAGGTGTGCTGCAGTTCCTTGGTGATGCGGGTGAGCTGCGACATGTTGCGCTGGAGGGCGGAGTCGCCGGCAGTGCTGCCGCTGCCGTTGTCTTGGCGGGAGCTTTCGAGAAGTTGGCTTTGTACGATCACGAGCTCGCCGACCATATCCATGAGGTTGTCGAGCTTGATGGTATTGACGCGGATGGTGGCGTTTTCTGCGGCCTTGCGCTTGGCGGCTGCGGCGGCTTTGGCGTCGGGCTCCTTTGGAGCGGCTGGAGCGGCTGGAGCGGCTGGGGTGGCGTTGGCTGCGGCGGCCTTGGGGGCTGCAGCGGGTGCGGCCTTTTCTTCGTCGGAATCCGTGGAGAGCGCGGGCGTTTCAGCGGGCTCGTCTGCGGCGGCTGCTAAGGTATTGGAGCCTTCGCCGGTTTTCTTGGCCCAAACGTCGGGGCCTTCCATGGCCCAGCGGGCGCGGGCCATGAGTTCGCTGACTTCGATGACCTCGTTGGGGGTGGTGCCGTTGGCTAGGGCTTCGGTGATTTGCTCGATGAGCTGGGTGATGGTGTCCTTGGCCGCGAGGACGAGGTCGATGATGCCGGTGAAGACTTCGAGCTTGTCGTTGCGTACGAGGTCCATGAGGGACTCGACTTCGTGGGCGAGGCGATTGACGGGGACGAGATTGAGGAATCCAGCCACGCCTTTGATGGTGTGGAAGGAGCGGAACATCGAGTTGATGGCGTTACGGCTGGTAACGTCTTGCTCGAGCTCTAGGACGGCGGACTCGATCTGGCTGAGGTGGTCGACGGCTTCGGTATGGAACTCTTGGAGGAGCTCTTCGTTTTCCTCCATGTTGAGGTCCATGACGACGTCGTACTGGGCGAACTCGGCGAGCAGTCCGTCGTCTTCTTCTTCGTCGCCTGAGATGAGGAGCGAGGAATCGGCTTTGGCGGGAGCGGCTTCCTCTTGAGGGGAGAAGGGGCCGGGTTCGCGGCCGGCTCTGATCTCGGAGAGGGCGGTTTCCAGCCACACGTTGAAGTCGGTGAGGATCTGGATGGCGTAGTGGTCATAGGAGGCGGCGTTGTCGAGCAGGGCGTCCATCTTGGCGAGGACGGGCGTGACGGCGGCGTGTACGGTGTCGTCTGCTTCGAAGTCGTTCTCGAAATCCTTGAGGAGGGAGTAGACGGGGAGCATGCCTTCGTCGTTGTCGACGGAGGAGAGCAGAAGCTCTGCGGAGAATTGTTGGGCGAGTTTGGCGAAGATTTCGATGCGTTCCTCCGGCCAGTTTTCGTTGCTTTCTGCGGGAGCTTCGAAAGTGGGCGTTTCGATGACGTCGAGGGTAGGGGCTTCGAAGGAGAAAGGCTCTTCTTCTGGCTTCGGGTCTGTGTTGGCTGGCGGCTCGGCGGTTGAAAAGTCGATATCGTCGAAGCTAGGGAGCGGGGTTGGCTCGGGGAGTTCGTCGGCTGGGCTTTCGAGGGAAGGCTCGCTTGGGCTTTCTGGCTCGTCGTCGATGGGTATGGCGGCGGGAGCGACTGGGGTTTCCTTCGAGTCTTCTATGGAGAAGGGGCGGATTGGGGTGTCGTTGCGGAGGCTTTCGACGGCGTCGCTGCACCAGCGGGCGAAGGAACGCATGGCTCGGACGGAGGTTTCGTCGAAGAGCTTGGCCTGGTCCAGCATGGCTTGGATGACTTCCTGGATGCTGACCACGCCTTGTACGATTTCGGGGTCTTGTGGCAGCGACCAGGTGATTTCGTTGACGAGGCTGAAGATCGGTATGAGGCCGTCGTCTGTACCTGGTTGAGCGAGGTGAGACTCGGATGCGAGTTTCGCCGCTATTTCTTCGAATGAGTTAATTTCTTCAGGTGACCACGCCATGGTGTGATAATCGGTTGCGAGATGGGATTATGTGCGAATGCCTTGTCGGGATTCATCGTCTCGGGAGGGGGCTTGCTTGAGTAGAAAAACCGATAATTACCCCAAGTTTTAGACGGAATTACTCAACGTGCAGGCTTCGCGGCGCTGTTTCGCGGCTGTTTTACGAATGGGGCGGGAGACGGGGGGCGAGGTGGCGAGGTTGGAGGGGCGAGGTGGCGAGTTGTGGGACGCCGGTTGGGGAGGGGGCTGGGTGGGTGGCAGGGCTGCGGTAGGGGACGTGGCTCTACGAGCTCTGACCGTCAGGGTGACGCCTCTACTTTGTGCGGGCTTTTGCAGCGCGGTCGCGGGCTTCCGTCTTCGCTGAAGTTCCGCCGTGACGGGAAAGCTCCGAGCTACGGGGGGGGGGGGGCTTACTCGGCTTTGGCTCCGGCGAGGAGTTTTTGCACGGCGGAAAGGGCGGCCTTCAGGGCGAAGGGCTTCTTGAGCAGAATCGCGTCCTCGGGGATATCGAATTGGGAGAGCAGCTCTTCGGAGTAGCCGGTCATGACGATGACCTTCATGTCTGGATTCGCTTTGACCATGCGTTCGGCCAGCTCGGAGCCGCGCATCTTGGGCAGGATGAGGTCGGTGATGAGGAGCTTGATGTCCTCGTGCGACTCTTCGAAGAAGTCGAGGGCGTCTTCGGCGGAGTTGGTGGAGTAGACTTGGTAGTTATAGAGTCCGAGGAGGCCGGAGATGCAGTCGCACATGGTCTCGTCGTCTTCCACCACGAGGATGGACTCGCGCTCGGTGGAGGTGAAGTTTTCGGGCAGGCCTTCGTCGATCTCTTCGTCCTCTGTGACCTTGCTGGTGACGATGGGGAGGAAGATGCGGAAGCGGGTGCCTTTGCCTTTTTCGGAGGCGACCTCGATGTGTCCGTTGACCTGCTTGACGATGCCGTAGACGGTGGCGAGTCCGAGGCCGGTGCCCTTGCCTTGCTCCTTGGTGGTGAAGAAGGGTTCGAAAATGCGTTTTTGGGTTTCGGGGTCGATGCCGGTGCCGGTGTCTTGGAAGCTGAGCACGAGGTAGGGCTTGGCGTCCATGTAGTCGGGCAGAAGGACTTCGGCTTGGTCGGCTTCGCAGTTGACCATGGAGAGTTCCATCTGCCCGCCGTCGGGCATGGCGTCGCGGGCGTTGGTGGTGAAGTTGATGAGGATCTGCTCGAGGGCGGTCCGGTTGATGTTGACGTAAATGGGGGTGTCAGAGAAGCGGAGGTTGTATTGGATGTTCTCCGGTACGAGGCGGCGCAGGAGTTTCTGCATGTCGCGGGTGACCTTGATGGCGTCGAGGACCTCGTGCTTGAGGTTCTTGTTGCGGCGGGAGAAGGAGAGCAGCTGCTGGGTGAGGTCAGCGGCGCGTTCGGCGGCCTTGCGGATCTCGGAGACGAATTTCTTGTTGGGGTCGCCGTCTTCGATCTTGTCGATGACGAGGTCGGAGAAGGAAAGGATGACGGCGAGGATGTTGTTGAAGTCGTGGGCGATGCCTCCGGCGAGGCGGCCGACGGCTTCCATCTTTTGGGATTGGAAGAGGTCCTGCTCGAGGCGGCGGATGTGGGAGACGTCGCGCTGGATGACGACGTAGTTGGATACCTCGCCTTGCGGCCCGTGTACGGGGAAGGTTTTCCAGGCGATGATGAACTCGGCGCCGTCCTTCTTGTAGCCGACGGTTTCGCCGGCTGCGGGCCGGCCGGACTGGATGTCCTTGACCATTTCCTCGAGGACGGACTCGTCGGTGGCGGGGCCGTTGAGGATGGAGATCGGCTTGCCGATGACTTCGATGTCGGAGTAGCCGGTGATTTGGGTGAATCCGTCGTTGGTGTAGAGGATGCGGGCCTCGCCGCGTTCCCAATTGGTGTCGGTGATGAGCACGCCTTCGCCGATGCTCTTGAGGGCGGTGGCGATGAGGCGGATCTGGTTCTCTGTGGTGACGGTTTGGCTGAGGTCCTTGAAGAAGAGCAGGGCGCCGGAGAGTTCGGGCTGTTGGCGATTGGTGTGGGGCTTCAGGTGGAAGCTGATGGGCAGGGTGTTGCCGCTTGGGGTAAGGAGGTTGGCTTGAGCGTGGGCGAGCTGGGGGTTGCGGTAGCGCTCGTCGGCGAGGTTGATGGGGGCTCCGGTTTGGGGGTGCGTCGCGATGAAGACCTCGCTGATAGAGCTGCCGACGATGGATGCAGCGTCGGTGGCGAGGGATTGGAGGGCTTGCTTGTTGGCCCTCTGGATGCGGCCGGTTCTGTCGACGACGATGATGCCTTCGCCTGAAAACTCCATAAGGGAGTCGGCGAGGCTCTGGTGGGGCTGCGAGTCCTCCGCGTTAGGGTCGGCGGAGGGATCGGGCTGAGTCATTTGGGTGGATTCGTTGATTCGGGAGGAGTGGCTCAAAGATCGGATACTGTTGGAACGCGTTCGAAAAAAGCAACAATCCACGTTTTGGCGATTCTACCTAAACGTGGAATGAAACGACTCGTCTGGGGTGTCCTGTAGTGCTGGTTCGACTACAGAAGTAGGATACGGTTGGTCCCTAGCGGGCTAGGCGTCCTCGTAACCGTTGGGGTGCGACTGGTGCCACGTCCATGCGGTTTCGATGATGCTGCGTATTGTGCCGTATTGCGGGGTCCAGTCCAGTTCCGATTTTGCCTTGGCGCTGTCGGCGTAGGCGGATGGGACGTCGCCGGCCCGCTTGGGAGCGAGGTCGTAGGGGACGGGGCGTCCGGAGACTTCTTCCACGGTCTTGATGATCTCGAGTACGCTGGCAGGGGTGCCGGTGCCGAGGTTGTAGGTGAGCAGCTTGCCGTTTTCCTCGAGGAGTGGGAAGGCTGCGATGTGGGCACGGGACAGGTCGTCGACGTGCACGTAGTCGCGCAGGCAGGTGCCGTCGGGGGTGGGGTAGTCGTTTCCGAAGACCATCATCTTCTCGCGTTGTCCGAGGGCGACTTGGATGGCGATGGGGATGAGGTGGGTTTCGGGAGAGTGGTCTTCGCCGATGAGCCCGCCTTCGGCGGCTCCTGAGGCGTTGAAGTAGCGGAAGATGGCGGCGCTCATGCCGTAGGCCTTGGTGCAGTAGTGGAGGATGACCTCCACGTCTGCCTTGGTCTGGCCGTAGGCGCTGATGGGGCGCAGGGGCATGGACTCGTTGAAAGGCGGTTCCGCTTCCTCGCCCAGCACGGTGCAAGAGGAGGAGAAGACGAACTTGTTGACGCCCGCTTCGCGCATGGACTTGAGCAGGGAGACGGTCTTGGCGACGTTGTTCTCGTAGTGCTTGAGGGGGTCCTGCATGGATTCGCCCACTTCGATGAAGGCGGCGAAGTGCATGACGATGTCGATGGCCTCGGACTTGAGGATTTCGACGACCTTGGGGGAGTCGGCGAGGTCGACCTGGTGGAAGGTGACGCCGTCGGGGATGGAGTCCTTGTGTCCCTTGACGAGGTTATCGAGGACGATGGGGGTATGCCCAGCGACCTGCAGTTGACGCACGCAATGGCTTCCGATGTAGCCTGCACCTCCTACGACGAGTACGTTCATGAGTATGGACGATGGGGAGTCGCCGCCCTAGATCGAGCAGAAAGGGGCGAGTGACCCGCTTTTGAATGGAAGCGTAGGTTTTAGGGCGGGGTGGGGGCGAGGGAGTGAATTATAGTTTGCTAGGGGAATTGACTCCGTGCCAAGCATCTTCATATAGATCAGGAAGATGCGAAAACGCTTTGATGGACAGACGATTGTTGTCACGGGCTCGACACGGGGAATTGGGAGAGCGATTGCGTCGCAGCTTTTGAGCGAAGGTGCGACTGTCGTAGGAACGGGCACTCGTCAAAGTATGGAAAGGGCGGCGGTGTGCCAGGGCTTGGAGGGGGTTCAGTGGTACGATGTGGATTTTTCCTCAACTAAGGAATCGAGGTCGTTTTGCGAGTATTTGGCTAAACTTGATCGAATCGACGCTTGTATCAACAATGCTGGAATCAACCGAATCAAAGCTCTAGAGGATGTTTCGAGTGGCGACTACGATGCAGTTCATGCGGTTAATCAAAGAGCACCTTTCCTGATTTGTCAGGCAGTTGCTGGTAAGATGCGATCGAATGGCGGCGGGCGAATTCTGAATATCGCCTCTATTTGGAGCGAGGTGAGTAAAGCGCAGCGCAGTCTCTACTCGGCGAGTAAGACGGCCCTGTTGGGCATGACACGAGCTTTGTCCGCGGAGTTGGGAAGAGATGGGATTCTTATCAATTCGCTCTCTCCTGGGTTCGTTTTGACGGACCTGACTCGTGAGTCTCTTTCCGAAGAAGAGATAGTGCTTTTGGCTGATCAAGTGCCATTAAAGCGGTTGGCTACTCCGGCGGAGATCGCTGAGGTTGCCTGTTTTTTGGTGAGTGATTCGAATCGGTACATAACGGGCCAGAATATAGTCGCAGACGGAGGGTTTACGATCGTATGAGCGCGTTATCTGGTGAATCCAGCTTTTCGGTACAATCTTACTTGGGTACGTATCAAGTCCAGTTTGTGGGCGACTTCGTCGTCAGCTTGGTCTCGTGTCTGAGTGAGGGGGATGTATTGCTTATCGATCAGAATGTTGAGAGAATCTACCGGAGAAGAATCGGGAATGCCTTTGAGCAGTGCCGCGTCATTCTTTTGGAACCAAAGGAGGAGCTAAAAAGCTATGAGGGCGTGATGCCGATCATCTCTCAACTTATCGAATCTGGTTTCAAGAAGAACAACCGTTTGGTGGCTATCGGTGGTGGGATCACTCAGGACGTAACCGCCTTTATATCATCTATCATGTATAGAGGCGTAGGCTGGATTTTTGTCCCTACCAACCTGTTGTCTCAATGTGACAGCTGTATCGGGAGTAAAACGTCCATCAATTTTGGAGATTATAAAAACCAGCTCGGCGGCTTTTATCCTCCTCGTCTGATCTTGGTGGATCCATCGTTCCGAGGCACGTTGGATTCGAGAGAGATCGCTTCTGGGGTCGGTGAGATGGCCCACTACTTTCTGATCGATGGGGAGGACTCCTTTAGGGCACTCGAGGAGGGCGTTGGCGAAGCGTTGAACGGGGGAAGTGTTATTTCGAAACTCGTGAAACGTAGTTTGGAGATCAAGCGAGCGATGATCGAGGTTGACGAGTTCGACAAGGGGCCTCGCAACGTCTTCAATTACGGGCACTCATTTGGACACGCGATCGAGGGATATACTCGATTTGCGATCCCTCACGGCATCGCGGTTGCTTTTGGAATGGATATTGCGAATTCCATTTCTGTAGCTCTCGGATTGCTGGAAAAGTCAGTTCAGGAAAGAGCTTTTTCTGTCCTTAGCCAGATCTGGCGCGGAGTGGATTTTCCAGAGGTCGATTTGGAGAAGTACGTCGATATTTTAAGAAAGGATAAAAAGAACATTGGAAGTTATGTTCGAGTTGTTTTGTCTCGAGGAATTGGAGACATGTTTCTTGAGCGAATCGAAGTTGATAG
>JBNKSG010000114.1:0-11959 GCA_050297195.1 Opitutaceae bacterium | reverse complement strand
AGGGCGTAGCTCGCTTGCCGAGCGAAGACTGTTGTCACGCGATTTCACGCGTCTAATCAAACGAAAATTGCTCTAGCCTCCCATCACGCGGTCGCCTCACGTAGCGCTTTCCGAGCTCGCTTGTCTACCAGAGCAAAAATCAAATCGTCACGCGTCTTCTCCACCTTCCTGCGGTGTCCCTTGCGCTTGACTAGCGCCGGAGCAAATCGGTCCATCGCGTCGTAAAATTCTCGATACAAGCCCGCCTGCGAAAGCGGTCGTCCGCTCTTCGATCGAAACCCCGACTCCTCCAAGGACGATCGCCTCTCCGGCAGATCGATAATCGTCTGGGAATCGCTGTGCACCTGCAAATCTGGAAACGCATCGCCCCACTGGTTCAACGCCCAAAGAAATGCCATGAGCTCCAAGGAGGAAGAGCGACAAGACTCGAAGCGACAGAGAACGATCTCCGCCTGCAGCAGCTCCAGCTCCTCATCGAGCCGCTGCTCATCAACCAGCAACATCGCTCCGTATCCAATTCCTGAATGCGGATCGCAGCTACCGTCCACGAAGAGGCGGGCTCCCATGCAAATCTACGCGAGACAGCGAATTGCCATCGCCCGCAACGCTTCCTCCTGCTCGTTGGGCCGCTCCACGATCTCCTCAAACGCACGGATAAACTCGAGCTGGTGATCGATCAAAGTCTTCAAAGGCGGAAACTTCCCAGCCCCGATGAGCTTGCCCATGTACCAAAGGTTCTGCGTGAAAATATTGTATCCACTCTTCGCCTTCAAGCCGTCGTAAAAGGCCGCATACTTCGCAGCCGCGCGTTCGAACATCGGCTTGCTGATACTCGATCCACTGGCCGTGATTTCGCCCCCGTCCACCAGGGAGCGGAGCTGGATCAGCAAACGGTTGCGATTCTGCAGCGACGCGATCACCGGACGCGCATCATTGCCGCTGAAAAAGTGGCGACGCAAAGCCGACAAAGTCCAATTGATGTCACGCGAGAAAAACGCCTCCGTACTCTCGAAAAAGTCCCCTTCCCCAAAATTCGGCGTCAGCTCTTCGATCAGCTTGCTGGTGATCTGCTTCCCCGGCTCTCCCAAATAGGTGCCAAGCTTGCGGGTCTCCTCGATCAAAAGACGAGAATTGCCGTTCACCTTGCTGATCAAAACCTCGACCGCGTCCCGAGCAATCGTCACCTGCATCGCTTCGCATTCGCGATTGAGGGCCGCCACCAGAGACTCCACTCCGCCACCCTTGGAATCCACTCCCCCGGATGGCCGATAGTCACCCGACTTTTCCAGAAACTTGGCAAAGCGCTTTCGGCGATCCACCGGCGAAGCGGAAATCAAAACGCCGACTTCGTCAGGATTGATCGCCTCCAAAATCTCCTGCAAATCCTCGCAAAGCGTTACCGTGCTTTCCGCGCGCCCAACCTGGTTGTCCGCGATAAAAGTCACGTCCTTGAGCCAAACCACCCGACGCCCCCCAAAGAGCCCCATCGTTTGCACCGCATCGCGAAACCGGTTCACCGCCTCCGCCACCTCGTCCACCTTGCCCGCTTGCCCGCTGATAACCTCGATCGAGAAGTCATCCGTGACATCCTTCTTCAGCTCCGCCCAAATATCCTTCGCCATTCGACTGGCCAAGTAGTCGTCGGGACCGGAAACGTAGATAAAGGGAGCGCTAGACATGGCTTCGAACAATGCTCAGCCCGCCATCGGAGAAAAGAAAATTCTGGAGGGACAGTTCTCACGCCGTCCGCGCCGCAGGATTACCCACCCCCCAACACCCAATACCTCACTTCGGGCGCCCCCTCAAAATGTCGAAGGCCACATACAGCCCCAGCAAAAACGAAAGCACAAACCCGCCAATCCCCAGTATCGGGAATCCAAATACGATCGGCGGCGTCTTCGAAGTAACGATCAGAGAGGAACCAACCAGCAAGCACCCGATGATAATCCCAAGCGTGATCTTATTGCTCGCATCGCTGATCGCGTCGTCCAGCTCCTCCAGCCCGCGATGCTGCAGGTTGATCTTGAGGTTATCCTTCTCGATCTTCTTCAGGATCCTGAGAGCCTCCTCGGGCACTCCCTGCAATTGCTCGATCCCGAGCAGGAACGAATCGCGAAAGGCCGCCGCCACTCGCTTCGGATTCCTACGCTCCATCTCCAGCCTCTTGAGAACCGGTTCGAACTCGTCCTTCAAGTTAAAGGTCTCGTCCAAAGTCGCGCCCGTCTCCTCCACGCAAAGGATCGCCTTCGCCATCAAAGAATAATCGCGGGCCAGATCGATCCCGTTCCTCCCAAACACATAAAGCAAGCTGAGAATGGCCCGCCCGACATCGCCCTCGCCCGTGTCCGCATTGTAGTGCTCACGGATCGCCAGATTCACATCGCGCTCCATACGGCGACGATCGATCGACTCCCCCGTATCCGCCAGATTGATGCCGATCCGCGTAACCTGCTCCGCGTCAGCCTTCACGAAGGCGCGAAACAAGTCCACCAAGCCGTATCGCATCCGCTGGGTCAATTGACCGGTCGCCCCCCAATCTAAAAAGCAAAGCTTACCATCCTCCAACACCCGGATATTTCCCGCATGCGGATCCGCATGAAAATACCCTTGCATCATGATCTGGTGAAACATCGAGCGAGCCCCTGCCTGCGACAGCCTCTTGCCTTCCTCGCTCCCCGGGGCGATCAACTCCAGGCGCCTCCCGTCGATCCACTCCATCACCAAAACGCGGCGCGAACAGAGTTCATCGAAAATCTTCGGGGCGTAGACTTCTTCCGGATAAGCGTTCCTCCGAGTGAAAAACGAAAGCGCCCGCGCCTCCCTACGAAAATCGAGCTCCCGCTCCAGACCATCCCGCATCGCCTCGATGACACCGGGCAGATTGATCGGACGCAAATCTTCGATCCGCTCGTGCGCCTGCTTCGCCAACCACATCAAAATGTCGAAATCCGAGTCGATCACCTTCTCCAAGGCCGGACGCTGTATCTTCACCGCCACCCACTCGCCCGTCGAAATCAAACGAGCCTTGTGAACCTGCGCCATCGACGCGCCCGCCACCGCCTGCTCGCCAAACTCGGAAAAGACGCTGAAAAGATCCTGACCGATCCCATCTTCCAAGATAGGCCGTATCTGATCGAAGGATACCGGAGGAACCTCCTCCTGCAACTTCCGCAATTCCGTGATCAACGCCTCCGGCACCACGTCCGGCCGCATGCTCAAAAGCTGGCCGAACTTGATGAACGTCGGCCCCAGCTCCTCCATCACGATCCGGATACGCTCCCACTGGCTTCGCTTCTCCGGGGCCATCTTGCCAAGAGCGCTCATCAAGCGAGGAGGCAGGTCCAGCTTCTGCAGCAAATCCGCAAAACCGTAACGCGCCAAAACCGTAACGATCTCTTTGGCTCTCACTGCGTTCGCAATGAACTCGAAGGGCTTTAATGACATAGCAACAGAAGGCTAGGGACTACACGAAAGGGACGTCGCGGGATCACTATCGCCCCACGTCGTCACAAGAGAGATTCAAGTTCGTAACAGAAAAGCTCAGTCCGCGACTTCCGCCGCATCCTTCTTCTCAAGCTCGGCAAGACGCGTTTCCAGCACAGCCAACTTCGTCTCCAAGCTGTCGATACGCTCCGTTTGTCCACGACCTAGCTTCTTGAGCATCGAGTCAAATCGCTCCTCCAAGGACTTGGAAGCCTCTTCAAACTCCTGCTTGCCCTCGTCAGCTATCTTCTTCGCAGCGTCCTTCGCATCGGTCGCGGAAAGCTTTCCCTTCTCGACCAACTCGTTTAGGGCCTTTTCTGCCTTTTCCGCACTAATCGCTGCGGCACCAACCCCAGCAAGCATCATTTTCTTAATGGCATCGATCATAGATAGAAAACTAATCACGAAGCTGAAGCGACAGCAACGCAAAATTCCAATTGCTCAGCCCCGCTCCCCCCTTATTGCTTCCAACCATGGCTGAAGCAAAACCGATCTCCTCCATCCTCTTCGTCTGCATGGGCAACATCTGCCGCTCACCGTCCGGAGAAAACGTCATGCGAAAGCTCCTCCAAGACGCCGGCCTCGCCGACGCCGTACGCTGCGACTCAGCCGGCACCATCGGCTACCACACCGGCAACTCGCCCGACCCGCGCATGAGCGCCGCCGGCCGCAAACGCGGACTCCCCATGACCGGATCCGCCCGCCAAGTCACCCCCCAAGACCTCGACCGCTTCGACCTCGTCCTCGCCATGGACGACGAAAATTTCGCCGACCTCGAACGCATCTCCACTCCCGAAAACCGCCACAAGATCAAGCGATTCTGCGACTACTGCATCCAGCATTCGGATACGGAAGTACCCGACCCCTACTATGGAGGAGCCCAAGGCTTCGAACACGTGCTCGACCTCCTCGAAGACGGCTGCCAGCAAATCCTCAAGCAAATCGCAAAGTAGAAGCGAGCTCCTGACGGGGCATCGTTCACTAGCGAACGAAGCCTGTTGGTCGCGATCCCCCAAAATGTGGGAGCGTGCTTGTCACGCGAATAGAGCGTCCAATCTCCTCCCCCCCAAACAACCTAGCAAATTGTCAGACCGCGAGAAAATCGAAGCCACCCTCAGCAAACACAGCGGGCACCCCTTCACCATCGATTCCCAAACCGCAATCGGCGGCGGGTGCATCAACGATGCCTACCGCATCCAAGGAAGCGACGGCCAAACCTATTTCCTCAAAGCAAACAAAAGCTCCTTTCTCCCCGCCTTCCAAACCGAAGCCGACGCCCTGCGCGAGCTCGCCGCCACTCAAACCATTCGCGTCCCCCAGGTCATCGACCTCATCGAAGGCGACACTCAATCGTACTTGATCCTCCAATACATCGAACCCCGCCCCTCCCAATCCGGAGACTGGCAATCCCTCGGACGCCAGCTCGCCCAGCTCCACCGCATCGAGCAACCCTACTTCGGCTGGTCAAAAGACAACCGCATCGGAGCCACCCCCCAACCCAATCCCAAGTCCGATTCCTGGCTCGAATTCTTCCAACAGCGCCGGCTTCAGCACCAGCTCGACCTCTGCGCCACCCGCGGCTACCAGCTCCCGCTCGCCGCCGAGCTCCTCGCCACCCTGCCACGCTTTTTCGAAAACCACACGCCCCGCCCCAGCCTCCTGCACGGAGACCTCTGGTCTGGAAACGTCTCCTTCGCCAGCGATGGAACCCCCTTCCTCTACGACCCCGCCAGCTACTACGGCGACCGCGAAGCCGATCTCGCCTTCACCGAGTTCTTCGGCGGATTCCCCACCTCGTTCTACCAAGCCTACCACGCAGAGCTACCATTGGATTCCGGATACGAGCGCCGCAAGATCCTCTACAACCTCTACCACTGCCTCAACCACCTCTACCTATTCGGCGCCAGCTACGCCACCCAAGCCGAACAAATGACCCGCCAGCTGCTCGACTAGAAAACTTTTTCAACGCTCCAAGCTTGCCCATCCACCCATTGCAGGATCACCTACAGCCCGAAACCTAGCCACCTAACACCTAGCAAGCCATGTCACTCCTCGAAGCCATCCTCCTCGGCATCATCCAAGGCCTCACCGAATTCCTCCCCGTCAGCAGCAGCGGACACCTCGAGCTCGGCAAAGCCATCCTCGGCATCGAGACCACCGAAGACGTCACCTTCACCGTCGTCGTCCACGGAGCCACCGTGCTTTCCACCATCGTCATCTTCTGGCGAGACATCCTCGGCCTTCTCCGCGGACTCTTCACCGCCAGCTGGAACGAGTCCAAGACCTACATCGCCCTGCTCATCTGGTCCTCCCTCCCCGTCGTCATCGTCGGACTCTTCTTCAAAGAAGAAGTCGAAAGCCTCTTCACCGGAAACGTCCTGCTCGTCGGCTGCATGCTGCTCGTCACCGGAGCCCTGCTCTCCTTCACCTACTACTCCCCCAAGGAAGGCGGCCCCGTCACTTTCAAAAAAGCCATCGTCATCGGTATCTCCCAAGCCATCGCCGTCATGCCCGGCATCTCCCGCTCCGGCTCCACTATCGCCACCGGACTCCTCCTCGGCGTGGACAAACGCAAAGTAGCTCGCTTCTCCTTCCTCATGGTCCTCATCCCCATCATCGGGGCGAATTGCAAGGACATCCTCGACGGCGGCATGGCCAACAGCGTCGTCGCCCCCCTTCCCCTCGTGGCCGGAGCCATCGCCGCCTTCGTATCCGGCGTGCTCGCCTGCAAATGGATGATCTCCATCGTCACCCGCGGCAAGCTAATCTACTTCGCCTACTACTGCTTCGCCGCCGGCACCGTCGCCATCGCCGCCCACTTCTTCGCCTAACCAAACAGGCAAGAGCGACCGTAGTCGCGAACTATGGCAAGGCTGCTTCCGTGCGGGATTCGTGGGCGCGTAGCAGAAGTCCCATGAATAATGCAGGCGAACCCAGCTACCATCCCCTTCCGCCCATCGCCCCACGTCCCACGCCCCACGCCCCACGTCCCACGTCCCACGCCCCACGCCCCACGTCCCACAAAAACACTCCCCGCACAAATTTTCATCAACGTTGATAAAAATTTGCGCATCCACGCTCCGCGCCTCTCCGCTTCCGCCAGCCTCTCTCGCCTCGCCGGACCTTCCCTTTTCCGCCCAAGCTGCCGCCTTCGTGGCTCCCAAAAAACAAGCCCTCCGCCAGCTTAACGGCCTCAGCGATTTCACAAACTCCCCGCAAAACCTTCGCCTCCAATTCGCCCTTCACTTTTCATCTTTCAAGCTTCAGACCTCCTTCCCATGAAACTCGGATTCCTCGCATCGCACGGCGGTTCAAACATGCAAGCCATCCTCGACGGATGTGCCCAAGGCAGCATCGCCGCGAGCCCATCCCTACTCATTTGCAATAACCCCGGAGCCACCGCCCTCGAACGCGCCCAAAAATGCGGCATGCCCGCCCAGGTCCTCAACAGCAAGACCCACCCCGATCCCGCCGCCCTCGACGCTGCCATCTTCGAAGCCCTACAAGCCGCCCAAGTCGACCTCGTCATCCTCGCCGGCTACATGAAAAAGATCGGCCCCCAGCTGCTCTCCGCGTACCAAAACCGCATCCTCAACATCCATCCCGCCCTCCTACCCAAGTTCGGCGGCCAAGGCATGTTCGGCATGCACGTGCACCGCGCTGTTATCGCCGCCGGCGAAACCGAATCCGGCGCCACCGTGCACCTCATCGACGAAGTCTACGACGAAGGCCCCATCCTCGCCCAAGCCCGCGTGCCCGTGCACCCCGACGACACCCCCGAAACCCTGCAAGCCCGCGTCCTCGAGCAAGAACACAAGCTCTACCCGGACACCATCGCCAAAATCGCCTGCGGCGAGATCAAGCTGCCCTAGGGCACCGCGACTCGCGTCGTCCAGGCCCATCCCGGGATTTCCCTCGCCCATCGCCCTACGCCCCCGTCCCTCCCCAAATTTCCCGCAACTAATCCTTGAATACGCGCCCGGCTTCCACAGCGTCATCGGCTTCCCTTTCAGCTGCCAAGATGCCCGGTCCCTCCAAGCAATCCCAGAAGTCCATCAAACGAGTCAAAGACGGCGTGCGCCGCTTCCTCGAAACCATGGCCGGCGAACAGCAGGAGGCTGACGAAGAAGAGATCGAAACCGCTGCCACGCCCGTCGCCGACACGAAAGACCTTCCGGACGACCTCGTCCGCATCGCCCAGCTGGAAAGCGAAACCCTCGAAGCCGAGCACCGCCAAATCGAAAAGTGGCGGGCAGAGCTCGAAGCCGTCCTTCGCGACCGCGAAGAACGCCAAGCCTACTTCAACGACCTCGCCACCGAGCGCGAATCCCGCTTCAAGCTCATGCTCGAAAGCGCCAACGCCCAGCTCGCCGGCCTTCCGCCCATCGAAGAGCCAGAGGAAGTCGAAGAAAAGCCGGAGGAGCCCACCACGCCTGCGGCAGATGCCGAGCCCATTCCCGCCGGCCCCTACAACACCCCCACCCTCGACCTCCTCGAAGCTTCGAGCATCGAAGACGCCATCCTCGTCTCCCCCGAAACCCTCGAAGAGCAAGAGCTCAAACTACAAGGCGTGCTCGATAACTTCGCCATCGACGCCATGGTCTACGACGCCGTGGTCGGACCCCGCGTCACCCAGTTCCGCATCCGCCCCGGCATCGGCGTGCGCGTCGAAAAGATCTCCGGCCTGCAGAAAAACATTTCCCTCAACCTCGCCCAGACCAACGTCCGCATCCAAGCCCCCATCCCGGGCGAACCCTTCGTCGGCGTGGAAATCGGCAACGGCAACACCCTGCCCATCCGCCTGCGCTCCGTCTTCGAGTCGCGAGCCTGGCAACACGGCAGCGAGACCATCCCGCTCGCCATCGGCATGGACATCCAAGGCAAGATCATCGTCGCCGACCTAGCCAAAGCCCCGCACCTCCTCATCGCAGGCGCCACCGGCTCCGGCAAGTCCGTCTGCATGAGCAACCTCATCGTCAGCCTGCTCTACAAGTTTTCCCCTGCGGAAATGGAGCTGGTCCTCATCGACCCCAAACGCGTCGAGTTCGGACTCTTCAAGGAAGTTCCCCACCTCATCCATCCCGTCGTGGGCGACCCCAAGACTGCCGTCCTCCTGCTCAAGTGGGTGGTCAAGGAAATGGAGAACCGCTACGAGATCCTCGCCGAAAAGCAGGTTCGCAACATCGCCAGCTACAACGCCAAGGCCGAGGCCCAAGGCTTCGACAAGATGCCCTTCATGGTTGTCATCATCGACGAGCTGGCCGACCTCATGATGACTTCCAAAGGCGAAGCCGAGGCCTCCCTCGCCCGCATCGCCCAGCTCTCCCGCGCCGTCGGCATCCACACCATCATCGCCACCCAGCGCCCCTCGGTCAACGTCATCACCGGCGTCATCAAAGCCAACTACCCCACCCGCATCGCCTTCCAAGTTTCCTCCATCGTCGACTCCCGCACCATCCTCGACTGCAAAGGCGCCGAATCCCTCCTCGGCCAAGGCGACATGCTCTTCAACCCGCCCGGCTTCGCCCGCCTCGTGCGTATCCAAAGTCCTATGGTGCAGGACGAGGAACTCACCCGCGTCGTCACCCACGTTTCCTCCGAGCAGCCCGACCGCAACCGCGTCGATCTCTCCGCCTTCGAATCCAAAGCCGAAGGCACCGCCGAGTCGCTCGCCGATGGAGCCGACGACCTCTATATGCAGGCCCTCGCCATCGTGGCCGAAACCCAAAAGGCCAGCACCAGCTACCTGCAGCGCCGCCTCCGCATCGGCTACAACCGCGCCGCCACCCTCATCGAGGAAATGGAAGACCGTTTCCACATCGGCCCCCAAAACGGCTCCACCCCCCGCGAAGTCTTCGTAACCCTGGAGGACCTGCAACAATGAGCCAATTCACCAACAGGTGGCACGGCTTCTCATCAACCGTAGCGCGGAGCTTTAGCCCGCGACCGCAGTGGAGGAATCCTGCAACTCTGACGCTGGCTAAAGCTCAGCGCTACACGATGCGACCCTTCACTCTTCAGAGCCTCGCTTAAATGGACATCCTCTCCATCAACGATCTGCTCGACGCCCTCGAAGAGCACGGACCTGAAAAGGTCATCAAGGCCACTCGCAAGAAGCCCATCTCCAGCTTCGCCCTCCGCAGCCTGTATTCAGAATACGCGGACAACGACGAATACCTCCTCTTCCTCGCCCAATATCCCCTCCTCCCCTCCGAGTTGGCCCAAAGCATCGCCGCCGACCTCAAGCCCAAGCAGGTCGCCATCGCTACCGCCCTCGCCAGCAACCCACGCACCCCAGCTCAATCGCTCGGGCTCCTCGCTGCCCACAAAAACGCCAGCGTACGCATCGCCGTCGCCAGCAACCCCAACGTCAGCCCCAAGGAGTGCCAAACGCTCGCTCAGGACGAAACCGCGTTCGTCCGCGCCGCCATCGCCCAAAACCCAAACCTGCCCACTTACCTGCAGTTCATCCTCGCCACCGACGATGAACCCGCCGTCAAGATCGCCCTCGCCGAACGCGACAACCTCGACGGCGACGTCGCCCACCACCTCAGTCGCGACGACTCCGCCCTCGTCAAAGCCGCCGTTCTGCAAAACAAGAACCTCGACCCCGAGCTCTTCCAGATGTGGGCCGACTCCGACGACGAAATCCTGCAATCCCTCATCCAACGCCGCGCCGACAAGTTCCCCGCCTCCGTGCGCAACTCCCTACGCTACTCGCCCCATCCCACGGTTCGCTTCCCTGCTCTCGGCAGCAGTCCCATTTCACTCTCCGAAATGCTCTGGCTAGCCGAGTCCGACACCATCGAGGACCGCGCCTACCTCGCCCAAAAGCCAAACCTTCCCGCCGCCATCCAGCGTATCCTCGCTCAGGATACGTCGGCCAAGGTCCGACGCTACCTCGCCGCCAGCGCCAGCATCCAGCAAGACATCGCCGAACGCGTGGCCACTTCGCACGACCTGCAAGCCTGCATCGCTCTCGCCAAGAATCCCAACGCTAGCCCCGAGCTCCTCAACGAGCTCTGCCTGCACTCCGATCCCCAAGTCGCCACCCTCATAGCCTACCGCGACGACCTAAACGACCACCATTGGGACCTGCTCATCAACCAGCGAACCGACAACACCGTCGCCGAACACATCGCCTTCCAAGCGATCGACTACCCAAACATCGAAGCCGCCGTCGCCGAACGCTTTGCCGCTAGCCCTAACCCTTCCTTGCGCGCCTTCGCCGCCGCAGCACTCGACCTCTCGCCGGCCGCCCTCGCCACGCTCAGCCACGACATCTGCGAAAAGGTCCGCGAATCCGTCGCCAGCAATCCCAACGTTCCCGAGCCCCAGCTCCGTGAGCTCTGCTACGACGAGAACCAAGACATCGCTAACGCTGCCGAAAAGACCATTGCTCAACGTCTCCAAGCCGCGAATACACCCCAAACCACCCAAAACTTTCCAAGAACAGAAACTGCGACTCGCCAAAGCGGCACCCGCAAAACCATTCTCAAAAACATCCTAAGCTTCTTCAAAGAATAAAACACTATGGCCAAGAAAGCGCAAAAACTCGAACCATTGACCTTCGCTGAAATCGTCCTGCGCGGCGACAGCGAAACCATCCGCCAAGCCCTCGAAGCCCGTACCAAGATCGACACCCTGCTCGAAGAGCGCGAAGCCGCCTACCAGCGCATCAGCGAACTCGAGAGCCAAGTCGAATCCATCGTCGGCGAAGAAGGCGTGTTCCCCTTCCCAGAGCCTCCCGCTCCCGTATCCGCTTTTCCAGCACAACCTTCCGCCAAAAAGGCCGCCAAGAAAGCCGCTCCAAAACCCACCAAGGAAGAAGAGCCTAAGTCCGAGGACGCCACCGAGTCCGACAAGTCTGCCGAGGAAGAAGAATAATCTGCCCACTAAGGACACTAAGATCACGAAGCCCGATCTTACCAACTTAGTGTAGCTTCATGCCCTTCGTGGGCAGTAAACACACATGCCGAATAACATGTCCATAGACGAGCTCGTCGCGGTCAACTCTCTGCTCATCGAGCGAGAGACCTGCCTCGCCGACCTCAGTCACATCGAGAGCACCATCTCGGACATCCTCGGCGAACCCTACCCCTTCGCCCCGCCAGAGGTCCCGCTCCCCTCAACTCGAAAAGGCAAACGAGCCAAAGCCTTAAAGCAGCCCAAGGCCAAAGCGCCGCCCAAGATCCGCCGCCTCAAAGACGGCGAAACCGGCTACCGCGTGACTCTGATCGAAAACGGCGAATCCAAGACGCACGACCTTCTCGACTTCGCCCCCTTCCAGAAGCTCCTCGCCCAGCCCCTTCCCCACCACCGTATCCAATTCGTGGCCACCCTCGACGACACCCTAAACGTCGCCGACCCCCTCTACGAAACGACGTAGCGCGGAGCTTTAGCCCGCGTCCGCCATAGCCTTGACGAAGGAGGAAGCCCGCGTCCACAGTGCAGGATCAAACCACCACGGTCGCGG
>JBNKSG010000113.1:0-11982 GCA_050297195.1 Opitutaceae bacterium | reverse complement strand
CGATGATTCCATCTCTACGGTAAGCGGTACCCACTTCGGAATGGGCCGGAGCCCAAGCAGGAGCGGAATAGTCGGGAACATATTCGGGAACAAAACTGTGAATCTTGCGCTTCAGCGCGTTGAAATCCGAGGAGCGAAGCAAGGGTGAAAGCTCCTTGAGGAACGTACGCACTTCCTCTTCCTGGGATTTTTTACCAGTGAAGCGGAACACCTTGCTGTTTTCAGTAAGCTCCAAGGTTTCCTGACCGTGTTGCAGCTCTTCGTAGAGTTTTTCTCCGGGTCGGAGGCCTGAAAAAACGATATCGATGTCTTCCCCCTCCTTCAACCCACTGAGCTTGATCATTTGCTTCGCTAGGTCGTAGATCCTTATGGGTTCCCCCATATCCAAAACAAAAATCTCCCCCCCTTTGGCATCGATCGAGCACTCGAGTACGAGCCCCACTGCCTCGGGAACCGTCATAAAGTAGCGCGTAATCTCAGGATGTGTTACCGTGATCGGGCCACCCTCTTCGATTTGACGCTTGAAAGTCGGAATTACGCTCCCGGAAGAGCCAAGCACATTGCCAAAACGGACCGCCACAAACTGCGGTATTCGAACCGAATCCTGGAGCGATTGTAGGAAGATCTCCGCAAGCCGTTTCGATACCCCCATCACGTTCGTTGGGTTGACGGCCTTGTCGGTCGAAATGAAGACGAAGCGCTCTACCTCGTACTTGATTGCTAGGTCCGCAAGCAAGGCCGTGCCCAAGGTGTTGTTGCGAATCGCTTCGCCAGGCTGGTACTCCATCATGGGCACGTGCTTGTGGGCAGCCGCGTGGAAAATAACATCTGGAAGAAAGCCTTCCATGAGAAAGTCCATGCGAGCCTCGTCCGTGATGTCTCCGATAAAAGCGTGGGATGCGACATCTGGGAATTCAGATTTCAGCTTTTGCTCGGTTTGGAAAAGCAGGTACTCCGCCCGCTCCACCATCAGGACCATGCTGGGATTGCACTGGGCGATCTGGCGGCAGAGCTCGCCTCCGATGGTGCCGCCCGCACCCGTAACCATGACCACCTTGCCAGACAATTCCCCCAAAACCTTCTTCGAATGTAGCTTGATCGAGTTTCGCCCAAGCAAGTCATCGATTTTAACAGGACGAATGCGGTCTACCTTCCTTCGACCCGACGCTAGATCTTCCCACGAAGGTACGATTTCAACCTTCATCGCCAGCTTGCTGGCCTCTTCGGTTATTTCCCTTATTTTCGAAGGGCTGGCTGCCGGCATCGCCACGATAAGTTTAGTCGCTCCACATCCAGAATCAGGATCGCAAGCTTTCGAGATGGAACTGAAAACCTTCAGCCCGTGAACGTTTTTGTCCCACTTAAATGGGTCGTCGTCGATGAATGCTATGGGCATGAGCGGTCTATGACGCTTGCCCATCAAATCTGCGGCAAGCGCCGCCCCCGTATGCCCGGCCCCATAAATCACAACGCGATGCTGGTCCGAGGGGTCAGACAGCACACTTACGCCCGTTCGCTTTTCGCGATAAATACGTAAAGAAGTCCGAAAAACGCACAACAGGCTAACCGAAATGAAAAAGTCCAAGATGATAGCCGCCTTCGAATGAAGGATGCCAAATTGGACATAGAAGGAAGCAACAAAAAACAACAGGCTCGGTACCCCATAAGCCGCTCCAACACGATAGACGTCCGGAAGTCGGAAAAAGGTCAGAAGACCTCGGTATTGACCAAAGAAATACAAAGAAACGAGCTTGATCGGCAGGAGCCAGAATAGCGTCGCCCAGAGCATACCTGCAGTCGCCGAGGATATTGTGAAATCGTCCCTAAACTCGAAGGCAAGCGTTAGGCTCGCTACGCAGATGACCGCGTATATCGCGCTGAGCACTGACAAACGACCCAACTGATGGACCCACATATTTGAACTTGTTTTCATCGGCTTGAGGAGGAAATGCGTGGATAGAACGCGGAGATCGGATCGCGAGCTAAAACGGCTAGAAATGGCCGAGGAACGCGACCTTGAGGATTTCTACGTAGATACGAATGTCAGTCACACGTGGGATTCGAAAAAAAGCAAGCCATTTGCTCACTTTTGATTGCAGATGTTGGCGTCAATCCGCACCCGTCAAATGAATCTCGATTAGCGATCCATCTGCAAAGGATAGCCCCCCCTTTAGGGTTTCCCACCGGACATGACTTCCAATCACCTCAGCTGCCTCTACCCATGAGCGCGATCGCTGGAATAATCAGAGCCCGCTCCGCTATCGTAAACCAACGCGAGCTAGTAAACATGGCCGAGAGACTGCGTATCCACGGTCCCGACGCCTCCGGCACGTGGCACAGTGACGCTTGCGGACTCGCGTCCAATCTCAGAAAAGTCACTCCAGAGGACGCCTACGAACGGCAGCCCCTCAGTCGCGGTCCCCTCACCCTCGCAGGCGACCTCCGTCTCAACAACCGGAAAGATCTGATAACCAAGCTGGGCCTTAAACCATCTCAAAACGCCCTGCTCCCCGACAGCGAACTCGTCCTCTCCGCCTACCAAAAATGGGGTTGCAACTGCGTCGAACACCTCATGGGAGCCTTCGTCTTCGCGGTTTGGGACGAGTCCGAACAGAGCCTCTTCCTCGCTCGCGACCAAACCGGGGAAAAAACGGTCTTCTACCATCAGTCCCCCGACTTCTTTGCCTTCTCCTCCATGCCCAAAGGGCTCCTCGCACTCCCGTGGATTCGACGAGAATTGAACGAAGAAAAACTGGCCGAGTTCCTCATCCTCAATCACGCCAACCACCAGACCTCTTTCTACAAAAACATCCATCGTTTGCCTCCGGGGCATTGCCTAACGTTTCGCAATGGATCCCTAACTCTCCGAAAATACTGGGAGCTCGACCTTGAGCAGCGAATTGTCCTCGATTCAGACAACGCGTACCTGGAACAGGGACGCGAAATCCTCGAAACCTGCATCCGCGACGCGCTTCGCTCCGCTTCCCCCGTCGGAGCCATGATGAGCGGCGGCTTGGATTCCTCCACCGTGGCCTGCATAGCCGCTAGGCACCTTGAGAAAAACGGGCAACGCCTCCAAACCTTCACCGAAGTCCCGCACTTGGGCCCCGTTCCCGAAACCGAAACGCGCTACGGCGACGAAACGCCCTACATCAAGGCCATCCACGCCCTCAACCCCAACATCACCCCCCATTTCGTTCCAGGCCTGCAAAAAGGCATTTTCGAAGGAGCCGATGAGCGCCTCGCCATTCTCGAGGCGCCTCACCGCAACCCCTTCAACCAAATCTGGATGGAGCAGATTTGCGAGGACGCCGCCGCCCAAGGCATCAAAGTCCTGCTCACCGGCCAATCCGGCAACATGAGCCTCAGCTACGACGGCCTCTGGCAACTCCCTTCGCTCTTCAAGTCGCTAAGATGGCTCCGCCTCGCCCGGGAGGTGAACGCAGTAGCAAAGAGCTCCGGAACAAGCAGAAAGTCCCTGCTCAAATCAAAAATGCTCCAACCGCTCGTTCCTGATTCACTGTGGAGTCGCTACAAGAGACGGAGCCAGACGCAGCGCTCAGCCTGGGAGACCTTCTCTGCGATCAACCCAAATTTCGCCCGAGAAATCGACATCGGCTCGATCAATCGGCAGGCCGGTCATGACAGTTCTTTTCGAGTTCCCAGCGACAGCCGCCTCGCTCGCGCCATCGGATTGACCGGTCTCGACTACCGAGGAGAAAGCTACGCTTACTTTGCCACAGCCAATGAAGTAGAATTACGTGACCCACTCGGCGACATTCGGTTCACACAGTGGTGCCTTTCCATTCCAGAGTCGCAGTACTTGCAGGGAGGAGAGTGTAAGTGGTTCGCAAAACGACTCGCGCAAGAACTCCTGCCCGCGTCTGTCGGCAAAAATCCCAAAAAAGGCATCCAAGCGTCCGACTGGACTTACTACGTAGAGCAAGAGCTTCCGAGCTTCAAAGGAGAGCTACATGCTGCGAAGCAGTCTGATCTATGCCAGCGAATCCTCGACCTCGAGCAATTGGCCGAACTTCTCGAAACCTGGCCCGGAATTCACAAAGCGTCCTCAAACAAGTACCGATACAAGCTAGCCCGCGGACTCGTCACAGCTAGATTTCTGAGGAGGAGCGAAAACCTCCTAACCTGATAGCTTTATGAACCAGTAGCTCCCGAACCTGGACCAACGCCATCATCGCCAACACTGGGAAAATTTTTCGTCTCCTTGGCAACGTCCCCCAAGTCTCGAACTTGCGGAGCAGACCACTGCTTCTTTTCCAAACGTTGAGATCCTACAAATTGCTCAGAGGAGCGTTCGGGCTTGTTTTCAATGGACTCGCTCATAGGGGACCGATGCATTTTGACGAGAAATTCAAAAGCAGTCTTCTCAAAGGAAGCCCGAGTGTCAATCACACTCCCCCATCCCGTTGCGCTTAGTTCAACTAGGTCAAAACCGAGAAATCCGCCGACGCCTCCGTACCGACCACAGGAAGCGATCCGGAGTATAGCCAGGCATGAGCCTCAAATTCGGGACCTTTGACCCCAATCCTCAGTTCGGACCGAATGCCTCTCAACGAGAGCATCGCCCTTGCAGCCAAGGCTTGAACGAGGCAGCTCGACTTCCACGGACAACGTCTCACCGCTCTCCGCAATGCCTGACGAATCCGAAGGATCCGTTCTTCCGGATCGTCAAGAGAGCTCGCTTCGCCACACGAAGTCCGCTCCGCCCAAGCAAACACCCAGCGAAACGGTACCACGGCCAACAATAGACGCAGCAGGCCCAGCCAAAAACACGCCTCGAGCGCAACCATAGCCCGTCCCGGAGAGACGAACCTAAGCTTTTGCAACATCGCCTTCATGCCACTCCACCAACCCCGCTCGCCCCATTTCCTTCAGGAACGCCATGGTTTCCAACTGGCAACGCTCCCGGTCGACTTCGAATATATCGCCCAATCGCTCGCACAACGAGCCAACGGAAAGCGGCGTTTCCAAAAGCTTCCAAATTTCCGCACCCACCTTGTCCACGTGGAAGTAGCTACCTTTGTCGATACTCAAAGCCACTATTTCCTCGTCGATCTCGCACGAAACCTGTCGCTCGGAACGACTCACCTGGGAACTCAAATTCAAGCCATCTTCCGTCATTTCAATACCTATCAACAAGCATTCGCCGACGAAATCAAACCGAGATCGGTCGCTACCAAGGAAACCGTTTCGTCAAAGGCAAATCGATCCGCAGGACGAGCCAACAAGTCCACCCGCACCGATCGGGCCACTTCTGCCAATTGCTTAAACTGGCTAACCGCCAATCCCATCCCCTCGGCGAACTGCGGACGATAGCGACATCCCAGCAATGCCGCCATTTTGGCGGGTCCAGCCAAAGCGCAGGTCTCCAGCTCACCACTCTCCGACTTACTCAGCACATACACCCTTTCCAAAGGGCAGGGCTCCGAAAAAAACCGACCTTCCTTCACCTTTACCACACGCTTTTCAAATCCACGCCGCACGGGCTCCAGGCCCTCGCCCTCCATCTCCAGCTTCAACAAAGAGTCGGGCCAAAGCTTGCTCTGGGGGTATCCCGGCTGAACCATCAAATCCCCGTCTTCGACGGAAACGATGCACAAGTCATCGGAGAGCAACGGCAGCCCCTTCCGTCCCAGCCCGGCCGCCAAGGTCGATTTTCCAGCTCCGCTTTCACCCAGAAATGCGACTGCACTCCCTTCCGATACCACTACGCTTCCGTGCAGAGCGAGCAGCCCGCGCTGCAATAGAACAGCCCCAAGGCCCGACCCCAAAACGAATAGCCGGATCTCGTCCTCGGTCGCCGCACCCTCCGCCTGAAAAACGATTAGACTTCCGCCTTTAACAACAAACCGTCCCACTCCCCTGACCTCGAACTGCACCACATTTGCCCCAGCTCGATGAGACCAGGATCCCCCAACCGTTTCCCCTTCAAATGATGCCAAGCGACCCCTTCGAACAACCACACTCGGACTTCGCTCGGCCTCGATTTTCCTCAGCTCGGGCAGGTCTATCTCAGATTCGATCAAAAGGCCAAAGGCCGCGTAAACAGGCATCGACTCGAGACCACTCAAAAAGTTGATTCAGGGCAATTCCTCGTTTCGAAAACAAGCCTTCGAACAACAAAAAAAAGGGATGCCATACGGCATCCCTCAAAAAATCCAGACTGACTCGCCAGCTTAGGCAGCCTTGACGCGACGGCGTACCAAAAAGGCTGAGAAAATCGAAAGCCCAAGCAAAGCTGCAGTGCTGCCCGTGTCAGGAACACTCTCAGCGTCAGCAGCGATCGCAGCCCAGAACAAGGTCACTTCGCCTTGGAAATCGTCGTCGAGCTCAACTCTCCAAGCGAGCAAGCCGTCGTCTTGCAAATCTAGGATCAGGTCGCCAGCGATGTTACCCATGTAAGGAGTCACCAACTCAAATTCGAAGGCAGTAGAACCTGGAGCTCCTAGGGCGCCAGCGAGAGGAGTAAAGCTTTGACCGAGAAGGTAGCGGAAATCTCCCAGGTAAGTCGGCGCCGCCTGGCTCAGATCATAGAAACCGAAGCCGACCTCAGCTGCAGTGATAATTTCGCTGCCAAGCGTGAAGCCGTACTTGTCCCAAGTATAGATATCGCCGTCGTCCGATACGATGTCGAAGACACCGGAAGCAAAGGAATTGTCGACCTGGTCATCACCAACTGCGTTGGTGAGCGTCTTGCCCACGTAATCCGCATCCCGATAGTCGGAATACTGGAAGCTGATCGCGGACGCCTGGCTCGCGACGAAGGCGAGGGCGATCGCGGTGAGAGTTACAAATTTAGTTTTCATGATGTTGTTTGTTTCGCAGTGGGATCTGCTGGATTGACTAGATAATCACTCCTCGCGACCCGATCAGCAAGCAACTCACATTCAATAACTTATCTCTCAGCTTCCCCCCGATAGGAGCCATAGGGGCCAAGTGCGACATTCCTCTAGGGCTCCTGAGCCCCAGCGCTCAGGAATTTTGTAAACGCCGCGTTAAGAGCCGCCTTTTACAAGGCTTTTACCGCCTTTTTTCAGAATTCTTTACACTCTCAGGGTATCAAACCTCGAAAAATAGAGTGCAGACGTAAAAGAACCGCCCAACGAACCTTCAAGCTGTTGATAGCAAACGACTTGCAAACAACCAAAGTCCATCAGGAAAACCCTCATAGCATCGATCTCAGCGCGAAATGACGGCCTGAAGCAGCAGGAAAACCCCTCAAAAAAATCCGCCTAAACGATCCGGCTCATCGCATCCGCCGAAATCTCCTTGGCGTAGCGCAGTACCGTGTCCCGCTCAAAAACCGCCTCGCAAAACGCAGCCCGCGCCGCATCGCTAGCGAAGTCGAAGCCGATCAAAGCCCGCCCCACGCGTTCGCCCGTATAGTTGTAGTTGAAGTAAACGATACTAGCATCCTGGCAATTGTTGCCCAAAAACTCCTTCAAAGCACCCGGCCGCTCCGGAAATTCGATCCGGATAAAAAGCGGTCGACGCAACATCGCCGCGTCGTAGTGGATGATGCGAAATTCCACGTCCTCCTGCCCCGTCGCATCCTCGTAGGGAATTCCGAGCGTCTGCAAATTCTTCTCAAAAAGCGCCAATTCCTGGGGCATGGCATCCACCCCGATCACCGGTTTCGCGGACCGCCCCTGCACCGCCCCATGCTGGAATTCCACAATGCTCATGCCATCCGGAAACTTCTCGAGCAGTGACAGCAGCGCCCCCGGCCGTTCCTCGATCTCGAAGCGGTAGTACTTGCGGTGAGCCGAACCGATCCCCGCATGGCGGACGATCCAGGCCAACTGACCGAAGTCCATGTTGCCGCCACACATGATCGTCAGCACCCGCTTGCCGCGACAGTACTCGCGCTCCTTCATCCAAGCCGCCAAACCCATCGCTCCCGCCGGCTCCGGAATTGCCCGCAAGCGCTCCCAAAGCAGCTGCACCGCCGAGCAAACTTCCGGATTCGAAACCGTCACGAAACGGTCGATCAACTGCCCGCAAAACTGGCTCGTCAAATCGCCCGCCCGCTTCACAGCCGTCCCGTCGCAAAAAACGTCCAAGTAGTCCAGCGTCACCGGAGAACCCTTCTTCACGGCCGCCGCCATCGACGCTTGATCGACGCCTTCCACCCCGACCACCTCGATCTCCGGATAATAGCGCTTGAGCCAGCAAGCCACGCCCGCCGCCATTCCGCCGCCCCCGATTTGCAGGTAGACAATGTCAAAGGCGCCCACGCCCGCCATCACGATTTCGTCCGCCATCGTTCCCTGCCCAGCGATCACCGCCAGGTCGTCATAGGGATGCACAAACGTCTGCCCCGTCGAGGCAGAGAGAGCCTTCGCAGCCGCCGACGCCTCGTCGTACGCGTCGCCCTCCAGAATCACCTTCACCGACGCTCCACCGATCGCCCGCACCGCCTCCTGCTTCATTAAAGGAGTGGAGCGCGGCATGAAAATCGTCGCCGTCGTGCCGAGCTTGCGAGCCGCCAAGGCCACGCCTTGGGCATGGTTGCCCGCAGACGCGCAAACCACACCGCGCTTCCGCTCCTCTTCGCTGAGCAGCTTCATACGATTGTAGGCGCCCCGCCACTTGTATGCGTGAATCGGGGAGGTATCCTCCCTCTTGACGTAAACCTCCTCCTCCGTGCCGAGCTCCAGCTTTTCCAAAGGCGTTGCCGACGCGGCTTCGTACACGCGACGCCGAGCCGCCAAAGTCTCGTTAAAGAGTTCCTCCAGATTCGCTTCGCTCACGAATAGAACGCGCCCCAAAGGCTCATGAAGAGCACCGTACCAAACCAAGCCGAACCGATAGCCAAGGGCCCCAACTCCGGCATGCCAAACCACAGCACAGCTGAAAAAACAGACGCTACAGCGACTGGCAGATAGATTGTCTTAACCTTGCTCGGTTCTTTCGGTTCCTCGTCCATCCCGCCAAGCTAGAACGCGCCTCCAAAAAACCAATGCCAAACTTCCGCCCCGAATCCTCGATCTTCATCCTCAACTTCCATCCCCCTCGTCCACGTCCTTCATCCTTCTCCCCTCAAGCGTCCATCAATCCCCAAACAAGCGCTCCATATCCCGGCGCTCCCGCTTGGTCGGGCGCCCGCTACCAGCCTCGCGCCGCAAAACCGTCTGAGCCAGCGTCTCGCGCCTCGCCTCCAGCCGCTCCGGCGGAGTCAAGTCCTCCACGTAACTGGCCACCACCTTGGCCCCCACCCGCTTGAGCAGCAAGCCCACCACCTTGAACTCGCGCAAGACCCCATCCTTCATCACCTCCACCGACTCGCCAACCCGAACCGGCCGCGACGGCTTCACGTTTTCGCCCCCGATTTCGACCTTCCCGCCCTTGCACGCCTCAGCCGCGTCGCCACGCGTTTTAAAAACCCGCACAGCCCACAGCCAGCGATCGATGCGCACCTTTTCTAGATCCTTCGATTCCAAGCCCCCAAATTAGGAAACAAAACCCCGCTCCCGCCACTCTTTTTCCTTCCCATTTCCGCCTCCGCCCCACCAATCTCCTGCGAGAAAAAAGAGACGCCGACCACCACCTGACCACCCATTCCCTCCTCACCACTCACCACCTCCCCCTCCGCCTTGCGCCTTTCGTCAAATAAGCACCACCATCCACGGGTCGACCTCATCAACCCGATCTGCATGCTGCTGCTCTCCTCCATCGGCATCCTGTTCATATACAGCGCCCAGTCCTCGCGCGGCGGCACCGAGTGGCTCAGCCAGATCGCCTGGCTTTTCATCGGCATGGGCATCTACACCGCCGTCTCCCTGACCAACTACTCGCTGTTCATGAAGTACAGCCACTGGCTTTGGCTGATAGCCGTCACCATGCTGCTCCTGGTCGCCTTCGCCCCCTACCCGATCGCCATCAGCCGCTACGGCGCCACCCGCTGGCTCAACCTCGGATTCTACACCTTCCAACCCGTCGAAATCGCCAAGCTGGCCGGCATCGTCATCAGCGCCAGCATCCTCACCCGATCCGAAGTCGGCGACATCAAGGATTCTCTCCAAGTGCTTGCTAAAATGGCGCTTGCGATTTCGGTGCCGTTTCTATTGATCTTGGCTCAGCCTGACCTCGGGTCCGCCTTGGTCATCCCCATCTTCGTGTTCGCCCAACTATACGCCTCAAACCTTTCCAAACGTTTTTTCACCACCGCCATCCTCCTTTTCGTGGCGCTGGTGGGAGCCATTTTAATCGATAACCACAACTACGTAAAATTTTTAGACGAAAACGGCATCGATCCCCAAAACATCGACGGCCGCTACCAGGAAACCACCTGGTTCCCACTCAAAGACTACCAACGCAACCGCATTTTAACCTTCGTAAACCCCGACAAGGCCGACCCTCGTGGCACCGGCTGGAACCGGGAACAATCCATCATTTCAGTCGCCTCGGGCGGCCTGTTTGGCAAAGGCGTCAGACAGGGCTCCCAGGCCCAACTCGGCTACCTGCCCCGGTCGGTAGCCCATAACGACTTCATCTTCTCCGTACTCGCGGAAGAAGCCGGCTTTATTGGAAGCGCAGTCGTGATCAGCCTCTTCGGAATTGTACTAGCAAACAGCCTGCGCATCGCCGGCCAAGCCAAGGACCGCTTCGGTACCTTGCTCGCGCTTGGCGTCGTCGCCCTGTTCTCCGTCCACGTCTTCGTGAACATAGCTATGACCATTGGCCTGATGCCGATCACAGGATTGCCGCTCCCCTTCTTAAGTCATGGAGGCACCTTCATGGTGAGCTGCTGCATCCTCCTGGGACTGGTTCAAAGCGTTTATCGCTATCGAAAGGATTTCTAAGTCTGCCCTAAAAAGCCGACGCACCCGACGCCTTCGAGAAATATCATCCAATCAGGAAAAATCACCGCTCAGCTCCCCATCCAAGGACGCCCCCTGCAGAAACACAGGAAACGCGCCCAAATGAGCGAAAAAGAAACACAAAAAAACCAACCATCAGACCAAGCAAACAAGCTAGACGAAGAACTTCGCAATCCACCCAAGCCCCAAACCGGCACCCGTGTCGACCAGGATAAGCTAAGAGCGGAAGCAAACCAGAGGGCCAAAAAACGTCCCCTGATGACCAAGATCATCGAAAAGTTCAAAGGTGAGAAAAAGCCCTACCGCGAACTCATCATCAACTCCGAGCCCCTCGAAATCCGAGTCGGCTCCCTCGTCGACGGCATCCTCGACAAGTTCGACATCGAGCGCCGCCACTCCGCCCAACGCATCGTCGGCGGCATCTTCAAAGGCCGCATCAAGAACCTCGACCCCGGCCTCAAAGCCGCCTTCGTCGACATCGGCATGCCCAAGAACGCCTTCCTGCACTACTGGGACATCCAGCCCCAGGAAGCCGACTCCTCCATCGAGGTCGTCCGCGTCAACTCTTCCAAGAAGAAGAAAAAGCAGGCCAAGATCCCCCTCAAGGACATCCCCCAACACTACCCCATCGGCACCGAGATCGTCATCCAGATCACCAAAGGACCGATCGGTACCAAGGGCCCCCGCTCCACCACCAACCTTTCCATACCCGGACGCTTCATCGTACTCGTTCCCAATTCCGACCAATGCGGCATCTCCCGCAAGATCGAGGACAACAAGGAACGCGCCCGCCTCAAGAAGATCATCCGCGACCTCACCATCCCCGAAGGCATGGGCATCATCGTGCGCACCGCCGGCGAGGGTAAGAAAGCCCGCTACTTCGTGCGCGACCTGCACATCCTCCTGCAGACCTGGGAAAAGATCCAAAAGAAGATGGACTCCTCCCGCGCCCCGGCCTGCCTCTACAAAGAGCCAGACCTCGCCGAACGCACCGTGCGTGACTTCCTCACCGAAGACATCGACCGCGTCCTCATCGACAACGCCGAAGACCACGAACGCATCTCCGAAACCGTCGCCCAGATCTCCAAGCGCTCCACCTCCAAGATCCAGCTCTACCAAGACTCGATCCCCATCTTCG
>JBNKSG010000112.1:0-12156 GCA_050297195.1 Opitutaceae bacterium | reverse complement strand
CTTGGAGCGACTGCGGCGACGCTTGTCCACACCCTGGGCATCAAGAGTACCACGGACGATGTGATAACGAACACCTGGAAGGTCCTTTACACGACCACCACGCACGAGAACGATGCTGTGCTCCTGGAGGTTGTGACCTTCGTCAGGAATGTAAGCGATCACTTCGTAACCATTGGTTAGGCGTACCTTCGCGACCTTACGGATAGCCGAGTTCGGCTTCTTAGGCGTACGAGTCATGACTTGCACGCACACACCGCGGCGGAACGGATTTGCTTCGAGGGCACGTGACTTGGACTTGGCCTTGATCACTTTGCGGCCCAATCGGACTAACTGGTTAATAGTAGGCATGGTGTGAAATTTTGAGAAAAGAGCGTGAACGTATCGTTTGAAGGTGCTTCGGCAAGTATTTTCTCACCGAAATAGAACAAAAAACAGAACCAGCCCGTTCACCGGCTGAATCTGTCCTTTTCCTACACGTTTAGTTGGGCGGAAAGCCCTTTTGGAGCCTCCTATGTGATGGGAAATTTTGAAGGAGGAAGGGTTTGGGGCGCCACAGCTGCAGCATCAAGCACAAATCAGTCAAAAGCTCGATAAAACCGACATCCCACGCGAGCCCTCCTGCAAAATGCAGGAACCGCCTCACCTTAACGCAATCGCTACATCTATTATATATTAGAAGACCGCCTTCCCAGTCGACAGGGAGCACTTTGGGAGCCGGAAGCCTGAATCGAGGCGACCAACATCCAACTCGTACCGATCAACTTTGAACGCGACAATGCTGTTTACCTAACGATCTGAACGCTTTCGCCCAGATGGCATAGCGGTTGCTAACAGGTTTGGGCAATCCCAGTGGAACTTTTAACGAAGCACTAAGATTGCACTGACTAACCCCCAGTTCGCTTCCTCTAAATGCAAATCAAATACGATACCGAATCCTTCTTCGACGAAATGTTCGACGAGAAGGGACAGCCGCGCCCACACTACAAGAACTTCGTCGATCGGCTGGGCGAGCTCTCCGAAGACGAGTTCAATCGCAAGCGGGAGGCAGTTAACCTCTCCTTCCTCCAGCAAGGCATCACCTTCACGGTGTACGGAAACCAAGAGAGCACCGAGCGCATCTTCCCCTTCGACATGGTGCCACGCATCATTCCCGATTCGGAGTGGAAACAAATGGCCCGCGGGCTCGAGCAACGAATCGAAGCGCTCAACCTCTTCCTCAAGGACGTCTACCACGAACAGAAGATCGTGAAGGACGGCATCGTACCGACGGAAATCCTCAACTCCTCCAAGCACTTCCGCAAAGAAATCATCGGGCTAGACGTTCCCCGCGACATCTACATTCACATTTGCGGTACGGACCTCATCCGGGACGACAGCGGACAGTATCTAGTATTAGAGGACAACGGCCGCTGTCCCTCCGGAGTCTCCTACATGATCGAGAACCGCCAGGCGATGAAGCGAGCCTTCCCGCGCTTCTTCCCCAAAGCTGGCGTCCGCTCCGTCCTCGACTATCCGGAGAAACTCCTTTCCGCCCTCCAATACATTGCACCGCAAGGCAAGGTTTCCCCCACCGTCGCCGTCCTCACGCCGGGCGTCTACAATTCCGCCTATTTCGAGCACTGCTTCCTCGCGCGTCAAATGGGCGTCGAGATCGTCGAAGGCCGCGACCTCATGGTAGACACCGACGACTGCGTCTACATGCGCACCACCGAGGGACTCAAGCAAGTCGACGTGCTTTACCGCCGCATCGACGATGACTTCATCGACCCCGAGGTCTTCCGCAAGGACTCCCTACTCGGCGTCCCGGGACTCGTCCGGGCCTACAAAAAAGGAAACATCGGACTGGCCAACGCGCTCGGCACGGGGGTCGCAGACGACAAGGTCATGTACTGCTTCGTCCCCGACATGATCAAGTACTACCTCGGCGAAGACGCCATTCTGCCAAACGTCGAGACTTGGCTGCCCTACCGCAAGGACGACCTCGACTACGTTCTGGAAAACGCCGACAAGCTCGTCATCAAGGCCGCAAACGAAGCCGGCGGCTACGGCATGCTCATCGGCCCGCACGCGACCAAGAAAGAGGTCGAAGATTTCAAGGCCAAGGTCAAAGCCGCGCCGCGCGAGTTCATCGCCCAGACTCCGATCTCCCTTTCCCGCCATCCAACCTACTGCGACGAAGGATTTGGCGGCCGCCATATCGACCTGCGCCCCTACATCATCTGCGGGGAAAAGACGCAGATCATTCCCGGCGGGCTCACTCGAGTCGCCCTCAAGAAAGGTTCGCTCGTCGTCAACTCCTCCCAAGGCGGCGGCAGCAAGGACACTTGGGTCCTCTACTCCGACGAGTAGCCCCCCAAACGACCCAGAACCTAAAACCCGAAACACAGTACCCACTTTACCATGCTTTGCCGCGTCGCAGACTCACTCTTTTGGATGGCCCGCTACATCGAACGTGCCGAAAACACCGTTCGCCTCGTAGACGTCACCCTACAAACGCTCCTCGAATCCGAACACGGGCCCGATGAGGACTCCTACAAGAACTGGAGCCCGATCCTCGCCAGCCTCGGAGACCAAACCCTCTTCGAATCGCTCTACGACGACAAGTCGAGCGCCAACGCCACGGACTTCCTGATCTTCAACCGCGAAAACCCGAGCTCGGTTCTCCAATGCATCTCCGCCGCCCGAGAAAACGCTCGCATGATTCGCGACCAGATTTCCTCCGAAATGTGGGAGGTCATCAACCGCACCTACCTCTGGCTCAAGAAGCAGGATCCCAAAGAAGTCTGCGAGGAAGCCGACTACGAATTCTTCCAACACATCAAGGAATTCTCCCAGCTCTTCCAAGGCTTGGTCGATACCACCTTCCCGCACCAAATCGGCTTCGAGTTCGTTAAGATCGGGGCCAACCTCGAACGGGCGGACAAAACCTGCCGCATCCTCGACGCCAAGCGCTTCATGCAGCAGGACTCGCCAGCCAAAGACGACGCCCTCGACAACGCCCAGTGGGCCGCCATCCTGCGCGGTTGCAGCGCCCATGAAGCCTACCGTCGCGTCTACGTCGCCGACATCGAAGGCGACACCGTGCGTAACTTCCTGCTGCGTTCGCGCGACTTTCCGCGCTCTGTGCTCTACTGCCTCTCCCGCACCCAACTCGCGTTGCACGCGATTTCTAAGTGCCCGACCACCCACTTTTCAAACGAAGCAGAACGCCGCCTCGGCCAATTGATCGCCAAGCTCAACTACGCGAACCCGAGCGACCTCAACGGCAAGGAAGCCCACAAGCTCATCGAGGCCATCGAGAACGATCTCGGCGAAATCGCGCTCAAGATCAACGAACGCTACATGTTCTCCGAAATCATCGATCCGGTCGAAGACTTCGAACAAGCGCAATCGTAGCCTGCCATCCCGCTCGCAAACCGGAGCGCCCCGCCTTCCCTCCGTGCGAGCAACCCACCACCCACTCCTTACCACTCACCACTTTCAATGGCTATAAAAGTCGCCCTTAACCACAAGACCACCTACAACTACGACCGCTTCGCCACTCTCGGCCCGCAAGTCGTTCGGTTGAGGCCGGCCCCGCATTGCCGTTCTCGCATCGTCAGCTACTCGCTGAAGGTCACCCCTGAGGACACGTTCGTCAACTGGCAGCAAGACCCGCAAAGCAACTACGTTGCCCGCCTCCTGCTGCAAGAGCCGACCAAGTCCTTCGGACTCGAGATCGACCTCGTCGTCGACCTCGCGCCCATCAACCCCTTCGACTTCTTCCTCGAGGAAAATGCGACCAGCTATCCCTTCGAGTACAGCAAAGTACTCAAAAAGGAACTACGCCCCTACTTCGCTAAGATTCCGCTCCGCGGACGCTTCAAGGAATTCGTCGAATCAATCGATACGTCCAAGAAAGACACCAACGACTTCGTCGCCTACATCAACCAGAAGGTAAACGCCCACCTCGACTACACGCTCCGCATGGATCCCGGCATCTTTACGCCGGAGCGCACCCTCAAGGAAGGGAAAGGCAGCTGCCGCGACTTCGCTTGGCTGCTCGTTCACGTATTTCGCCGACTCGGAATCGCAGCCCGCTTCGTATCTGGATATTCGATACAACTAAAACCAGACCAAAAGCCAGTCGACCCCGACGCCCCCGCAGGCGTAACCGAGGACTGCTGCGACCTGCATGCATGGTGCGAAGTCTACCTTCCCGGAGCCGGCTGGGTTGGACTCGACGCCACCAGCGGCCTCTTCTGCGGCGAAGGGCACATCCCCCTTGCCACTTCAGCTGATGCGATGGGGGCCGCTCCCATTGAAGGCGGCATCACCGCCTGCAAAACCGAATTCGACGTATCCATGTCGGTCACACGCATCCACGAGGATCCGCGCGTCACAAAGCCCTTCACAGATTCTCAATGGAAATCCATCCTCGCCCTTGGAAAGACTGTGGACAAGCGACTCGAGGCGGGCGACGTTCGCCTGAGCATGGGCGGCGAACCGACCTTCATCTCCATCTTCGACCAAGAGGGTGAAGAATGGAATACCGGAGCCGTCGGCCCCACCAAGAAACCACTTTCCGATAAGCTAATCCGCCGCCTCCGCAAAAGGTTCGGCCCGCAGGGCATGCTTCACTACGGGCAAGGCAAATGGTACCCAGGCGAACCACTTCCGCGCTGGGCCCTCGGCCTGTACTGGAGAAAGGACGGCGAACCGATCTGGGAAAACGACGAATTGATCGGCGACGAGTCCGTAGAATATGGATACACTCATGAAGACGCGAAAGCGCTCATCGAAGAGCTCACCCGTCAGCTCCGCGTAGAAAAGCAATACATCAATCCCGCCTACGAGGACCCAGTCGCCTTCTCGCTGAAGGAACGCAACCTCCCGGTAAACATCAACCCGCTAGACAACGAGCTCGACGACCCGCAGGAACGCGAAAACCTCCTCAGCGTTTTCAACCGCGGCCTCAACACCCCCGTCGGCTACGCCCTGCCGCTCCAACGCGGCTGGGACAAGGACGGACCCGCTTGGCACAGCGGCATCTGGATGCTGCGCGGCAAGCAACTTTTCCTCACCCCCGGCGACTCGCCGCTCGGTCTACGCCTACCGCTCGATCGACTCCCTTGGGTCAAAGAAGACGAGTATCCCTACCTTTATCCATCCGACCCCTCCGCTCGCTATCCGGACCTACCCTCGCGCCGCTCGCTCATCGTTCCGCAACGCAAGGAAGACGACCACGCCGCACGCGAAATCGCAAAACGCATCGAAGAGGAACGCGAAGCAGCCGAAAGCTTTGAAGAGGAACTCGCAAAGCTCCCGCAAAACCAAGTACCCGACGAAGGCCAATCCGCCCCTTGGGTCATCCGCACCGCTCTCTGCGTGGAGTGCCGCAAAGGACGCCTCTACGTCTTTATGCCGCCCACCGAAAAGATCGAAGACTACATCGATCTCGTGGCAGCCGTGGAGCACGCCGCATCCGTATTGAAAAAACCAGTACTGATCGAAGGCTACACTCCACCTCACGACCCACGCGTAGACTACATGAAGATCACGCCGGACCCGGGCGTCATGGAGGTAAACATCCACCCCTCCACCAACTGGGACCAGCTCGTCGAAAAAACGGAAATCCTTTACGAAGAAGCCCGCCAGCTCAACCTCGGTACCGACAAGTTCCAACTCGACGGCCGCCACACCGGCACCGGCGGGGGCAACCACATCGTAGTCGGCGGTTCGACACCAGCGGACTCCCCCTTCCTACGACGCCCCGACGTCCTGAAGTCCCTTATCGGCTTCTGGCTCAACCACCCTTCCCTCAGCTACCTCTTCAGCGGACTCTTCATCGGCCCCACCTCCCAAGCGCCTCGCGTCGACGAAGGCCGCCCCGACGCCTGCTACGAGATGGAGATCGCCTTCAAGCAAATTCCCAAGATCGACGATCCCAGCATACCGCCCTGGCTCGTAGACCGCGTTTTCCGCCATTTGCTCACCGACTTGACCGGCAACACGCACCGAGCCGAGTTCTGCATCGACAAGATGTTCTCGCCCGACAGCGCAACAGGACGCCTCGGCCTCGTGGAATTCCGCGGATTCGAAATGCCGCCGCACGCCCAGATGAGCCTCGCCCAGCAACTCTTGCTACGAGCCCTCATCGTCCACTTCTGGGAAAAGCCCTACGAAGCGCCGCTCACCCGCTGGCTCACCAAGCTGCACGACCGCTTCATGCTGCCTCACTTCGTCAAGGAGGACTTCAAGCAAGTCATCAAAACCCTCCACGCCGCAGACCTGCCGATCCAGGAAAACTGGTTCACCACCCACTTCGAGTTCCGCTTCGCCATCATCGGCACCGCCAGCTTCGAAGGCATAACCATCGAACTCCGCCAAGGCATCGAGCCATGGCTGGTCCTCGGCGAAGAAGCCGGCGGCGGCGGCACCGCCCGCTACGTCGATTCTTCCATCGAGCGCCTTCAAGCCAAGGTCACCGGACTCGACCCAGAGCGCTACACCCTCACCGTCAACCGCATCGAGCTCCCGCTCACCAGCGCAGGCGACCCAGGCAGCTACGTGGCCGGCGTGCGCTACCGAGCATGGCAACCGCCCAGCTGCTTGCACCCGACCATCCCCGTGCACGCGCCGCTCGTCTTCGATATCGTAGACAAGTACCATTCCCGCGCCATCGGCGGTTGCACCTACTACGTCAGCCACCCAGGCGGGCGCAGCCACGAGCGCTTCCCCATCAACGCCCTCGAAGCGGAAACCCGCCGCGCGGAACGCTTTCACGCCTTCGGCCACAACACCGGCCCCATCCAGGTACGCAACATCGAGCGAAGCGAAGAAATGCCCGTCACCCTCGATCTACGTAGGTTATAAGACCGAATGTGATTTGGGGATCCCGACGCTTGCACTTAAAAGCGTAAGGAATACTCCAGTCATCACGCGCTCAAAAGCGTTTGTAACCCCCTGATGACCGAAGCTGGCCAAACGAATTTGCTAAACAACTGGATGGGAGGCTACGCCTCCGCCGGTGGTTCCTACGACGAGTTTCTCGACGGAAAGGGACAGCCGCGTCCCCATTGGCAATCCGTGTCCGAACACCTCGGCGACCTCAACCAACCCCGCTGGGAACGTCGCGAGCGACAGCTCGAACGCCTCATCCACGACAACGGGATCACCTACAACGTCTACGACGAAAACGACTCTAGCTCCCGCCCTTGGTCCATGGACATGGTCCCGCTGGCCCTCCCCCAAAAGGAGATGGAATCGCTCGAGAGCTCGCTCGGCCAACGCGCCCACCTGCTCAACCTCATCCTCGGGGACGTCTACGGACGGCAGACCATGCTGCAAAGCAGCAAGATGCATCCGTACCTCGTCTTCTCAAATCCCGCCTTCCTCCGCCCCTGCCACGGGCTCCTGCCTCCGCGCCAGAGCCACATCCAGCTCTACTCGGCCGACCTAGCCCGCTCTCCAGACGGTAGCTGGTGGGTCCTATCCGACCGCGTGGAAGCCGCCTCCGGACTCGGCTACGCGCTGGAGAACCGCATGCTGATGTCCCGCATCTTCCCCAAGGCCATCTGGCAGTCCGACATCCTTTCCCTCCAGCCTTTCGTGCACAAGTTCTGCCAACACATCGAGTCGCTGGCAGCCACCTCTTCCGACCAGCCAAACATCGCCCTCCTCACCGCCGGCCCGAAGAACGAAACCTATTTCGAACAATCCTTCCTCGCCCGCAACCTCGGCTACACCCTCGCCGAAGGCGAGGACCTCACCGTCCGCTCCAACCGTCTCTACATGAAGACGATCAACGGCGTGCAGCAAGTCCACGGACTCCTCCGCCGCGTCGACTCCCCCTGGGTCGACCCCCTCGAGCTGCGCAACGACTCCCTTCTCGGCGTCCCCGGATTGGTCAATACCATCCGCAACCGCAACCTAGCCCTCGTAAACGCGCTCGGCTCAGGCTTCGTGGAAACGCCCGCCTTGCTCGCCTTCCTCCCCTGGTTCTGCCGCAACTACCTCGGCGAAAGCCTCGAACTCCCCTCCGTCGCCACCTGGTGGTGCGGACAAAAGCACGAGCGCGACTACGTTCTCGAGAACATCGACAAGCTCATCGTCAAACCCACCTTCCGCCAGCTGGGCGGCGCCACCCACTTCGGCCCCCGCCTCAGCGCCCAAGAAAGGCAGACCCTCGTCGACAAGATAAACAAGTTCCCCGAACGCTACTGCGGCCAGGAAATCCTCTCCCAAGCCACCACGCCCGTCTACGAAAACGGCAAGCTCCACCCCCGCCACTTCCTCATGCGCGTCTTCCTCGTCGCCGACGAAAGCGGATGGAAAATGATGCCCGGCGGACTCGTGCGGTATCCAGCGAACGACGACATACTCGACGTCTCCATGCAACGCGGCGGAGCCAGCAAGGACGCCTGGATCATTCGCGACTCAGGCCCCGAAGCCGGTCAACGAGCTGTAGCCAACCTCAACTCAGAGCGCCCCATCCGCCGCAACCACAGCGACCTGCCCAGCCGCACCGCCGACAACCTCCACTGGCTCGGACGCTACATCGAACGAGCCGAATCCCTCGCACGACTCCAACGCACGATCTGCAACTTCCTCACCGAAGAACTGGGAAGCGAATCCCAGCGAGCCATCGTCCCCTTCCTCGAACAAATCATACCACCCGACGAATCCATCGACAGCCTGCTCGACCCGGAAACCGAGCGACTCGACTTCTCCGCCGTCGAACCCTTCCTCACCCGATCCCTCTTTTCCAAGGACAACCCCGAAAGCTTGATCAACAACCTGCACTTCATCGAACGCGCAGGAGCCAAGGTCAAGGAGCGCCTCTCCGTCGACACCTGGAAGCGCATGCAAGCCTTCCGCGAAATAGGCGACTCCTACGAGTCCAAGGACCTCAGCATCTTCGACGACGAAGTATCCATATTCCTAGACAACGCCCTCGAAAACCTCTCCATCTTCGTGGGCAACGCCTACGAAAACATGACCCGCAGCCAAGGCTGGACCTTCCTGCAAATCGGCAGACGCCTCGAGCGTGCCCTTTCCATCTCCTCCCTGCTCCAGTCGTCCTACTCAGTCGCCAACCCCTTCGACGATCGGCTCGAATCCCAGCTCCTCTACTGGGCAGACTCAAGCATCACCTACCGTCGCCGCTATCTGAATACAGTTTCATCCGAAAGCGTGATCGAAGTTCTCTGCTTCGACTCGACCAACCCGCGCTCCCTCGTCTACCAAATCTCCAACCTCCGGGAACTGCTCGCAACCCTGCCGCACGCCATCAAGGGCGGACGCAACACCATCGATACCCTATCGCTGCAACTCTTCAGCCGCATTGGGCTCACCAACCCCGAAACCCTGATGCAGCAAGAACCCCTCGCGAGAATGAAAAGCGTGCACGACTTCTTCGGCGACACCTTCGCCAACCTACTCGAACTCGGCAGCGCCATCCAACAATACTACTTCGCCCACACCAACAACGCGGCCACCAAAAAGCCAAACGCAACCATCGGATAACGAACAGCATGGCTACCTACCGCATACACCACAAAACCAGCTACGCCTACAGCTACCCCGTTACCGCTTCGCATCACACAGCGATCCTCAAGCCGCTCAGCAACGAATCCCAATCCTGCAGCCGCTTCACCCTCGACGTCAGCCCCGAAACCGCCGATCTAGCAGAACGCCTCGACTACTTCGGAAACACCTCCCACCTCTTCTCCGTCCAAGAACCCCACGACACCCTCGTCGTCGAAGCCTCTAGCACCGTTGAAGTCACCAGCGAAGCGATTGATCTCAAAAAACTGGATACACCCGTATCAGTTATCAGAGACGCTCTCGCAGACATCAAACGAACTGACCTCATCGAGGCCAAAGAATTCCTCTACGAGACAGAGAATACCCGAGCCAGCGACGCCATCATCGCCTTCGGAGCTCGCTTCTTCTCCGGCACCACCCTTATCGGCGACGGAATCGCCGCCATGCTCCAAGCCTTCAAGGACGAATTCAAGTTCGATCCTGAGGCCAGCGACATCTACACCCCCGTCGAGCAAACCCTTTCCACGAAAAGCGGGGTCTGCCAGGACTTTGCCCATCTCATGCTCGCCGCCCTGCGAGCCCAAGGGCTTTCCGCGTGCTACGCCAGCGGATACATCCTCACCATGCCTCCCCCGGGCCAGCCCCGCCTCGTCGGCGCCGACGCCTCCCACGCATGGGTCAGCGTCTTCGTGCCCAAGCATGGCTGGATCGACGTCGACCCCACCAACAATCTCGTCTGCGGCGACCAACACGTCGCCGTAGCCTACGGCCGCGACTTCTCGGATGTCAGCATGCTCAGCGGTGCCGTCACCGGTGGCGGAGACCACACCATATCCGTCGAAGTCACCATGCAGCCGGTCTAAGAGGAACCGAACAATTCCGTCCTCAGGTCTCGGATACAAGACAAGCCGCCCCAGTCACTTCCCCGCATCGTCCTAGGGCCATCGCGACGCTTCGCTCCGAAACGCTCCCGATGCAACTCGAAGTAACCTTGCACGAATACCTTCGATCCTAGTACCGCTCCGTCTGAAAAGTACCGCACCCTACAACGCAAGGCTTCCGGCTTGGAGATCTTGCCTCCTTCGTTCATCACCCTCGCTGCCTTCGTCGCATCCACCGACCTGCCAGGCCGGCTAGCGTCGAAGCTCTGTCCCTTGCCGAAAACCGCCACACGGTAACGCTCGGCAGCCAAAGCCCAAGACTCTCGGCCACCTAGAAGCGAGCAAATGCCGGACCGGGCAGGCTTGAAGCCTCCCATCGCCTCCGCATATCCGCAGAATCGATACAAGGCCGGGTCGTCGACCAGTCCCGCCCGCACCGGGTTGAGCTCGATGTACGCGGCAATTGTAGAGAGGGCCATCGGATCGTCCTCTACCAGCACGCTCTTGAATCGTTCCGCCCATAGGGTACCGATCCGCCGGTGGGACTTGTTGTACCAGATGGAGAAACGTTGCTTAAGCTCCTTCATATATTGGGAAACGTCCCCCATGCGAGAGAGCAGCTGGGACCGGAATCGCTCCCGCACCTGCGCTTCCGGGTCAATCAGCCCCTGATCGAATGAGCCAGCCTTCTCCGCCGAGTAGATTCGCTTCACCCGCCTAACGAGCTCCGCGTTTGTCAGCTTCTTCAGAAACTTCGGGTCCGGCGTACGCAAGAGAATGTGCACGTGGTTGGACATGATGCAGTAGGTCAAGACCTCCACTCCGCAAAAGTCCGCCACCTTCCAGATCTGATTTCGCAACACCTCCTTCTCCCGATCCCCCTCCAGCAAGAAGTCACCTCCAACTATTCTGGAGATACAATGATAAACCGCACCCACCTCTTCCGCCTTAACTCTCCTCTGTCGCATGGAAAGATCCTATCCCAAAGCCCCAAATCCCGCAAGCCACCCGTGCAAATAAATAGCCTGTCCCTAAAAAAATGGAACTGCATGGCATCTCTATAGTGAGCCCATTTTATCCCTTCTCAGCCGAAAAAAGCTTTGTTTGATCCGAACCTGCGCGAGAACCTAAGGAACCGACCGATTCCACCGAATCTCACGGCTTTCCCCAAAAACGCTAACCCAAGCTACCACACCCTATGCCTCTTGACCTCCCCGTCCTGCTTGCGGCGGGCGCCCTCGACCCGACGCCCTTCCTCGTGCTCCTAGCTGGTATCGCTTTTGTCGTCCTTGCCATTGGCTACCTGCGCATCCACCCCTTCATCGCTCTCATCATAGCTGCCGTCATCGTCGGATCCCTCACCAACCTGCTCGGCGACTCCGAGGAGAACCCCATCACTGCCGCCGTCTCGGAAACGATGACGCAGCTCGGCAATACCGCTGGCAGCATCGCCTGGATCATCGCCCTCGCCGCCATCATTGGACTCTGCCTCATGGAGAGCGGCGCTGCCGATCGCATCGTGCGAAACATGATCAAAGTCTTCGGGAAAAAGCGGGCCGGCTACGCGATGCTGATCTCCGCCTTCTTCCTCTCCATTCCCGTATTTTTCGACACGGTCTTTTACCTGATGGTCCCCCTCGCCCAAGCTATGGCCTTCCGGCTGGGACGAAACTACGTCTACCTGATCGTCGCCGTCTGCACAGGCGCGCTAGTCACTCACTCCCTCGTCCCTCCAACCCCCGGTCCC